>NZ_JBFAAP010000004.1:0-362618 GCF_040639815.1 Streptomyces sp. NPDC023723
GGTCGGCGTCCTTACCGGGGCCGGCGAGCATCGGCTGCCCGAGCTTGGCTTCGCGCAGTGTCCAGTCGACCAGGGCCGGGCGCGCGCGTGCCCGCCGTCGCCGGGTGCGGGGCGACCGCGGTGGGCGGCGCCGTCCCGGCGGCCCAGCAGTCCCCTGAGCCCCTTGCGGCCGTCGCGGTCCTCGCGGTCCTCGCGGCCGTCGCCGCCGTCGCGGTCCTGACGGCCCTGGCCGCCCTCGCGGTCCTGACGGTCCCGGCGGTCCTCCTGGTCCCGGCGGCGGTCCTCGGCAGGGCCCGTCTCCCCGGCCGGTCCGGTGTCCGCGTCCCCCGTGTGGTCGGTG
Source organism: Streptomyces sp. NPDC023723 (assembly GCF_040639815.1). Classification (NCBI taxonomy): domain Bacteria; kingdom Bacillati; phylum Actinomycetota; class Actinomycetes; order Kitasatosporales; family Streptomycetaceae; genus Streptomyces; species Streptomyces sp. NPDC023723. The sequence goes on from NZ_JBFAAP010000004.1 coordinate 341, forward strand.
TGCTCGGTGTGCTCGGTGGGGTCCTGGTCAGTGACGGCGGTCACCGGTCACCTCTCCTTCTGCAGCAGCGACAGCGCGGCGATCAGTTCGGCCTGCGGCTCGGGGTGGACGTCCAGGGCGTCCAGCGGGGCGAGCCGGCGCTCGCGTTCCATGTGCATGATCCGGTCCACGTGTTCGGTGAGCAGGCTGCCGCCCCGGTCCCGCAGCCGCAGCGCGCCGTGGGCGCCGATCCGCTCGGCGAGTCCCTCCCCGGCGGTGCGCGCCCGGCGGCCGCCGAGCAGCACGGTGGCGACCAGGGCGGCGATCACCTCGGGGTCGGGGGCGAGGGACCGGTCGAGTTCGCGGACCTCGTCCTCGGCGTACTCCTCCAACTCGCGCCGCCAGCGCCGTACGGCGATCCCGATGCGGTGCTCGGCGCTGTCCGGGGCCGCGGGGTCGCGGGCCGTCAGGGCGGGCGCGGCGGCGGCCGGTTCGCGCCGCCACGCCTCGTCGACGCGCTCGTCGGCGGCGGTGACGGCGCACAGCAGGAGCGCGCTCAGACTCTCCACCAGGGAGTCGAGCAGTTCCCCGGGCGCGCAGTCCAGCGGGAAGGCGCGCCAGCGCTTCAGGGCGTCCCCGGCGAGCACGGCGCCGGACTGCAGCCGGCCCCGTACCCGCGCGTGCTCGCTGTCGTACGACGTGTCGACGGCGGAGGTGAGCCGCAGCGCGGCGGCGTACTGGGCGGCGGCCGCCGCGGCCAGTTCGGGCATCCGGGACTTCAGGGAGTTCAGCAGGCCGTACGCCGTCCGGCCGATCACGTGCTGCCGGGCGGCGGGGTCCTGCGCCCGGTGCACCAGCCAGGTGCGCAGCGCGGCCACGGCGGTGGCGGGCAGCAGGCCGCCGCCCCACGCCGACTCGGGCAGCTCGGGCACGGTGAACCGGGGTACGTCGCCGAGCCCGGCCTTGGTGAGCAGGGCGGCGTACTGCCGGGACACCTCGGAGACCACCTGGTGCGGCACCCGGTCCAGGACGGTCACCAGGGTGGCGTCGTACTCCTTGGCGGTGCGCAGCAGGTGCCAGGGGACGGCGTCGGCGTAGCGGGCGGCCGTGGTGACCATCACCCAGATGTCGGCGGCGCAGATCAGCTCGGCGGCCAGCGAGCGGTTGTCGGCGACCAGGGAGTCGATGTCGGGCGCGTCCAGCAGGGCGAGGCCGGGCGGCAAGGTGTCGGCGGTCTCGATGCGCAGCACGCGCGCGGGGTTCTCACCGGGCAGCAACAGGTCGTCGCCGGGGTCCTGGTGGGGCACCCACACCCGGGTGAGGTCGGGCAGTACGCGCATGCCGCTGAACCAGTGGTGGTCCTCCGGATGGCAGACCAGGACCGGGGTGCGGGTGGTCGGCCGGAGCACGCCGGCCTCGCTGACCCGTCTGCCGACGAGTGAGTTGACCAGGGTGGACTTGCCCGCCCCGGTGGAGCCCCCGACGACGGCCAGCAGCGGTGATTCGGGGTCTCTGAGCCGGGGCACCAGGTAGTCGTCGAGCTGGTTGAGCAGTTCGTCTCGGTTGGCACGCGCGCGTGGAGCCCCGGCCAGGGGCAACGGGAAGCGTGCGGCCGCGACACGGTCGCGCAGGGCGGAGAGTGCGTCGAGCAGCTGAGGCCGTACGTCCAAGGTCACCACATGGGAAGAATGCCCAATTTTAGGGGAATTCTGAAGCATATGAGTATGTCTGCGCGCCGACCTGACACTTGGGGCGGAAGGGGCGAGTGGGGCGAGAACACAGTCCAGGCATAACGAGTGCACAACACCCGATGCGCCAGACGCCAAAAGCGATGCACGATTCGCACCTGCCTGCGATTATCGATGCTGCTTCACCGAACCTCCACATCGAGCCACGGAGGGGAAGCATCAGGGACGAGGAGCCGGGAGCCCTATCCTTGTCCCCGGTAACGTCACGGAACAGCTCGCACCCCGGGCACCACGACGTCAGGCCACCACACCAGGCCCCCGTAGCTCAGTGGATAGAGCAGGCGCCTTCTAAGCGCTTGGCCGCAGGTTCGAGTCCTGCCGGGGGCGCCACTGCCCGTTCGCCGAGGGAAGCACCCGGGGAAGCGCCGGGCGAACCGCCCAGGGGAGGGACCGGTCGAAGTGCGTCTGAGGTGCGTCGTTCTGGACGACTACCAGCAGGTGGCGGCCGAGGCCGCCGACTGGGCGCCGGTACGGGACCGGGTGGAGGTCGTCTCCCTCGCCGGGCATCTCGACAGTGCGGACGCGCTGGGCCAGGCGCTTGCCGACGCCGACATCGTGGTCACCCTGCGCGAGCGGGTGGCGTTCCCCGGGTCGCTGATCGCCCGGCTGCCCCGGCTGAAGCTGATCGTCGCCTCCGGGATGCGCAACAGCGTCATCGACTACGCCGCCGCCGAGGCGCACGGCGTCACCGTGTGCGGCACGGCCTCCTCGTCCACGCCGCCCGTCGAGCTGACCTGGGCGCTGCTGCTCGGCCTGGCCCGGGGCCTGGTCGAGGAGAGCAACGGGCTGCGCGCGGGCGGGCCCTGGCAGCGCACGGTCGGCGCCGACCTGCACGGCCGCCGGCTCGGACTGCTGGGCCTGGGAAAGATCGGCAGCCGGGTCGCGCACGTCGGGCTCGCCTTCGGGATGCGGGTCGGCGCCTGGAGCCAGAACCTGACCCGGGAACGGGCCGACGAGGTGGGCGTCGAACTCGCGCCCTCCAAGGAGGCGCTGCTCGCGGAGAGCGACTTCGTCTCCGTCCACCTCGCCCTCGGCGACCGCACCCGGGGTCTGCTCGGCGCGGCCGAGCTCGCCCTGATGCGGCCGACCGCCTACCTGGTCAACACCTCCCGCGCGGCCCTCGTCGACCAGGACGCGCTGCTCGCCGCCCTGCACGAGGGGCGCATCGCGGGAGCCGGAGTCGATGTCTTCGACGTCGAGCCGCTGCCGGCCGGCCATCCGATGCGCACCGCCCCGCGACTGCTCGCCACGCCCCACCTCGGCTATGTCACCCGCGCCAACTACGCGACGTACTACGGCCAGGCGGTCGAGGCGATCCAGGCGTTCCTCGCGGGTTCTCCGGTACGACGGCTGCCTTGAGCTCCGCTGCGGCGCTTCAGGCCGTACGGGTGTCCTGGGACGGGGACGGGGACGGGCGCCAGTAGACGCCGGCGCCGCGGCGCAGGTGGTCCAGGTCGACGAGGTGGCGCCGGAGCGTCACATGGTCGACGTCGCCGTCCTCGCACCAGGCGCGCAGCTTCTCGTCGACGGTGCGCTCCGGGTACTCGACGCCGGGCGTGAAGGTCCGCTCGGCGATGTGGCGCAGTACCACCTTCTTGCGGGTCCAGCGGGCCGGCAGCCGGATCAGCCGTCCGTCCCGGACGAAGGTGCGTACCACCAGGTCGGCGCCGGTACCGTCGGCCGCACCGGCGGCCGGCCGGTCCGTGCGGGCGGCCCGGCGCAGACGGTCGTGGGCGACGGTGAGGCTCCCGTCGCCGCCGGAGGTCAGTACGCCGCCTTCGCGCAGCCGGCGCAGGGCGGCGGCCGTCTCGCGCGGGGACAGCCCGGCCGTCTCGGCGACGCGCGCGGCGCTGTCCGCGCCCAGGGCCACGGCCGCGAACGCGCGCACCCGGCCCTCGTCGGCGAGGAGGCCGGCCAGGCTCGCCGCCAGGTCCGGGAGGGGGGACGACCGGTCACCGTTGTCGGTAGTCATGCGGGGAGGGTAGTGGAGACCCCGGCCCCGGGCGGAGCGAATTTCCCCGGCTGCCGCCGCCCGTGTTCCGTCCCTGTTCGAGAAGGGTGATCCGGGTCGTCGCGCCGTGACCCGCCCCCGCCCGCGGCGTTGAACGAAAAGTGCGGCGGCACCCCGCCCGTCGCGCTTCCCCGAGTCATAAGGAGAACGTGATGTCTCGCATCGCGAAGGCTGCCGGTGTCGTCCTCGGCACCGGTGCCGTGGTCCTCAGCGGCGCCGGCCTGGCCATGGCGGACGCGGGCGCGCAGGGTGCCGCCATCGGCTCGCCCGGTGTCCTGTCCGGCAACGTCGTGCAGGTGCCGGTCAACATCCCGGTCAACGTCTGCGGCAACACCATCAACGTGATCGGCCTGCTGAACCCGGCCTTCGGCAACTCCTGCGAGGAGACCGACAAGCACAAGGGCGGCCACGGCGGCTACGGCCGCTGACACCCGCTCGCACCACCGTCCCAGGGCCCCGGCGCAAGACCAGTGCCGGGGCCCTGAGACGTTGCTCAGGCGTACCGGTAGATCCGGCCGTGGTCCTCCAGTTCGTCGGGGGTCACGTCCCACGGCGGGAGCTTCTGGTGGCGGGCCACGATCCGCCGGTACTGGGCGCTGCCCCGGCCGGGCGGTTCGGCGGGCTGGTAGCGGGGGTGGCCGTGCCGGCGCTGCCAGCGGGACCACTGGAGGTCGACGAAGGCGTGCACCAGCCAGAACACCGGGTCGTTGACGGAGGCCCCGCCGAGCATCGCCCCGCCGACCCAGCGGTGCACCCGGTTGTGGTTGCGCCAGGAGGTGCTGCCGCGTCCGCTCCCCCAGCCCTCCAGCTTGTTGCGGAACCCCTTGCCGACCGTGGAGTCGTAGGGCGCGCTGTCGTAGACCGGGTCCTTCAGGGCCCACTCCAGGTCGCGGGCGGTCGGCAACTGGATCGGGTCGCGGGCGCGGCCGAGGTCCCGGGTGAGGAACTCGGTGTCGGTGACGTTCTCCGTCAGGGTCCAGTCGCCCGCCGCGTGGGCGAACGGCCCGGTCGTCACCCGCTGGTCGGAGCGCCGGCCGGTGCCGCCGAGGAGGTCGGCGGTCCAGGGCGCGGCGGTCGCGGAGCGGTCCTTGGTCCAGTCCCAGTACGGCACCGTCACCGAGGAGTCCACCCGGCGCAGCGCCCGCTCCAGCTCCAGCAGGAACCGGCGGTGCCAGGGCAGGAAGGACGGCGCCATGTGGGCCGTACGCAGGGCGTCCTCGCCATCGGAGACGTAGTACTCGATGTGGGTGCGGACGAACTCGTCGTACTCGCCCCGGCGTTTGATCTCCAGCAGGGCCTTGACGAACCGTCGCCGCTCGGTCTTCGTCAGGGTGCTGACGTCCTTACGCGTGTACGCCATGCCCGCCTCCGGTGTGCGGGCCGGTTTCGCGCAGGCTGCGGCCGGGGCCGAGTTCGTCGACGGCGGCGCGGGCCGCGGCCAGCGGGGTGGGGTACGAGCGGTAGTGGTCGACCATGGTCAGCCAGGTGCCGTCGGCGCGGCGCATGAGGTGCAGCGGCCGGCCGTCCACGGTCACCTGCCAGCCGGCGGCACCGGCCGTGCGGCCCGCGGCGTCCGCCGTGCCGCGGATGCGGCGGCCCCGGTAGGTCTCCGCGAAGGCGGTGTCCTCGGGCCCGCCGACGGCATGCAGGACGTGGGTGCCGGACGCGGAGCGGTGCACGGCGACGGCCACGGGGGCGGCGGTCGCGGCGAGGGCGGCGGGCAGGAGCAGGCGGCGGATGACGTCTCGCCGGGTGGTGGGGGTGGTGGGGGTGGTGGGGGTTGCGGCGGGGGGCTCGGTGGTCTCGGAGGTGTTCGTCACGCCGACGGTCATGGTTCGCTGCGCTCCTCGTCCGGTTCGGTGGTCCGTACCCGTAACCGGTCGGCGGGCCCCGCGGTCACCGCCGGCGGGGCCGGACGGGGACGCGGGGCCCGCCGTGGGGCGTCAGGCGGCGCGGCTCACAGTCCCGGGCCGAGGCCGAGGCCGGCCGTCGGCACCGTCCGCACCATCGGGGTCAGCACGCCCGCCTGCGGCAACCGTGTCGTCGGCAGGCCGTAGCCGGCCGCGCGCGGCGCGCTGAGCGGGGCGTCCAGCGCCAGCCCCGGCGCCAGCGCCCGCACCTCGGAGGCGGGGGCGTCGAGGCCCACGTGGTCGAAGCGGTCGGCGCCGACCCGCGGCAGCGGCTGGCGTACGTCGGCGCCAGGCAGCCCACCGTACAACGGCAGTTGCGGCAGCGTCCGCTCCGGCAGCAGCCGGCCCTCGGTGTACCGCGGCCCGTCCGGCGCGCCCGGCGTCGGCACCGGCAGTTCGCCGGAGACCTCGGGCAGTTCCATGCCGAGGGCCCGCTCGGCGCCGCCCAGCGGCACCGGGACGGGGACCGTGCCCGCTGCGGCGGCGGGGGTCGCGGCGGCCCCCACCGCGGCGGCCACGCCCGTGACGAGGGCGGCGAGGGTTCCTCGGGTGATCGGCTTCATGGCAGGCACGGTCCCTTCCAGGTTCTCGGATCGGCGCGGAACGAATGCGGAACGAATGCGGAACGAATAAGAATGCCGTGGCTCAACGGCCCAGCGGGAGGCCGCCGAGCAGCCCGCCCGGAGAGTTCAGCTTCGACGTCGTGCCCTTGACGTCGTGCAGCACGGAATCCTTGTTCTCGCTGTCCAGCGCGTTCGACTGCCGGGACTGGTGCTTGATCGGCATCGGGTCGAGGGCGGGGCCCGCGGTGAGCGTGTTCACGGCGCCGTTGAGGCTGGTCGGCGTGAGGTCGGCGGCGTCGTGGGCGAACGCGGGCGCGGCGGCGCCGGCGACGACCAGGGATCCGGCGACGACAGCGGCGGCCTTCAGCGACTTCATCGTGTTCCTTTCTTCGGCGACCGAAGTCACCGGGGGAATTCTGACGCCGTGCCTAACGACATCCGCGCAATGCGGAAACTCCCGCCGCTTTTTCTCATATGAAAGTCCGGACACCGGTCCGGACACCGGAAATGCCGTTGTGCCGGCCCGGAAGAGGAGGCCAGCACAACGGGTTCCGCTTTTGTCGGGTGCTTCGGGTGCTACCTGGTCACTGACGCGGGGACTGGTTCTGCGCCTGGTTCTGCGCCTGGTTCTGCGGCCGGGCCTGGGAGTTGCCGGTCTGGGACTGCGGCAGTCCGGCCAGGTCCGGGGCGGGCAGCCGGCCGGCCACCAGGCTGGCGGCGACGACGTTGACGGCGCTGGTCACGACGTTGTCGGCGGCCGGGCGGATCTGCTCCGGCTTGCCGGCCGCGCTGGTCTTGATCAGGGCGTCGACCTGCTTCTGAAGGCCGGTCATCGCCTGGGCGGACAGGTCGGCGGCCGGGGCGTTGTCGGCGGCCGGCCGGGCCGGCAGCGTGACCGGGGCGTTGCCGTTCTGCGCCGTGCCGTTCTGGTTGCTGGCGGCCGGGGGACGGGCCGGCGTGCTGGTACCCGGGACGGTGGCCGCCTCCGAGGCGCCCGCCTTGGCGAGGGCCTCGCGGATCGCGGTGGCGTACTTCTCCGCCTGGTCCTCGGAGATGCGGCCGCTGTCGGCCTTGATGACGGCGTCGAGCAGGTCGGCGACCGGGGTGAGCACACTGCCGAGCAGGCCGAGGTCCTTGGCCTGGTCACGCAGTTCGTCGGCGTTGGGCAGCGGCGCCTGGGACGTGGCGCGTTCCCGGACCGAGTCGCCGTCGGCCGCCATGGCGACCGGAGCGGAGACGCCGAGCGCGAGGCCGGCGCAGAGTGCGGAAGCGGCGAGACGCCGTGCGGGCAGACGCATGGGGGTTCCTTTCGGTGGTGTGTCGGATGTTGTGCCCACCGTGGAATCGCCGCCTGCGCGTCGCAACCGATCCCTTACTCCACGTGCCCGCCCGATCCCGGCAACCGGCACATCGTGCCTGGTCGGCGGCGGGTCAGGGCGCGTCGGCCGGGTCGGGCGCACGGCCCCCATTCGGGGCAGGGCGGCGCGCGGAGCGGACCCGGGGCGCCGGGAAACGCGGACCGGCCGCCCACGCGCGGGGAAACCGCGGCGCGGACGGCCGGTGCGGGGCTCGAGCCGACGTCAGTCGTTCTCGCACTCGTTGCCGAACGCCGGGTTCAGCAGACCGATGATGTCGATGGTGTTGCCGCAGACGTTGACCGGCACGTGGACCGGAACCTGCACGACGTTGCCCGACAGCACGCCCGGGGAGTGGGCGGCGGCGCCCTGCGCGCCGCTGTCGGCAGCGGCGACACCGGCGGTGCCCGCCACCGCGGCGGCGGCGACGGAGGTCAGGGCCAGGCCCTTCGCGATACGCGACATGGAGAGGTGCTCCTTGGGGGTTGACACAAACATCCGGGCGGGATGCCCGGCGCAGTGTCAACGCGTGGCGCCCACCTGAGTTGTGCCGCCAATGGAGTGATCCGCCCGGAGACGCCCCTTCACCAATCCGACACACTTTTCCGGTTTCTCCTGATTAGTACGGAAAGCGGCTACAGTCCACACCGTCCGATGCCCCGTCCGATGCCCTGTCCGACGCACCGGCGGACGGACCCGGGTGGCGACCGGCCGGTCTCCGGCCCGTTCCGAGGAAGCCGCGCATGCTCCAGCCATCGACCGACCGCCCTGGCCCGCGGGTCCTGCACATCACCCAACCGGTGGACGGCGGGGTCGCCCGCGTGTTGACGGATCTGACGCGGACTCAGCTCGCGGCCGGCCTGGAGGTGGCGGTCGCCTGTCCGGACGGCGCCCTGGCCGCCGTACTGCGGTCGCTGGGCGCGGACGTCCGGCCGTGGGCGGCGACGCGCGCGCCCGGGCCCTCGCTCGCCGGGCAGGTGCGGCGGCTGGCGGACGTGGTCGCCGCCGTCCGGCCCGATCTGGTGCACGCGCACAGCGCCAAGGCCGGGCTCGCCGGGCGGCTCGCCGTGCGGGGGCGGATTCCGACCGTGTTCCAGCCGCACGCCTGGTCGTTCGAGGCGGTCGGCGGCGCCGTGGCCGGGCTGGCGCTCGGCTGGGAGCGCTGGGCGGCGCGGTGGGCGACGCGGGTGGTGTGCGTCAGCGAGGGGGAGCGGCGGCGGGGCGCGCTGGCCGGGATTCGCGCCCGGTGGGCGGTGATCCCCAACGGCGTGGACCTGGACCGTTTCCGGCCCGCGGCAGACTCGGATGCCGATGCCGATGCCGTACGTCCGCCGCCGCTGTCCGGCGGCCCGGGCGCGCCGGTGGTGGTCTGTGTCGGGCGGCTGTGCCGGCAGAAGGGGCAGGACCTGCTGCTGGCGGCGTGGCCGCGGGTCGCGCGGCAGGTGCCCGGGGCCCGGCTGGTGCTGGTCGGCGACGGACCCGACCGGGCCCGGCTGGCGGCCACGGCGCCGGAGTCGGTGCTGTTCGCGGGGGGTGTGGCGGACGCGGCACCCTGGTACCGGGCGGCCGGCCTGGTGGTGCTGCCGTCCCGCTGGGAGGGCATGGCGCTGGCCCCGCTGGAGGCGATGGCCTGCGGCCGGCCGGTGGTGGTGACGGACGTCGACGGCGCCCGCGAGTGCCTGCCACCGGCGCTCGCGCCGCACTGTCTGACCCCGCCCCGGGACCCGGCGGCGCTCGCCGACGCGATGACCGCGCTGCTGCGCGACACGCCGCTGCGCGCGGCGCTGGGCCGGCTGGGCCGGGACCACGTCCTCGCCGCCCACGACGTACGCCGTACGGCGGCGGCGGTCACGGCGCTCTACGACACGCTGCTCGACGGCCGGGTGGGGGACGGGGCGGGGAGCGGACCTGAAGGGCCGACCGGCGCGGCCGGCGCGGCCGTCACGGCCGTGGACGCGTGCGCCACTTCCCTCCGGCACCCCGCCGAACAGCCCAGTCACCAGCCCGGCCAACAGCCCAGTCAGCAGCCCGGCGAGCGCAGGGAGTCCGTTCACTCGTGACCGCGGAAAGCACCGTCCCCAGCTCCGCCGGGCAGCCGTGGGATCTCGGCACCTCGACCGTGTCGGTCCTGCCGCCACGCGCCGGCCCCGGCACCCGTTCCTTCCCGGCCGCCGCGCGCCCGGCGGGGAAGCCCGCCGCCGCGCTGCCGCTGCTCCTCGCCGACGGCGCCGGCGCGGTGACCGGCACCCTGGTCCTCACCGGCGCGCCCCGCACACCGCTGCTCGCCGCCCTGCTGGTGGCGTTCTCCCTGCTGGCCCGCCCGACGAACACCGCGCGCACGCCGGGGCTGCTGGCGGAACTGCCCGCGGTGTGCGGCCGGATCGCGGTGGCCTGGCTGGCGCTGGCCGCGCTGACGGCGGCGTACGCCCCGCACCGCGCGCTGTCCGCGCCGGTCCTGCTGCTGGGGTTCGGCGCCCAGGCGGCCGCGAGCTGCGCGGTCCGCGGCGCTGTCCACCACCGGCGGCGCACCGCGCTGCGGGCCCGCCCGCGGGCGGCCCTCGTCGTCGGGCCGGCCGCGACCGCGCGCCGGGTGGCCGCCGCCGTGCTGCGCGATGCGGGGTGCGGGGTGCGGCCGGTCGGGATCGTGGCCGACGCGCCGGACGGCGGTGCCGGGCTGCCGGTACTGGCCACCGGCGAGGAGATCCGCCGGGCGCTGGTCCGGGACGACGTACGGGAGATCCTGGTCGTCCATCCCGCCGTGCGGACGCGGCAGGGGCCGTTGCTGCGGGCGCTGGCCGAGTCGGGGCGCGCGGTGTGGGAACTGGACACCGAACCGCCCGGGACGCCCTGGTACCCGGGCGGGCGGGAGCGGCTCGCCGGGTTCCGCTGCCGGCGGCTGGCGCACATGACGGACGGGACGGACGGAACTCACGGGCCGGGCGGGCGCGGCAAGCGGGCGCTGGACCTCGTGGTCTGCGGTGCGCTCCTGCTGCCGGCCGGACCGCTGCTGCTGGTCTGCGCGGCGGTGCTACGGATCAGCGGCGGGCCGGGCGTGCTGTTCCGGCAGGAACGCGTCGGGCGGCACGGCCGGCCCTTCACCCTGCTGAAGTTCCGCACCCACCGCCCGGCCGACGCGCACGAGTCCGCGACCCGGTGGAGCGTGGCCGACGACCGCCGCATGCCCCGCTTCTGCCGCTTCCTGCGGCGCACCTCGCTGGACGAGCTGCCGCAGCTCTGGAACGTCTTCCGGGGCGACATGAGCCTGGTCGGCCCGCGCCCCGAACGACCGTACTTCGTCGCGCAGTTCAGCCAGTGCCACCCGGGGTACGCGGCCCGGCACCGGATGCCGGCCGGGCTCACCGGGCTGGCCCAGGTCAACGGCTTGCGCGGCGACACCTCCATCGAGGACCGGGCCCGGCACGACAACGCCTACATCGACGACTGGTCGCTGTGGCGGGACGTGTGCATCCTGCTGCGCACGGCGGCCGCGCTCGTGCGGCCCACGGGGAGCTGACCCGGTGAGCATCGCCCTGCCCCGGTACGCCGGGCGCCCACGGGCGCTGCCGCCGGTGACCGCCGTGGTGGCCGTGGTGGCGCTGCTGGCGGTGCCGCTGGGACCGGACGGCGGCGCGGGCGGCGCGCATCCGGCCGACGCCGTCTCCGCGCTGATGGTGCTGTACTGCGCGGCGCGGCTGGTACGGGAGCGGCGGCGCCCGCTGTCGGGTACGGCGGCCGTGCTGCTCGGACTGCCGGTGCTGGGGCTGGCGGTCGCCGCGGCCGGCGCCGGGTCGCCGGCGGCCGGACTGGCCGGGTTCGGCCGTTACCTCCAGGTCTTCGTCCTGGTCCCGGCCGCCGTGCTGCTGCTGGTGCGCGGACGGGGCGACGTACGGCTGCTGGCCTGGGCGATGACCGGCCTCGCGCTGTGCCAGGGGGCGGTCGGCGTGCACCAGTACGCGACCGGGACGGGCGCCTCGTACCAGGGTGAACCGGTCCGGGCGGTGGGGACGTTCGGGGCGCAGGACGTGATGGGGATGGCGACCGTGGTGTCGCTGGGGCTGGTGTGTGCGGTGGGGCTGGCGCTGGGGCGCGGGCCGACGCGCGGCCGGCTGGTCGCGGCCGGGTGCGCGCTGGTGCTGCTGGCGCCGCTGGCGCTGTCGTTCAGCCGGGGGGCGTGGATCGCCACGGCGGTGGCCTGCGCGGGCCAGTTGCTGCTCGCCGGTGCGCGGCGGGCGCTGGCGGTGGCGGCGGCGCTGCTCGCGGCGGGCGTGGTGCTGACCGTCGGGTTCGGGGTGGGGACGGCGATGCTCCAGGAGCGGGTCGGCAGCATCGCCGAGGTGGCCGACGCGCCGGACCGGTCGGTGACGGACCGGTACAGCATGTGGGCGGCGGCGGCCGGGATGTGGCGGGAGCGGCCGCTGACCGGGGTCGGGCTCAAGGGCTTCCCGGAGCACCGGGACGCGCACGCCTCGCTGGCGCTGTCCTCGGGCAGCGAGACGGACGGCGCGGGCGCCGGGTACGTACGGCAGCCGCTGCTGTCCCCGCACAACATGTACCTGCTGGTCCTCGCCGAGCAGGGGCTGGTCGGACTGACCGCGCTGGCGGGGAGCTGGCTGGCGCTGCTGGCGCTCGGGCTGCGGCGGCTGCGGCGGCTGCGGCGGTCGTGCGTGGCGCGGTCCGGGGCGGGCGGGGCCGCTCCGCCCCGCGCCGGGCTGATCGGCTGCGGGCTGCTGGTCTGGCAGCTGACGGACTTCGGGTACGCCGACATCGGCGGCCCGTCGACCGTGCTGACCGCCGTCTGCCTCGGCCTCGCGGCGCACTGGGCGCTGGCCTTCGGGGACCGGGAGACGGGGTCATGAGTACGGCGTCGGCGCGACGGGACGCGGCGGCACCGGCGTCGACACAGGCGTCGGCGTCGGCCGCCCAGACCGTCGCTGCCGAGGAGTCCGCCCGCTCCGGCCGGAGTTTCCTCGCCCGTGCCGCCGCCGTCACGGCCGTGCTGTCCGTGGCCGGGTCGGTGCTCGGGCTGGCCCGGGACCAGGCGCTGGCCCGGCTGTTCGGGGCCGGCAGTGAGACGGACGCCTTCCTGGTGGCGTGGACGGTGCCGGAGTTCGCGGCCACGCTGCTGATCGAGGACGGGCTGGCCTTCGCCCTGGTACCGATGTTCAGCCTGGCCCTGGCCCGGCGGGCGCAGGGGGCGCCCGGCGACCCGGTGCGCGCCCTGGTCGCCGCCACGCTGCCCCGGCTGGCGCTGGCCTGCGCGGCGGCCGGCGCGCTGGTCGCCGTCTCGGCGCCGGTCCTGGTACGGGCGCTGGCACCCGGCCTGCCGGACCACGCCCTCGCGGTGGACTGCACCCGCCTCACCGCGACCTGCGTCCTGAGCTTCGGGCTGGCCGGGTACTGCAGCGCGGCACTGCGCGCGCACCGCCGGTTCCCGCTGCCGGCGGCGATCTACGTCGCCTACAACACCGGCATCATCGCCACGATGGTGCTGTGCGCCGGGGTCTGGGGGGTGCGCGCCGCGGCGGCGGGGGTCGCGGTGGGCGGCGTACTGATGGTGGCGGTCCAACTGCCGTCCTTGGTGGCCCGGTTGCGAAGGCGCGGCGCCCGCGAGGGGACGCGCCCCGGGCCCGGCGCGGACACCCGCTCGGCCACCCTCGCCCTGCTCGCCACCGTGCTGCTGTTCGCCCTGTGCCGGCAGTCGCAGGTGCTGGTCGAACGGTTCCTCGCGGCCGGCCTGTCCGCCGGGGCCATCTCCCACCTGAACTACGCGCAGAAGGTGGCGCAGATCCCGATGACACTGTCGCTGATGCTGTGCACGGTCACCTTCCCGGTGGTCGCGCGGGCGCTGGCCGACGGCGACACCGAACGGGCCCGGGCCCGGGTGGAGCGGGACGTGGCGCTGGCCGCCGCCCTGGTGCTGCTGGGCGCGGCCACGGTCGTCGCCTGCGCCCCGCAGCTGATCCGGCTGCTCTTCCAGCGCGGCGCGTTCACCGCCGCGGACACGGCGGCGACCACGCAGGTCATGCGGGTGTACGCGGTCGGACTGCTCGGCCAGACCGTGGTGGGCGCGCTGGCCCGGTCGTACTTCTCGGCGGGGCGGGCCAGTTGGTATCCGCTGGCCGCGATGACCGCGGGCCTCCTCGCCACCGCCGGGATCGGCGCGGCAGCCGTGGGGACCTGGGGCGCGGCCGGGCTGGCCGCCGCCAACGCCGCCGGCATCACCGTCACCGCCGCCCTGCTGCTGGCCGGCCCGGGCCCGCGCGGCGTCCCGGTCGGCGTCCGGCGGGTCCTCGGGGAGCTGGGCCGTCCGGTGCCGGCGGCGGGCGCGGCGACGCTCGCGGGCGCGTGGGCCGCCGCCCGGTTCGCCTCCCCCGTCCTCGCCCTGGCCGCCGGCGCGGCGACCGTCGGCTGCGTCTTCGTGCTCTGCGGCCGGGTCCTGGGCGTCCAGGGCACGACGCCCGTCCTCGCGTCCGCCCGCGCGTCCGTCCTCGCGTCCGCCCGCGCCGCCACCCGATCCACCATCCGCACCCGCACCCGGCCCGCTGCCCCTCCCGTCCCCCGTCCCCTCACCCGCGCCATCCCCCGGAGGCACCCTCATGGCCGCATCCGCCGCATCCGCCGTATCCGTCTCGTCCGCCTCATCAGCCGTATCCGCCGTATCCGTTGACGTCCCCCTCGGCGTCCCCGTCCGCGCGGGCACCCGCGGCGCGCCCGTGCCGTGGGTGGCGATGTACCACTCCGTGACCGACTGCCGGGACGACCCGTACGGCATCACCGTGACGCCCGCCCGGCTGGACGCGCAGCTCGGCTGGCTGCGCCGGCGCGGGCTGCGCGGCGTGTCGGTGGCCGAACTGCTGGCCGCCCGGGCGCGCGGCGCGGCGCGCGGTCTGGTGGGGCTGACCTTCGACGACGGGTACGCCGACTTCGCCGACCACGCGCTGCCGCGGCTGCGCCGCTGGGGCTGCGGCGCCACCCTGTTCGTACTCGCGGGGCGGTTCGGCGGCGACAACGCCTGGGACCCGCGGGGCCCGCGCAAGCCGCTGCTGACCGCCGACGGGGTGCGCCGCGCCGCCGCCGAGGGCGTGGAGATCGGCTCGCACGGCCTGACCCACGTCGACCTGACCCGCGCCGACGACGACACGCTGCGCGCCGAGACGGCCGGCAGCAGGGCCCGGCTGGCCGACCTGACCGGCACCCCGGTCACCGGTTTCTGCTACCCGTACGGCACCCTGGACGCCCGCGCCGTCGACGCCGTGCGCGCCGCCGGTTACGGCTACGCCTGCGCCATCGACCCCGGCCCGCTGACCGGCCGGTACGCCCTGCCCAGGGTGCACATCGGGCAGCGCGACACGGCCGTACGGCTGCTGCTGAAGACCCGGCTGCACCGGCTGCGGCGGCGGCCGGCGGCGGGGGTCTGAGATGACGCCCGGTGCCTCCCCCAGGATCCTGCACGTCATCACCGGCCTCGGCACCGGCGGCGCCGAGCAGCAACTGCGGCTGCTGCTGCGGCACCTGCCGGTGCGCTGCGACGTCGTGACGCTCACCGACCCCGGCGCGGTCGCCGACGGACTGCTGGCCGACGGGGTGCGCGTCGTCCACCTCGGCATGACCGGCAACCGCGACCTGTCCGCGCTGCCCCGCCTGACCCGGCTGATCCGCGCCGGCGGCTACGACCTGGTGCACACCCACCTCTACCGGGCCTGCCTCTACGGCCGCCTCGCCGCCCGGCTCGCCGGGGTCCGCGCGATCGTCGCCACCGAGCACTCCCTCGGCGACACCCGGCTGGAGGGCCGCCGGCTCTCCCCGGGCGTGCGCGCCCTGTACCGGGCCGGGGAGCGCCTCGGCAGCACGACGATCGCCGTCTCCCCCACGGTGGCCGGCCGGCTCGGCCGCTGGGGTGTGCCCGCGCCCCGGGTCGAGGTGGTGCCCAACGGCATCGACCTGGACCGCTTCCGCTTCGACCCGGTGGCCCGGCACCGCACCCGCCGCCGCCTCGGCCTGCCGGAGGGGGCCTGGGTGGTCGGCGGGGTCGGCAGGCTCGCGGCGGGCAAGCGCTTCGACGTCCTGGTCCGCGCCCTCGCCCGGCTCCCCGCGGACTGCTGGCTGCTGCTGGTCGGCGGCGGCCCCGAGGAGCACGCGCTGCGGTGCGCCGCGCGGTCCGCGGGCGTCGCCGACCGCGTCCTGCTCACCGGCGAACGCCCCTACCTCTCCGACGGCTCGCCCGGCCCCGACCTGCCGTCCCTGGTCTCCGCGATGGACGTGCTCGGCTCACCGTCCGCGGAGGAGGCGTTCGGTCTGGCGGTCGTGGAGGGGCTGGCGTCGGGGCTGCCGGTCGTCTACGCCTCCTGCCCGGCCGTCGAGGACCTGCCGCCGGACGCGGCGCCAAGGGCCCGGCGGGTGCGGGGCGGCGCCGCGGAGTTCGGCGCCGCGCTGGCCGCCCTGCGCGCGGCGGGTCCCGGCCCGCGCACCGCGCCGCCGGCCGCCCGCCACTACTGCGTCACGCGCAGCGCCGCCCGGCTGATGGACGTCTACGCGTCCGTCCTCACCCACCCGTTGTCCCCCGCACCGCAGGAGGCCGGCCCCGTATGACGGAGCACAGGACCAAGGACCGGATCGAACCCGAACACGAACACGAACACGAACACGAACACGAACACGAGGACAAAACCGGAAAGCGAACCAGGAACAGAACCAAGAACGGAACCGCCCGCGTCCGCCTCCGCGCGCTGCCCCCCTGGTCGCTGCTGGCCGCCGGTGCCCTCGCCGGGGGACTGCTCGGCGGCGCGTACGGGCTGGTGCGGACCCCGCAGTACACGGCCACGAGCTACGTCGTCGCCGTCCCCGGCAAGGGCTCGGACCCGGCGTCCGCGCTGGGCTTCGCGCAGGCGTACGGCCGGGTCGCCACGCAGCTCGCGGTGCTGGGGGACGCCCAGGTGTGGGCGGGCGTACCGGTGGCGACGCTGGAGCGGAGCGTACGGACCCAGACCTCGCCGGACGCCCCGATGGTCTCCGTCAGCGCCACCGCCGCGCGCCCGGACCTGGCCGCCGACCTGGCCGACGCGGTCACCCGGGCGCTGACCCGGCACGCCGCGCACTCCGCGGACGCCACCCGGGTGACGCTGCGCCGGTTCGCCCGCGCCACCGAGCCCACCGCGCCGGCCACGGCCACCCCTGCGGTGACCGGCCTGGTCGGACTGTCCGCGGGCGGCCTGCTGGGCGGCCTCGCCCTGCTGGTCCGGCCGCGCGGCGCGACCGGCGAGGACGGCGGGACGCCCTCGGTGCCCGCCCCCGCGACCGCCCCCGGGGCCACCCCAACGTCCACCGCCGACAGCCGAAAAGCGCCACTGTGACCCCGTACCCGACCAAGACCGAGACCAGGACCGAGACCGTCACCGACGAGCGGGTGTTCGCCGCCCTGGGCCCGCGGTGGAACCGCCTGCACCGGCGGTGCTCGGCCGCGACCCCGTTCCAGAGCCACGCCTGGCTGCACTCCTGGTGGCTGTCGTACGGGCGGCCCGGGCGGCTGCGGCTGGTGCTGGCCCGGGACGGCCGGGGCGAACTGGTCGGCGCCGCGCCGCTGATGCGGGTACCGGGCCCGGTCCCGGCGCTGGTGCCGCTGGGCGGGCCGATCTCGGACTACGCGGACGTCCTGGTCGACGACGAGTGCCCCGGGGCGGTGCCGGCGCTCGCCGCCGGGCTGGCCGCGGCCGCCCGGACCACGCTGATCGACTTGCGCGAGGTCCGGCCCGGCGCCGCCGCCGAACGGGTCTTCGACCGCTGGCCGGGACCGCGCGGCCGGGTGGCCGACTCCCTCTGCCTGGAGTTGCCCGCCGTGCCCCTGAGCGACCTCACCGCCCGGCTGTCCTCCGCCAAGGCCCGGCAGCGGGTGCGCGCCAAACTGCGCCGGCTGGACGCGCTCGGCGTCAAGAGCCGGGCCGTGCTGCCGGACGAGACGGACGCCGCGCTGCACCGGCTGCTGGAACTGCACCGGATGCAGTGGCAGGGCCGGAAGGTGACGGGCGAGCACCTGCGCCCGCGGTTCCAGGCCCATCTGGTGCGGGCGGTGCCGGCGATGGTGGCGGCCGGGGACGCGGTGGTCACCGAGTTCCGGCTCGACGACGAGGTGGTGGCCGTGGACGTGACGCTGCTGGCGCGGCGGCTCGCCGGGGGCTATCTGTACGGCGCCCATCCCCGGCTGCGGGAGTGCCGGGCGGATGTGGCGGTGCTGCTGCTGGACGCCGCCGCGCAGCAGGTCTGCGACGGGCAGCGGGAGGTGCTGAGCCTGCTGCGCGGCGACGAGCCGTACAAGCACCACTGGCGGCCCCGGCCGGTGCTCAACCAGCGGCTGCTGCTGGCCCGGTGGCGCACCGCCCCGCTGCTGGCGGCGGCGCTGGGCGACGACGCGGCCCGGCGGCGCGGCAAGGCGCTGCGCCACCGCTGGCGGGAGCGTCCCGGTGGCGGCGGCGCCTGACCGGCCCCGCCGCCCGGGGCGCGGGGCGCTAGCGGGTGCGCGACCACCAGTCCAGGCGCAGGCAGAGCCGGCCGCCGATCCAGTGCTCGACCCAGTCGTCGAGGTCGAGCGGCGAACAGTCGGCCGGCGCCTCGGGCGTGGGCCGCGGCTGCGGCTCCGGCTCCGGCTGCTGCGGCACGTCCTGGTCGGTGCGGCCGGAGAGCACGGAACGGTAGACCTCGGCGGCCCGGGGGTTGGCGCCGCACTGCCACACGCCGTGCGGGCAGTAGTCGGTGAGCGTGTGGTACAGCGCCCCGTGCTCCTCCATCCAGGCCAGCATCCGCCGCATGTACGTGGCGTTGTCGCCGTTGCGGAACAGCCCCCACTCCGGGTACGAGACCGGCTTGCCGTGCGCCCGCGCGAAGTCCACCTGGGCCTGGAGCCCGTACGGCTCGCTCACCTGCTCCTCGAACGGCATGCCGCGCGGCTGGTCGTAGGCGTCCATGCCGACGATGTCGACGGTGTCGTCGCCGGGGTAGCACTCGGTCCACGGCACGGCGTCCCGGCCCCGGCTGGGCGCGAAGTCGAACTTGAACCTCTGGCCCGGCACCGCGCGCATCGCCGTGACGATCCGGTTCCAGTACGCCTTCCACGCCTCGGGGTCCGGGCCGCAGCGGTGGGTGTACGTGATGCCGTTCATCTCCCAGCCGAGCACCAGCACGGTGTCCGGCGCGTCCAGCGAGACCAGCCGCTCGGCCAGCCGCCGGAAGTGGTGGTCGAAGTCGCCGGCCGCGCCCTGCCGCAGCAGCTCGCGCACCTCGTCGTCGTCGAGTCCCGCCTCGTTCCGCTCCAGCATGGGCACGTTGAGGACGAGCATCCGGTCGGCCTGCCGGGTGCGCCAGTCGGCCCACACGTCGAGGAAGCCGGGCTCGCCCTCGATGTTGCTCCAGCGGTCGCCGGGCAGATAGGTGTGGCCGACCCGCAGCCGGGTGCCGCCGAGCCAGTGGCTCAGCTCGGCCATCCGGGCCACACCGGGCGGCCCGTAGTCGAGATAGGCACCGACGGCGGGCGCCGCCGGCCCCGGCGCTTCACCCACCGGGGCGGAAGGGGCCGGTGGCGCGGAGGGGACCGGTGGTGCGGAGAGGGCCGCTGGCGCGGAGGGGGCCGGTGACGCGGTGGGGGCCGGTGGGGCGGGCGGGTCGGTGGCGGCCCACCCGGGCCCGGGGGCCAGTACCGCGGGCAGTACGGCGGCCAGGGCCGCGGCCACCGCGACCGCGGCCCCGGAGCGCGGGCGCCGGGAACGGACCCGTGACTGCTCTTCCGACATGCCGGCTCCCTCTGTCCGCGCGTCCCTGGAGTCTGTCTCCCGCTACTGACACCCAGTCATATGAACGTGCGTCCCGCCACCGCCACTACGGCGTTCGAGCGGGCGGCGCGGAGCCGGTTACGCCACCCGGCGCCACCCGGCGCCGCGCGGGCGCCGGGTGGCCAGGTCGCCGGCCGGTGCGGCGGTCAGCGCCGGGACGCCGCCCGGCTGCGGCGGTAGAGGACCGCGCCGCCGGCGATCAGCGCGGCGGACGCGGCCGCGGTGACCGCGAGGGTGTCGCCGGCGCTGCCGGTCTCGGCCAGCACGGGCGGCTCGGCGGCGGGCGGGGCCTCCTCGGCGGCGGGCGGCGGCTCCTCCTCCGTGGCCGGCGGGGGCTCCTCCTCCTCGGCCGGCGGCGGGGTGTGGTGCTCCGGCGGCGGCGTGTGGTCGGTGGGCGGCGGGGTGTGCGGCGGCTCGTCGTGGCCGTATCCGGGCGGGGCCGGCTTCTCGTCCCCGTCGTTGTCGCAGCTGTTGCCGAACGCCGGGTTCAGCAGCGCGATCACGTCGACGGTGTTGCCGCAGGCGTTGACCGGCACGTCGACCGGAACCTGGGCGTTGTTGCCGGAGCCGACGCCGGGCGAGCCGACGCTCTGGCCCTGGGCGGAGGCCCCGTCGGGAACGGAGCCGTCGTCGTGGCCGTAGCCACCGGATCCACCGTGCCCGCCGTGCCCGCCGTGCTGCTTGCCGTGCTCGTCCCCGCCGGTGTTGGCGCAGGCGTTGCCGAAGGCCGGGTTCAGGGCCGCGACCACGTCGACGGTGTTGCCGCAGGCGTTGACCGGCACGTCGACCGGGACCTGGGCGGCGTTGCCGGACACCACGCCCGGCGAGTTCGCGGCGGCCCCGTCCGCCTGCGAGTCGGCAAGGGCGGGGCTGCCGCACAGGGACAGAACACTCGTCGCGGCGGCTGCCGCGACCATTCCCCTGCTCAGGGTCTGTCGCACTCTAGTTCGCTTCCTGCTTGGAGAAGTGGGAAACGGCCGGCCCCGGAACCAATCGAGTTGGCCAGGGCCGGCCGTGACACAGCCGAACGGCTGGTGCGGGACCGACGTCAGTCGTTCTCGCACTCATTGCCGAACGCCGGGTTCAGCAGCCCGATGACGTTGATGGTGTTACCGCACACGTTGACGGGAACGTGCACGGGAACCTGCACGACGTTGCCGGACAGGACGCCCGGGGAGCCGATGGCGGCACCCTGGGCCCCCGAGTCGGCGAAGGCCGGGGCGGCCCCGCCGAACGCCAGGATCGCGCCCGCGACGACAGCAGCGCTCTTCTTCATGAACTTTCCCTTCTCTGCGGTCATGCCTGAGTGACGGCCGAAACCGCGCGAGCACAGCATTGACGGCTCGCACCATGACCTGCAGCCTGCAAACGAGGAATTGACGGCCGGAGAAACTGCGGAACGTGTACGCCAGGGGAATTCACTCGAATGCCCCGGAACGCGTTACGGCCGTACGTCCATCAGAGCGACGACGTCGTTTCCACGGCCGGGCGGCCCGCGGGGAAGTCAGCGGGCCACCCGGGCCGAGCGGGGTACCGCTCAGCGACCCTCGCCGTTGGCCGACAGGACCGACAGGTCCTCCAGGACGTGCGAGATCGCGCCGTCCCGCTTGGCCTGGGTGGAGTTGTCGTCGCACTGCTGCGTCATGTCGTCGCCCAGAACGTCGAGGTTCTGGATCGGAACGATGTTGATGACGGAGACGGCGACCTCTTCCACGGCGACGCACGGCTTGTTCAGCGTGCCGTCGACGAGAGAGAGCTGAGGGCTCATGTCACCGTCGGTGGAGGAGTTGCCGAACTTCGACTCGGCGCCGTTGCCGTTGGCGACGGCCGGGCCGTTGTCGTCCCCGATGGCAAGCGCCTGGGGAGCAGCCGCCACCGACATACCGATGACAGAAGCGGCGGCCGCCGCGGCGACCATTGCCTTCTTGAGCACTTCGCGTTCCTTTCCTCGTAGCGACGCACTGTCCTACGGCCTCATCAACACGGCCCGGCATGAATGGTTTCGGGCGTTCACCCGGTTGGCGGCACACCCGGGGTTTCCCGCACATTCGCCGGTGTCGGCCATCGGAGTGAACGTAAGAAACTCCGCCCCGGGCGCGGAGTTGACCATAGGGCTCCGGTGGTCGGGGTTTTTGAGAAAGGACTGAACTGTGATCAAGAAGGTCTTCGCCTCCGCAGCGATCGCCGCTTCCGTCATCGGCGCCTCCGCTGCCACGGCCCCGCAGGCGATGGCTATCGGCGACGACAGCGGCCCGGTCTCCGCCAACGGCAACGGCGCCGAGCAGTACTTCGGCAACTCGTCGACCTACGGCAACATGAGCCCGCAGATGGCCCTCATCCAGGGCTCCTTCAACAAGCCGTGCATCGCCGTGTCCGACATCCCGGTCAGTGTCATCGGCATCGTGCCGATCCAGGACCTGAACGTCCTGGGCGACGACATGAACCAGCAGTGCGCGGAGAACTCGACGCAGGCCAAGCGCGACGGCGCGCTGGCCCACCTGCTGGAGGACGTGTCGATCCTGTCCGCCAACGGCGAGGACTGAGACCGCGCCCAGGGGCGGGACACCGGCGCTGCCGCCGGGGTCCCGCCCTTTCGCGTGTCAGGGCCGGCCGGCGTACAGCGCCTCGATCTCGGCGGCGTACGCCGCGGTGGCCGCCTGCCGTCGCACCTTCAGGGACGGCGTCAGCAACCCGTTCTCCTCGGTGAACTCGCCGTCGACCAGCCGGAAGGCGCGGATCGACTCGGCGCGGGAGACGGCCTGGTTGGCGTGGTCGACGGCCCGCTGGACGTCGGCGCGCAGCCGCTCGTCGCGGACGAGTGCGGACCGCGGCGTGCCGGCCGGCAGCCCCCGTACCGACAGCCAGTGCGCGATCGCGTCCGGGTCGAGGGTGATCAGGGCGGCGATGTAGGGCCGGTTGTCGCCGACGACCAGGCACTGGCCGACGGGCGGGCGGCTGCGCAGGCGGTCCTCCAGGACGGCCGGGGAGACGTTCTTGCCACCGGAGGTGACCAGCAGGTCCTTCTTGCGGCCGGTGATGGTCAGATAGCCGTCCGGGTCGAGGGAGCCGAGGTCGCCGGTGGCGAACCAGCCGTCGGTGAGGGCCTCGGCGGTGGCCCCGGGGTTGTTCCGGTACGAGGTGAAGACGATGCCGCCCTTGATCCGCACCTCGCCGTCGGCGGCGATCCGCACCGCGGTGCCGGGGACCGGCCTGCCCACCGTGCCGGGGCGGGGGCCCAGCGGCGGTACGACGGTGGCGGCGGCGGTGGTCTCGGTCAGGCCGTAACCCTCGTAGATCATGAGGCCGGCGGCGTAGAAGAACAGGCTGAGTTCGCGGTCCAGGGGGGAGCCGCCGCTGATGGCGTACCGGGTGCGGCCGCCGAGTTCGGCCCGGACCCGGCGGTAGACCAGCAGGTCGTACAGGGCCCAGGCGGCCCAGAGGCCGGGGCCCGGCCCGGGGCCCTGGCCGAGGAACTTGTTCAGGTGGGCCTCGCCGAAGCGGACCGCGACGCGGTGCGCCCGGTCGAAGGAGGCGCCGCGGCCCATCTTCTCGGCGGTGGCGCGGCCGGTGTCGTGGATCTTCTCGAACAGGTAGGGGACGCCGACCAGGAAGCTCGGCCGGAACGACTTGAGGGCGGGGCGGAGTTCGGCCGGTTTGAGGCTCGGGAAGTGGCCGATCTCGATACGGGCCAGCAGACAGGCGAGCTGGATGGTGCGGCCCAGGATGTGGGCGAGGGGCAGGAAGAGCAGGGTGGAGGCCGTGGTGCCGGTGACCGCCTTGAAGACGGGGTGCAGCAGTTCGACCGTGTTGGCGGCCTCGGCGTGCAGGTTGGCGTGGGTGAGGACGCAGCCCTTGGGGCGGCCGGTGGTGCCGGAGGTGTAGCAGAGGGTCGCCTCCGTGTCCGGGGTGAGCGCGGTGCGGCGCTTGGTGACCTCCTCGTCGGGGACGGTGGCGCCGAGCGCGGTGAGGTCGGCCAGGGCGCCGGCGTCCAGTTCCCACACGCGGGGGCGTTCGGGGTGGTCCGCGGTGGCGGTGCGGACCGTGGCGGTGTTCGCGGCGGTCTCGGTGATCACCAGCGTGGCGCCGGAGTCCCGCACGATCCACTCGACCTGGTCGGCGGAGGAGGTGGCGTAGACGGGAACGGTCCGGCCGCCGGCCGCCCAGACGGCGAAGTCCAGCACCGTCCACTCGTAGCGGGTGCGGGACATCACGGCGACCCGGCCGCCGGGCTCCAGGCCGCCCGCGATGAGGCCCTTGGCCACGGCGGTCACCTCGGCGGCGAAGGCCGCGGCGGTCACCGGCCGCCAGTCGTCGCCCACTTGACGGCGCAGGACCACCGCGCCGGGGGCCTCGGCCGCGTTGGTGAACGGGATGTCGGCGGTGCTGCCGGTGGTGGGCGGCGCGGCCAAGGGGGCGACGGCGGCCTCGCGTACCGTGCCGGCCGCGTCCTTGACCAGGTCGGCCCGGACCCGGCCGGCCAGGTCGGTGCGGCGTGCGGCCCGTTTCAGTTCCCTGCGTACTCCCATGGCGGCTCCCGGTGGCGACGGCGGCTCACTTTCTTACTCACGAGTCAACTTACTGGCGCGTAGGAAAGTCAAGGGCCCGGGTCGGGTCAGGTCAGCCGGCGCGCGGTCGCGATGGCCGCGGCCAGCTCCCGGACCTGCCCGTCCGCCGTGCCGGCCGCCAGTCGCCCGGCGTGTCCGGCGAGTTCGCCGAGGTCCGGGGCGCCGGGCAGGGCGGCGTCCGGGTCCCGGCCGCGCAGCGCGGCGGCGAAGTACGCGGCCGTGGCGGCGGTCGCCAGGCCGCGGTCCGCGGTCCACACCGAGTCGTCGAGGGCGCCGGCCGTCAGCTCGCCGGACGCCTCGCGCGGGGCGCGGGTGCCGGGGTCGAGCCAGCGGACGGTGGCGGTGGCGAGGTGCCCCGCGGCGCCCGGCGCGGTGCGTACGGCGTACAGGGCGGTCACCGTGTGGCCGGGACCGGTCTCGCCGCCGTCCACGGCGTCGTCGCGGAAGTCGTCGGCGGCGACCCGGCGGTCGTCGTAGCCGATGAGGCGGTACTCCTCGACGGTGCCGGGGTCGAAGGCGACCTGGGCCTTGGCGTCGCGGGCGGTCAGTCCGACGGCGCCGGGCAGCCGCTCGCCGAACACCTCGCGGGCCTCCCGCGCGCTCGACACATAGGCGGTGTGGCCGTCGCCGCGGTCGGCGAGGCGTTCCATCAGGGCGTCGCCGTAGTCACTGCCGACGCCGACGCCGAAGAGGGTGATGCCGTGCTCGCGGCGTTCGTCCGCGACGCGTTCCAGGATGGTGTCGGCGTCGGTGTCGCCGTCGTTGGCGAGGGCGTCGGAGACGAGGACGACCCGGTTGGTGGCGCCCTCGCGCAGGCCCGCGACCGCCGTCTGGTAGCCGGTCTCGACGCCCGCGCCGAGGTCGGTGGAGTCGGTCGGCTCCAGGTACGCGATCGCGTCGTGCACCTCGTCGCGGCCCTCGCCCAGCCGGGTCATCGGCAGCACGGTCTCGGCCCGGCCGCTGAAGGTGACGACCGCCACCGAGTCGTCGTCGCGCAGCTGGTCCGTCATGACGCCGAGGGACTCCTTGGCGAGGTCGAGGCGGCCCGGCTCGGCCATCGAGCCGGAGACGTCGATCACGAAGGTGAGGGCGGCGGGCGGGCGTTCGCCCGCCGGGTCGGCGGCCCGGGTGGCGAGGCCGACCCGGACCAGCGACCAGTGCGGATCGTCGGTGCGGGCGCCGTCGACGGTGACCGTGAAGCCGCCGCCGGCGGGGCGGTCGTAGTCCTGGCGGAAGCTGTTGACGAACTCCTCCGGGCGGACGGTCGCCGGGTCGGGCAGCCGGTCCTCGGCGAGGGTACGCCGGGCGTAGTCCCAGGAGGCGGTGTCGACGTCCAGGGCGAAGGTGGAGAGGTGGTCGTCGTCGGAGGACGGCAGCGGGGCGGGGGTGGCGGGGGCGCGGGTCACGGCCGGCGCGTCCGCGGCGCGGTAGCCGCCGTCGGTGCGGCCCTCGGCGCAGCCGGTGAGCAGCAGGGCGGCGGCCGTGCCGAGGAGCAGCGGGGTCTGGTGTCGTCGTCGCATGTGACGGTGACGCCGGGGCGGGGCGGAACGTGCGCGGCGGTGGGTTACGAAACGACGTCCTTGCGGGCGAAGCCGCGGAAGGCCAGCGCGAACAGCACCAGCGCGTACGTCACCGACAGCGAGGTGCCCTGGATCATGCGGGTGAGGTCCAGTTGCGGCTGGACGGCGTCCAGCCAGGCGTACTGCCAGTGCGCGGGCAGGAAGGAGCGCCAGTCGCCCAGCGCCGTGACCTCGTCCAGGACATTGCCGATGATGGTCAGGCCGACCGCGCCGCCGACCGCGCCGAGCGGGGCGTCGGTCCGGGTGGAGAGCCAGAACGCCAGGGCGGCGGTGACCAGTTGGGAGACGAAGACGTACGCCACCGTCAGCGCGAGGCGTCCGGTGGCGGTGCCGGTGGGCAGCTGTCCGCCGGTGGGGAGCTGGAGCGGGCCCCAGCCGTAGGCGACGGTGCCGACCGCGAGGGCGATCAGAGGCAGCAGGACGATCGCGGCCAGCGACAGGGCGAGGCCCACGGTCAGCTTGGACAGCAGCAGCCGGGCGCGCGGGACCGGCGCCGCGAGCAGGTAGCGCAGCGAGGACCAGCTGGCCTCCGAGGCGACGGTGTCGCCGCAGAACAGGGCGACGGGGACGACCAGCAGGAAGCCGGCGGAGGCGAACAGGGTGACGGCGGCGAAGTTGGCGCCGGAGGCGGTCGCCGAGTCCATCAGGGAGACCTGGCCGGCCCGGCCCTCCGGTTCGCCGCCGACCGCGAAGGCGATCAGCAGCACGAAGGGCAGGGCGACCAGGATGCCGCCCATGATCAGGGTGCGGCGGCGCTTGAGCTGGCGGACCAGTTCGACCCGGACCGGCAGGGTGCGGCCCGCGCGGTAGCCCTCGGCGACCTCGGCTCGCTCTGCTTGTTCGGTGGGCGTAGGCACGCGTCAGTCTCCGATCAGGGTGAGGAAGGCGTCTTCGAGGCGGCGGTGCGGGCCGACCGACTCGACCGGGACGTCCAGCCGCACCAGGTCGGCGACGAGCCGGCGGGCGGTGGTGCCGGAGTCCAGGCGGACCAGCAGGCCGTCGTCGGTGCGGATCGCGGAGGTCACGCCGGGCAGGGCGGCGACCTTCTCGACGACCGGTTCCCGCAGCGGGCCGCCGGTGCCGACCAGCAGGGTGTCGCCGGAGCCGATGATCTCCCGCACCGGGCCGGCCTGGACCAGCCGGCCGTGGTCCATCACCACCAGGTGGGTGCAGGACTGCTCGACCTCGGCGAGCAGGTGGCTGGAGACGATGACCGTGCGGCCGGCCGCCGCGTAGCGGATCATCACCTCGCGCATCTCGCGGATCTGCGGCGGGTCCAGGCCGTTGGTCGGCTCGTCCAGGATGAGCAGGTCCGGCAGGCCCAGCATGGCCTGCGCGATGGCCAGGCGCTGGCGCATGCCCTGCGAGTAGGTGCGCACCGCGCGGGCCAGCGCCTCGCCGAGGCCGGCGATCTCCAGGGCCTCGTCCAGGTGGGCGTCCCCGGCCGGGCGGCCGGTGGCCTTCCAGTACAGCTCCAGGTTCTCCCGGCCGGACAGGTGCGGCAGGAAGCCGGCGCCCTCGACAAAGGCGCCGACCCGGGACAGCACCGGGGCGCCGGGGGCGATGGCGTGGCCGAAGACCCGGATCTCGCCGCCGTCCGGGGTGATCAGGCCCATCAGCATGCGCAGGGTGGTGGTCTTGCCGGCGCCGTTGGGCCCGAGCAGGCCGAGCACCTGCCCCTGCTCCACCCGGAAGGAGAGGTCGCGGACCGCGTACCGGTCGCTCTTCTTCGCGTACTTCTTGGTCAAGCCGGTGATCTGGAGCGGAACGTCCGCGAGGGCCGGGTCGGGCGGCGGGGCGGTGGTGCGGCGGCGGGCGGTCAGCAGCAGCGCGGCGGCGACGGCCGCGCCGGCCAGCGGTGCCCACCACACCCAGGCGGGCAGCCCGGCGGCCTGGCCGGTGGCGCCGAGGGCGGTCGGCACCTTCAGCGCGCTCTTGACGGAGACCTTGTACGTCGCCGGGGCCGCCGGGGAGGCGTAGCCGAGGTCGGTGGAGGAGAGCACGACCCGGAGGCGGTGGCCGTCGGCGATCTCATGGTCGATGGCCGGGAGGGTGACCGTGACGTCCTTGCCCGCCCTGGCGCCGGGCACCCGCAGCGGCGTGACGAGCTGGGCGGGCAGCACCTGCTGGCCGCCGCCGGGGGCGACGTCGTACATCTTGGCGAACAGGACCGCGTCGTCGTCGGAGGTCGACTCGACGTGCACGGTGACGGTCGGTGAGCCGGTGATCTGGAGGTCGCCGCGCACCGGCTGCGACTCGAACGCCGCGTACTGGCCGGGGAAGTCGAGCGAGATGCCGATGCCGAGGGCGGAGAGCTGGGACAGGCCACCCGAGTCGCCGAGGCCGGGCAGGGCGGAGACGGAGGGCGGGCTGGCGCCGGCCGGGTTCTCGAAGCTCTGCTCGCGGCCGGACAGTTCGATGACGCGGGGGTCGGCGGTCAGGCCGGGGTAGGTGTCGGAGTCGACGCCGCCGAGGCGGGGTTCGCCGTCGCCGCTGCCGGTGCCGAGGGTGCGGGTGACCCGGAAGGCGGGGCCGGTGGCGGCGCTCTTGTCGTCCTTCAGATAGCGGTCGAACCACGCCTCGGTACGGGCCCGGAGGCGGTCGCCCTCCAGGTCGCCGCCGTCGTGCCCGCCGGAGATCCAGTCGACGTCGACGGGGGCGCCGTTGGCCTTGATCGCCTTGGCGGCGGCGTCGGCCTGGACGAGCGGGAAGAGCGAGTCGGTCTGGCCCTGCATGAGCAGGGTGGGCACGTCGATGCGGTCGCCGACCGCCTGCGGGCTGCGTTCTTCGAGGAGTTCGGTGGCGGCGGCGTCCGGTTTCCCGGACTCGGCGACGCGCTGGTACATCGCGCAGAGGTCGGCCTCGAAGCGGGCGCAGCCGCCGCCGGAGTTGACGAAGATGCCGGCCCAGAGTTTCTTGAAGACGCCGTCCGGGAAGAGGGCGTCGGCGAGGTTCCAGTACGTGATCGCGGGCGCGATGGCGTCGACGCGGTCGTCGTGCCCGGCGGCCAGCAGGGCGATGGCGCCCCCGTAGCTGGCGCCGGCCATGCCGACCCGGGGGTCGCCGGCCTTGTCCAGCTGGACCCGGGGCTGCTTGGCGAGCCAGTCGATGAGCGCGGAGACGTCGGCGACCTCGGCGTCGGGGGCGTTCAGGGCGATCTTGCCGGTGGAGTCGCCGAAGCCGCGGGCGGACCAGGTGAGCACGGCGTAGCCGTCCTGGGCCAGTTGCTCGGCCTGGTCGCGGACGTCGTCCTTGCTGCCGCCGAAGCCGTGGCCGAGCAGGACGGCGGGGCGGTCGCCGGCGCCGGCGGCGTCCGCGGTGAAGTACGAGGTGTCTATCCGGATGCCGGGGGCGGTGGTGAGGGTTTTGTCGGTGCGGGTCACCTGCGGTGGGCTGTCGTCGGCTGCGGCGGTCCAGGTGCCGATGCCCGCGAGCACGGCCACCGTGGCCGTGGCGGCCAGCCAACGGCGCTTGCCGCGCAGTCGAAGATCCATGCGGTAACCGTACGGGGTTCAGCTGTCGGGTTGTTATCGGCCGGGGGGTGAGAAGGGACCCCTCCGCTGGGGGTACGCGGAGGGGGTGGGTACTGCGGGTGGGGTAGGCGGGTGCGGGTTGTCTGTGGTTGCTCGCGCCCACGCGGCGGAGCCGCATATCGATGCGGCCCCGCGCCCCTGAGCCTTCGCCCCTTCGGGGCTTCATGCCTTTGTGTCGTCCGGGATTGAGACCAGCCAGCGAGTGTCCCTGCGCGGGCGGAGGTAGAAGGCCCAGTAGAGGGTTGCCGCTGCCGCTATGCCGCCCGTCCACAGGAGGTACTCCGGCTCCTGCTGGGTCAGGATGTAGGCGAGGACCGCGATCAGGAGGACCGGGACGGCCGGCCACAGGGGCATGCGCCAGGCGGCGGTGTGGTGGTGCCGGCTGCGGCGGGCGAGCAGGGCGGCGATGGCGACCAGCAGGTACATGCCGGTCACCGAGACGCCGGTGACGCCGTACAGGGTGTCCAGGTTGACGAAGCAGAGGGCGGCGCCGGGGATGCCGACGGCGAGGGTGGCGACCCACGGGGACCCGAAGCGGCCGAGTTTGGCGAAGACCGTGTTGACCGGGCCGGGCCAGGCCTTGTCGCGGGCGGAGGCGAACAGGACGCGGGAGTTCTGGATGACCATCACGATGCCGGCGTTGATGATCGCGAGGGCGACGCACAGGCTGACGAAGGTGCCGGCGGCGGAGTTGGACCAGGCGGTGACCATCGCGCCGATGTCGCCGCCGGTCAGCTCGGTCAGGTCGGCGGCGCCCAGGGTGATGGCGACCACCGGGACCAGGATGATCGCGGTGGAGATGGCGAGGGTGGCCAGGACGGTGCGGGCGACGTTGCGGCGCGGGTTCTCCAGTTCCTCGGAGAGGTAGACGGCCGTGGAGAAGCCCTGGGTGACGAAGAGGGCGATGGCCAGCCCGGAGACGACCAGCATGCCGGTGACGGTGTCGGCCTGGCCGTGCGGGCCGGCCACCTCCATCGAGGCGAGGCTGCCGAGGCCGCGCTCGGAGTGGGCGAAGCCC
Source organism: Streptomyces sp. NPDC023723 (assembly GCF_040639815.1). Taxonomy (NCBI): domain Bacteria; kingdom Bacillati; phylum Actinomycetota; class Actinomycetes; order Kitasatosporales; family Streptomycetaceae; genus Streptomyces; species Streptomyces sp. NPDC023723. Next base: position 30,419 of record NZ_JBFAAP010000004.1, read on the forward strand.
AGCACCGCGACCAGGGCCGCCGCGATGACCTCCAGGACCAGGAAGACGCCGGTGATCCAGGCGTTGGCGCGCAGGTCGAGCAGGCCGGCCAGGGTGGCGAGCAGCATGACGCCGGCGCCGGCCAGCGAGGGGTCGAGGTGGACGATCGGGGCGAGGTAGTCGGCGGTGCCCATCGCGATGACCGGCGGCACGATCACCACGACCAGCAGGGAGAGCACGAAGACCAGCCAGCCCGCCAGCCGCCCGGCCATCGTGGAGACCATCGCGTACTCGCCGCCCGCGCTGGGGACGAGGGTGCCCAGCTCGGCGTAGCAGAACGCCACGGCTATGCAGAGCACCGAGCCGATGGCGATGGTCAGGGCGGTGGCGGTGCCCAGTGCGCCGAACAGGTCGGGGACGACCACGAAGAGGGTCGAGGCGGGGGTCACGCACGAGAGGGTCAGCAGGGTGCCGCCGACCACGCCGATGGAGCGCTTGAGGGTCCGGGGGCTGCCGGTGCCGGCCCCCGGTGCCGGGGGTACGAGCGGGTCGGCAGGGCGGAGCGTGTCGGTCATGCGGCGGTCCGATCGACTCGTGCGGCTCAGGGTGACGGACGGGAGCGCTATCGCCTCCGGCGGATCTGGTCGTACTCGTGGTTCTCCGCTCCCGGTTGCGCAGCATTAACCCCGACGAAAACCGTGTCGTCAATGGCTTGCCTGCTACGGAATCCGCAGCTCAGAGGGGTGCCGGAGGGCCGTCGGGGGGCAACAGGGCCACGGCTGGCGCGCCTTGTGGTGGTACGGGAACCGCAGCGGACGGGCGTAAAAAAAGCGGGCCCGTCCGCGCTGCGGACGGGCCCGGGGGCGGGTTTCAGTGGTTGCGCGGGAAGCCCAGGTCGACGCCGGCGGGGGCCTCGGAGGGGTCCGGCCAGCGGGTGGTGACGACCTTGCCGCGGGTGTAGAAGTGCGTGCCGTCGTTGCCGTAGACGTGGTGGTCGCCGAAGAGGGAGTCCTTCCAGCCGCCGAAGGAGTGGTAGCCGACCGGGACCGGGATCGGCACGTTGACGCCGACCATGCCGGCCTCCGCCTCCAGCTGGAAGCGGCGGGCGGCGCCGCCGTCCCGGGTGAAGATCGCGGTGCCGTTGCCGTACGGGGAGGCGTTGATGAGGGCCACGCCCTCCTCGTAGGTCCCGGCGCGCAGGACGCACAGGACCGGGCCGAAGATCTCGTCCTGGTACGCCTTGGCCGTCGTGGGCACCTTGTCGAGCAGGGAGATGCCGATCCAGTGGCCGTCCGGGTGGCCCTCGACGGTGCAGCCGGTGCCGTCCAGGACCACCTCGGCGCCCTCGCCGGCGGCGTTCGCCACGTAGCCGGCGACCTTGTCGCGGTGGGCCCGGGTGATCAGGGGGCCCATCTCGCTCGCCGGGTCGTCGCCGGGGCCGATGGTGATCTTCTCGGCGCGTTCGCGGATCTTGTCGACCAGCGCGTCGCCGATCGCGCCGACGGCGACGACCGCGGAGACCGCCATGCAGCGCTCGCCGGCCGAGCCGTAGGCCGCGCTCACGGCCGCGTCGGCCGCCGCGTCGAGGTCGGCGTCGGGCAGTACCAGCATGTGGTTCTTGGCGCCGCCGAGCGCCTGCACCCGCTTGCCGTGCGCGGCGGCGGTGGTGTGGATGTGGCGCGCGATGGGGGTGGAGCCGACGAACGAGACCGCCTTGACGTCGGGGTGTTCGAGCAGCCGGTCGACGGCGGTGCGGTCGCCGTGCACGACGTTGAGGACGCCGTCGGGCAGGCCGGCCTCGGTGAGCAGCGCGGCGATCCGGACGGCGGCCGAGGGGTCCTTCTCGCTGGGCTTGAGCACGAAGGTGTTGCCGCAGGCGATGGCGATCGGGAACATCCACATCGGCACCATGGCCGGGAAGTTGAAGGGCGTGATGCCGGCGACCACGCCCAGTGGCTGCCGGATGGCGGCCACGTCGACCCGGGTGGCGACCTCGGTGGACAGCTCGCCCTTCAGCTGCACGGTGATGCCGCAGGCCAGGTCGACGATCTCCAGGCCGCGGGCCACCTCGCCGAGGGCGTCGGAGTGCACCTTGCCGTGCTCGGCGGTGATCAGCGCGGCGATCTCGTCGCGGTGGGAGTCGAGCAGGGCGCGGAACCGGAAGAGGATCTCCGTGCGCCTGGCCAGCGAGGACTGGCCCCAGGTGGCGTAGGCCGCCTTGGCGGCGGCGACCGCGGTGTCCACCTCCGCGGCGGAGGCGAAGGCGACCTGCCGGGTGACCGCGCCGGTCGCCGGGTTCGTCACCGGCCCGGACCGGCCCGAGGTGCCTTCGACGGTCCTGCCGCCGATCCAGTGGTTGACGATGTCCGTCATGGCCGTGATCTCCTTCGCAGCTGGCGGCGTCCGGTGGGGACCTGCCGTTCCCGGCCCATCCCACCAGGCGGGGGCCCGCTGCCGCGCCCGACACTGTGTCTGCGGTTCGGGTCCTGGCGTAGACAGGTGCGGGGGCGGTACCTCCGGCGCGGGGCCGTGGCGGGCGGGGAGTCGTCGCCCGCGCTCCGCTCCTGCCAGGGCGGAGTGGCCGGCCGCGCCGGAGGCGTTCTCGGGCACCGGGGGACGGTCATCGTCCGGTCCCGGGTGCGGCCGTGCCTGGTACCGGCCGGGGTGCGGGTGCGGCCTGCGGTACCGCCCGGGGTACCGCCCCCGGTACGGCTCCCGCCGTGAGGGCGGCCGTCACCTCGTCGGCGGTCGGCATGGCGGAGGAGCACTCCAGGCGGGAGGCGACGATGGCGCCCGCGGCGTTGGCGTACCGCATGGTCCGGGCCAGCTCCCAGCCGGCCAGCAGGCCGTGGCAGAGGGAGCCGCCGAAGGCGTCGCCCGCGCCGAGCCCGTTGAGGACGTCGACCGGGAGCGGGGGGACCTCGGCGGTGCCGCCCCGGTCGTCGACGGCCAGGACGCCCCCCGGCCCCTGTTTGACGACGGCGAGCCGGACGCCCGCGGCGAGCAGGGCGCGGGCGGCGGCGTGCGGTTCGCGGACGCCGGTGGCGATCTCCACCTCGTCCAGGTTGCCGACGGCGACGGTGGTGTGGCGCAGGGCCTCCCGGTAGAACGGGCGGGCCTCACCGGGGTCCGGCCAGAACATGGGGCGCCAGTCGAGGTCGAAGACGGTCGGGCCGGTCCGGGCCCGGTGGGCGAGGGCGGTGAGGGTGGCCGTCCGGCTGGGCTCCGCGCACAGGCCGGTGCCGGTGACCCAGAAGACCCGGGCCGCGCGCACGGCGTCCAGGTCGAGGTCCCCGGCGGCCAGCTCCAGGTCGGGGGCCTTGGGCTGCCGGTAGAAGTAGAGCGGGAAGTCGTCCGGCGGGAAGATCTCGCAGAAGGTGACGGGGGTGGGCAGTCCGGGCACCGGGGTGACCCAGCGGTCGTCCACGCCGAAGTCGCGCAGCGCCTCGTGCAGATAGGTGCCGAAGGGGTCGTCGCCGGTACGGGTGATCACCGCCGTGCGGCGGCCGAGGCGGGCGGCGGCGACCGCGACATTGGTGGCCGAGCCGCCGAGGAACTTGCCGAAGGACGTGACCTGCGGCAGCGGGACGCCCGTCTGCAACGGGTAGAGGTCCACCCCGATCCGCCCCATGGTGATCACGTCGTACGCCATCCGCGGCCCCTTCGTGTCGGTCGGCCCCCGGGCGGCCCGGGGGTCTGCTGCGGCACTGCTGTGGCTCTCCCCGGCTTTCTAGCCCGCGGCGTCGAGCCTGTCAATGCTTTGTCCGGACATTCGGACCAGAAGGGGGGCGCGGAAGGAGGCAGCCGTTCGCGGGCCGCGGGCGGGCGTTCACGTGCCACAGGTGAGCGTTCACGTGCCACTCGTGTCACAAACGCCTCGGAAGTGTCACGACTGTCGCGAGGCCGCCGGTCTTCGGTCACAGCCGCGCACGGCACCCGGCCCGTTCTCACCCCCCGTCGTTGACCGGACACAGGCTTGGTGATCGCCAGCGCAGCGCCCGGCTCCCCCGACGGCCGCATCCGGCCGCCCCCGTGGCGCGCGCGGGAGGTGTGACGCATGACCGACCGAACCCTCTGGTCCTACCAGGACATCGCGGCCCACATCCGGGTGCAGCCGGACACCGTACGGTCGTACCGCAAGCACGGCCTGCTGCCGCCACCCGACCACGTGGCGGGCGGCAAGCCCTACTGGTACGCCGACACGGTCCGCACCTGGGTGGCGTCCCGGCCGGGGAACCGGGGGCGGCGGGGGCGGTGACCTCTGGCCGGGGGTGGGGCGGGGCGGGGCGGGAAATCTCGCGGCGTTCCACCGCCGGGTGGGGCACAGTGCACGGCATGGACTTCTCCGTGAAACCCGTCCTCACCGGCGAGAAGGTCGTGCTGCGGCCCTTCACCCGCGAGGACGCCGAGCCGATGTGGGAGATCATCCGTGACCCGGAGGTCGTCCGCTTCACCTTCGAGCCGACCACCGAACTCACCCTGGAACGGCTGCGTTCCTGGTACGGCTCCCGGGCCGGGCTGCCCGACCGGCTGGACCTCGCGGTGACCGACCGCGCCACCGGCGAACTGGTCGGCGAGGCCGTGCTGTACGACGTCGACCCGCACGCCTGCGGCTGCACCTTCCGCATCCTGATCGGTGCCCGCGGCCGGGGCCGGGGCCTGGGCACCGAGGCGACCCGGCTCATCGTCGGGTACGGCTTCGAGCAGGGCGGGCTGCACCGGGTGCAGCTGGAGGTCTACGGCGACAACCACCGGGCCCGGCGGGCCTACGAGAAGGCCGGGTTCGCGGTGGAAGAGGTGCGTCGGGAGGCCGCGCTGCGGGACGGGCGGTGGGTCGACGAGGTGGTGATGGGCATCCTGGACCGCGAGTGGGCGGCCAACGCCCGATTGGTTACCCCCTAGGGGTATGGTGGGTGGTAGGTGATCCCACCGTGGGTCACGGGTACCCCACCCACACACCCCGACGAGGAGTAGACATGACCGCCCCTACCGGCACTCCGGGTTCCGTCACCGCCCTCTACAAGGTGAGCGGAATGAGCTGCGGACACTGCGAGGGCGCCGTCTCCGGTGAGATCGGTGAGATCGACGGCGTCAGCTCCGTGAAGGCCGTCGCCGCCACGGGCGAGGTCACGGTCGTCTCGCAGGCGCCGCTGGCGGAGGCGGCCGTGCGGGCCGCCGTGGACGAGGCGGGCTTCGAGCTCGTCGGCCCCGCCTGAGCGCACCGCCCCTCCCGCGCCGCACCCATCCCCCGCGACCGGGCCGCGTCGCATGCGTCCCGGTCGGCCGTCTGGAGCCGGAGCATGACCACCACCACCGCCCGCACCCCGTCCGCCCAGCCGCCGTCCGCACCGCCCCCGGCGGACGACGCGCCCGGCCGCGCCCGGACCGAACTGCGCATCGGCGGCATGACCTGCGCCTCCTGCGCGGCCCGGGTCGAGAAGAAGCTCAACCGGATGGACGGCGTCACCGCCACCGTCAACTACGCGACCGAGAAGGCCCGGATCTCCCACCCGGCGGGTACGGGGATCGCCGACCTCATCGCCACCGTGGAGCGCACCGGGTACACCGCCGAGGAGCCGCCGCCGCCCGAGCCGGCTCCCGAGCCGTCCGCCGGGCCGGCCGCGGCGCCCCGGCCGGCGGGCGACGCCGATCCGGAGCTGTCCGCCCTGGGCCACCGGCTGGCCGTCGCCGCGCTGCTCGCGCTGCCGGTCGTGCTGCTGGCCATGGTCCCGGCCGCGCAGTTCGACAACTGGCAGTGGCTCTCGCTCACGCTGGCCGCGCCGGTCGTGGTCTGGGGCGGCCTGCCCTTCCACCGGGCCACCTGGACCAACCTGCGGCACGGCGCGGCCACCATGGACACCCTGGTCACGCTGGGCACCCTCGCGGCGTTCGGCTGGTCGCTGTGGGCGCTGTTCCTCGGCGACGCGGGGATGCCGGGCATGCGTCACCCCTTCGACCTGACCGCCTCCCCCGCGGACGGCACCTCGACGATCTACCTGGAGGTGGCCGCCGGCGTCACCGTCTTCCTCCTGCTCGGCCGCTATCTGGAGGCCCGCTCCAAGCGCAGCGCGGGCGCCGCGCTCAAGGCCCTGCTGGAACTGGGCGCCAAGGACGTGACCGTGCTGCGCGACGGCCGCGAGGAGCGCGTGCCGGCGGACCGGCTGGCGGTCGGCGACCGGTTCGTCGTACGGCCCGGCGAGAAGATCGCCACCGACGGCACGGTGGTCGAGGGCACCTCGGCGGTGGACGCCTCGCTGCTGACCGGCGAGTCCGTGCCGGTGGACGTGGCGCCCGGGGACGCCGTCACCGGCGCCACGGTCAACGCCGGCGGCCGGCTGGTGGTCGAGGCCGCCCGGGTCGGCGCCGACACCCGGCTGGCCCGGATGGCCCGCCTGGTGGAGGACGCGCAGAACGGCAAGGCGCAGGTGCAGCGCCTCGCCGACCGCGTCTCCGGGATATTCGTGCCGGTGGTGCTGCTGATCGCGGCGGGCACCTTCGGCGGCTGGCTGGGCGCCACCGGCGACACGGTGGCGGCGTTCACCGCGGCGGTCGCGGTCCTGATCATCGCCTGTCCCTGCGCGCTGGGCCTGGCCACCCCCACCGCCCTGATGGTCGGCACAGGGCGCGGCGCCCAGCTCGGCATCCTCATCAAGGGGCCCGAGGTCCTCGAATCCACCCGCCGCGTCGACACCGTCGTCCTGGACAAGACCGGCACCGTCACCACCGGCCACATGACCCTGCACACCGTCCACACCGCCCAGGGCACCGACCAGCGGGAACTCCTGCGCCTGGCCGGCGCCGTCGAACATGCCTCCGAACATCCCGTCGGCCGGGCCATCGCCGCCGGCGCCCGGGAGCGGGCGGGCGCGCTGCCGGGCGTCGAGGAGTTCGAGAACGTCCCCGGACGGGGCGTGCGCGGGCGCGTGGAGGGGCGTGAGGTGACCGTGGGGCGCCTCTTCGACCACGTCCCGGCCGACCTCGCCCGCGCCGCCGAACAGGCCGAACGGGACGGACGTACGGCCGTCCTGGCCGGCTGGGACGGCACGGTGCGCGGCGTCCTCACCGTCGCCGACACCGTCAAGGACACCAGCGCCGAAGCCGTCACCCGGCTGCGCGCCCTCGGCCTGCACCCCGTCCTGCTCACCGGCGACAACCACCGCGTCGCCGCCGCCGTCGCCGCCGCCGTAGGCATCGACGAGGTCATCGCCGACGTCCTCCCCGAGGACAAGGTCGCCGTCATCAACCGGCTGCGCGCCGACGGCCGCACCGTCGCCATGATCGGCGACGGCGTCAACGACGCCGCCGCCCTCGCCAGCGCCGACCTCGGCCTGGCCATGGGCACCGGCACCGACGCCGCCATCGAGGCGAGCGACCTCACCCTGGTCCGCGGCGACCTGCGGGTCGCCGCCGACGCCATCCGCCTCGCCCGCCGCACCCTCACCACCATCAGGGCGAACCTCGGCTGGGCCTTCGGCTACAACGTGGCCGCGCTGCCGCTCGCCGCCGCCGGACTGCTCAACCCCATGATCGCCGGAGCCGCGATGGCCTTCTCCTCCGTCTTCGTGGTCACCAACAGCCTCCGGCTCCGCACATTTCGCTGAGGTCTCGAACCCCGGCTGCCTCTGGAGTCCGGCACCTCCCTCACATAAGCTCTTCACAAGGCTCGCGCATCTTCCTTACGCTGGGGTCTCGTTCGGCATACCGGTCTCCTGTCCACGCTCTGGACATAACCAGGAGACGCAGCTCACAGTGATCCGAACGTAACCATCGAAGGGGTTCGAAGGTCTAAGTTGACAATGCCGGGAAGCGTCTTGGGGGGCGTGAACCGGTATCCGGGACCGTCTTGGGGGACTTTCCCGGAGATGCGTTGCCGGGGCACGTACACCGGGAAGCTTTGAGCGGCCCTCCCGGAAGTGCGCTGTCCCGGCAGATCGCAGTCGACGGCAGTACCGCAGTACAGCGATTCAGGCGCTGTCCTCACAGACGCCCGGCCGGATCCCGTGGGGGGAATCCGCACCGGGACATGGGAAGGCGCCCTGGTCGTCGGCCCGTGGGGGGACCGGCGCCGGGGCGCCTTTCACTTGCCCTGCTGGAATTCAGTACGCGGAAGTCCCGCACCGCCGGGCGGTACGGGACTTTCGGCTCGCGGCTCTCGGCGGACCGTCGGCGCTCAGCGCGCCTCGACGGGCAGGAAGTCGCGCTCGACCACGCCGGTGTAGATCTGGCGCGGGCGGCCGATGCGGGAACCCGGCTCCTTGATCATCTCGTGCCACTGGGCGATCCAGCCCGGCAGCCGGCCCAGCGCGAACAGGACCGTGAACATCTCGGTCGGGAAGCCCATCGCCCGGTAGATCAGACCGGTGTAGAAGTCGACGTTCGGGTAGAGGCTGCGCGAGACGAAGTAGTCGTCGGAGAGCGCATGCTCCTCCAGCTTCAGGGCGATGTCCAGCAGCTCGTCGGACTTGCCGAGGGCGGAGAGGACATCGTGCGCGGCGGCCTTGATGATCTTGGCGCGCGGGTCGAAGTTCTTGTAGACCCGGTGGCCGAAGCCCATCAGGCGGACGCCGTCCTCCTTGTTCTTCACCTTGCGGATGAAGGAGTCGACGTCGCCGCCGGCGTCGCGGATGCCTTCCAGCATCTCCAGCACCGACTGGTTGGCGCCACCGTGCAGCGGGCCCCACAGCGCGTTGATGCCGGCCGAGATCGACGCGAACATGTTGGCCTGCGAGGAGCCGACCAGGCGGACCGTGGAGGTCGAACAGTTCTGCTCGTGGTCCGCGTGCAGGATCAGCAGCTTGTCCAGCGCGGCGACGACCGTCGGGTCGAGCTCGTACTCCTGGGCCGGCACCGAGAACGTCATGCGCAGGAAGTTCTCGACGTAGCCGAGGTCGTTGCGCGGGTAGACGAAGGGGTGGCCGACCGACTTCTTGTAGGCGTACGCCGCGATGGTCGGAAGCTTGGCGAGCAGCCGGATCGTGGAGAGGTTGCGCTGCTGCTCGTCGAACGGGTTGTGGCTGTCCTGGTAGAACGTGGACAGCGCGGAGACCACCGACGACAGCATGGCCATCGGGTGGGCGTCGCGCGGGAAGCCCCGGTAGAAGTTCTTGACGTCCTCGTGCAGCAGGGTGTGCTGCGTGATCTCGTCCTTGAACGACGCCAGCTCGTCGACCGTCGGCAGCTCGCCGTTGATCAGCAGGTAGGCGACCTCCAGGAAGGTGGAGCGCTCGGCCAGCTGCTCGATCGGGTAGCCGCGGTAGCGGAGAATCCCCGCCTCGCCGTCCAGATACGTGATGGCGGATTTATAGGCGGCGGTGTTCCCGTACCCGCTGTCCAGCGTGACCAGACCGGTCTGGGCGCGGAGCTTCCCGATGTCGAAGCCCTTGTCGCCGACGGTGCTGTCGACCACCGGGTAGGTGTACTCGCCGTCGCCGTACCGCAGTACTACAGAGTTGTCGCTCACGTCTTCCCTCACCGACGTAGTGCCTCATCTTCGAGGTGCCCTGACTGTCTCTACCATCCCCCACTTGGCTCAGGAGAGTGCACTCGGGGTCGACCATCGGGCCTATCGGCGGCACTGAGTGCCGCCAACTCGCTCATCCTGCCCCCTCCGTCCCCCCGTCGGGAAGTGGTCTGTGACCTTCGCGACTCATTTGATCGATCATTTGTTACGCGGGGGCGGCGCCGAGCCGGAAATCCAGCGCCGTGCAGCGCCGTCCGGCGGAGACCGTGCGGACCGCCTGGCCGATCGCCTTGCGCGAACCGACCAGGACGACCAGCCGCTTGGCCCGGGTGACCGCCGTATACAACAGGTTTCGCTGGAGCATCATCCAGGCGCCGGTGGTCACCGGGATCACCACCGCCGGGTACTCGCTGCCCTGCGAGCGGTGGATGGTCACCGCGTAGGCGTGCGCCAGTTCGTCGAGTTCGTCGAACTCGTACGGGACCTCCTCGTCCTCGTCGGTCAGTACGGTCAGCCGCTGCTCCACCGGGTCGAGGGAGGTGACGACCCCGACCGTCCCGTTGAAGACGCCGTTCTCCCCTTTCTCGTAGTTGTTCCTGATCTGGGTGACCTTGTCGCCGACCCGGAAAACACGTCCGCCGAACCGCTTCTCGGGCACGTCCGGCCGCCCCGGTGTGACGGCCTGCTGGAGCAGCCCGTTGAGCGCGCCGGCGCCCGCCGGTCCCCGGTGCATCGGGGCGAGCACCTGCACGTCCCGGCGCGGGTCCAGCCCGAACTTGGCGGGGATGCGCCGGGCCGCCACGTCGACCGTCAGCCGCCCCGCCTCCTCCGTGTCGTCCTCGACGAAGAGGAAGAAGTCCTTCATGCCGTCCGTGACCGGGTGCTGACCGGAGTTGATCCGGTGCGCGTTGGTCACCACTCCGGACTGCTGGGCCTGCCGGAAGACCCGGGTGAGGCGGACGGCGGGGACCGGGCCGCCGTCGGCGAGCAGGTCGCGCAGCACCTCCCCGGCGCCGACGGACGGCAGCTGGTCCACGTCCCCGACGAACAGCAGGTGCGCGCCCGGCGGCACCGCCTTCACCAGCTTGTTGGCGAGCAGCAGGTCCAGCATGGACGCCTCGTCGACCACCACCAGGTCGGCGTCGAGCGGCCGGTCCCGGTCGTAGGCCGCGTCGCCGCCCGGCTTCAGCTCAAGCAGCCGGTGCACGGTGGACGCCTCGGCGCCGGTCAGCTCCGCCAGCCGCTTGGCGGCCCGGCCGGTCGGCGCGGCGAGCACCACCTTCGCCTTCTTCGCGCGGGCCAGCTCCACCACCGACCGCACCGTGAACGACTTGCCGCAGCCCGGCCCGCCGGTCAGCACCGCGACCTTCTCGGTCAGCGCCAGCCGCACGGCGGCCTGCTGCTCGGGCGCCAGCTCGGTCCCGGTGCGCCGCTTCAGCCAGCCCAGCGCCTTGTCCCACTCGACGTCCCGGAAGGCCGGCATCCGGTCCGTCTCGGCCCGCAGCAGCCGGCGCAGCTGACCGGCCAGCGACAGCTCGGCGCGGTGGAAGGGCACCAGGTAGACGGCGGTGACCGGGTCGCCGCCCGCCGGATCGGGCACCTTCTCCCGGACCACGCCGGGGTCCGCGCCGTCCTCCGCCGGGTCGGCGGCCAGCTCGGCGAGGCACTCGATGACGAGCCCGGTGTCGACCTGGAGCAGCTTCACCGCGTCGGCGATCAGCTTCTCCTCGGGGAGATAGCAGTGCCCCTGGTCGGTGGCCTGGCTCAGCGCGTACTGGAGGCCCGCCTTCACCCGGTCCGGGCTGTCGTGCGGGATGCCGACGGACTGGGCGATCTTGTCGGCGGTGAGGAAGCCGATGCCCCAGACGTCGGAGGCGAGCCGGTAGGGCTGGTTCCTCACGACGGAGATCGAGGCGTCGCCGTACTTCTTGTAGATCCGCACCGCGATGGAGGTGGACACCTCGACGGTCTGGAGGAAGAGCATGACCTCCTTGATCGCCTTCTGTTCCTCCCAGGCGTCGGCGATCTTCCGGGTCCGTTTCGGTCCCAGCCCGGGCACCTCGATCAGCCGCTTCGGCTCCTCCTCGATGATCTGGAGGGTGTCCAGCCCGAAGTGCTGGGTGATGCGGTCGGCGAAGACCGGTCCGATGCCCTTGACCAGGCCGGAGCCGAGGTAGCGGCGGATGCCCTGGATGGTGGCGGGCAGCACGGTGGTGTAGTTCTCGACGTGGAACTGCTTGCCGTACTGGGGGTGGCTCCCCCAGCGGCCCTCCATCCGCAGCGACTCCCCGGCCTGCGCGCCGAGCAGCGCGCCGACGACGGTGAGCAGGTCGCCGCCGCCTCTGCCGGTGTCGACGCGGGCGACCGTGTAGCCGTTCTCCTCATTGGCGTACGTGATGCGCTCCAGGACGCCTTCGAGCACGGCGAGTCGCCGTTCCCCGGCGGTGCTCGCGGACTGGTCGGTCATGATCCGACGGTACCGGGGGGCTGTGACAACGGGCGGCCGGGAAGGGGGTTCCTCAGTAGCCTTGGGGCATGGACTACGCGAAGATGCGCGCCATCGCCCAGGAACTCGGGGCGTTCGCGGAACAGCTCGAAGGTGCCTGGACCGTCGAGATCGGGCCGTCCGGTCCGATACTGGCCATGATGTGCCCCTCGAAGCGACACGAGGGCACGATCCGACGCATCCGCAATCAGCTCAACACGCAGCTTCCTGCCACCCACCCGGACCACGTCTGCGAGAACGGCCCCGAGATCGAGCACCCGACGATCGGCCGCATGCGCCGGCCCGACGCCGTCGTCATCCCCGAGTCCGTCCTCGACGAGGAGGGTCTCGCCGTCGACGCCGCACAGGTGCTGGCCGCCGTCGAGATCGTCTCGCCGTCCAATCCAAGCAACGACTACGACGCGAAACTGGCCGACTATCCGGCCATGGGTATCCCGCTCTACATGATCGTCGACCCGCGCACCGGCACGATCGAGGTGCATTCCGAGCCCTGCAAGGGCCGTTACCTGAGCAAGGAGCCGTACATCTTCGGCGACTCGGTGCCGTTCGGGCCGTGGACCGTGCAGACGTCGGAGTTCCGGCGGTACGGGAAGGACGGCTAGGAAGGGGTTCCGGGGCGGCTGTTACACGGATGTCGATCTCCTGAGGTAACCGTACGGGGCCGTTGATCGTCTTGTCGTATGCCCGTCGTACGCCAGCCCGAGAACGGTTCCCCCGCTGATGAGAGCCACGCGTCCCGCCGTCCTGTTCGACCGTCTGCCCGGCCGTCCCATCGCCGCCGTACTGGCCGCCGCCGGTGTGCTCGCCGGCGTCATGGTCGGCCAGGGCGGGCTGGACACGGTGGTCGGCTGCGGGATCGCGCAGGACGCGTACGCGTCGCAGAGCGCGGCGGACTGGGTGGCGGGCGCCGACCACGTGGTCGTGGCGACGCCCACCGGCGAGCAGGAGACCAACCGGGAGGACTACACCGAGGGTTCGGTGAAGTACGTGGCCGACCGGGACGTGAGCTTCCGTACGGACGACGTCGTCTGGTCCGCCGGGTCGCCCCGGCAGTCGATGGGCGACAGTTTCGACATGGTCGCCTCCGGCTGGCGGGTCTACGCGAGCGGTACGCGCGTCAAGCGGACGGCCGCGGCGGCGCCCCGGCTGGAAACGGGGCACACCTATCTGCTGGCCGTGCGGTGGGTGGACAAGGGGTGGGCCGTGCTCGGGGAGGGCGCGGCCGTGCCGTTCGACGACCATGTGGCCGGGCAGGGCGAGTGGTGCGGGCGGGTGCTGAGCAAGGAGGACGTGGCGCTCGGGGAACGGTTCTCCCGCAAGGACGACAGCAGTCTGGAGGAGGACGTGTGGGGGCAGGGGGAGGAAGCCGTCGCCGCGGCGCTGCGCGGAGCGAAGAAGTCCTCCTGACCGGCCGCGAGTCCGGCCGCGCCGCCCGGCCGGTGCCGGCAGACCCGGTCCGAACATCGCGCCGGCCGGCGGGAGACGGAGCGGCGGTACGGCGCGGCCCGGCCGTCCGGACACCTGTGGCAGCGCCGGTTGCGCGTCCGGCTCCCGTGTCACCCCGGCACCAGAACGCGCGACTTGTCCCGGGCGCTCTGGCACACCCCCACCGGCCAGGTTAATTTCGGGGCACGAGACGCCCATACCCGGGCATCCCGACCTAGGGGGAACATTGCGCAAGCTCACCGCATCGATCGCCGGCCTGACTCTCGCCCTCGGCGCCCTCGGCGTCACCCTGGCGCCGAGCGCCGCCGCGGCCACGCCCTGTCCGTCCGGCGCGGTCTGCCTCCGCGAGACCAACGGGACCATCCTCAACAAGAACATCTTCTACAGCTACGGCGCCCACAACCTGTCCAACGTGACCGGGACCAAGGTGCTCGTGAACAACCAGACCGGAGGCGCCGGCTTCCAGATCTGCAAGGGCTACAACGGCACCGACTGCTACCCCGTACAGCGCGCCACGGGCGCCTACGCGCCGTACGACTTCACGCCGATCAACTCCGTGGTGCTGGTGCGGTAGGCGCGGCGGACGGGGAGTCGACGGACACCTGCAGTTCCGTCACCCACGCGTCCCGGTCCGCCGGGCACTCCAGGTTGACCTCCCGGGGGTGCCCGGTCGCCCGGTAGCCGTTGGCCTCGATCCAGCGGGCCAGCGCCTGGGCGGTGGGGAGCACGGTGTCCATCGGGCCGCGGTGCACGATGGTTGCCGCCGGGCCGAGGGGCGGCAGGTCCAGGACGCGGAACGGGGCGTCCCGGAGCGGGGCGGAGACCTGGACGGCGGCGTGGACGGCGATCCGGCCGCCGCCCTCCGGGGCGTCCTCGTAATGGGCGATGCCCGGGCCGGTGGGCGTGATGTCCGCCGCGTCCAGGCGGCGGAACAGCTCGTCGTAGAGCGGGCCGACGACCGGGCCGACGTCCTCGGGCCAAAAGCTCGCGGCGGTCGCGGTCAGTTCGGCCACGCGGACGGCCGGGACGGTCTTGATGACGACGTCGTACATGGGCGGATGCCCCTCGCTCTCGATCGCTCGGAGTCTCGCCTCGACCCGGACCAGCCGCGCCTCGGCGGCGGCCAGGCCGGCCTCCAGCTCGGCCCGCCGCAGCCGCAGCATGCCGCGCAGTTCCCCGGTGCCGACCTTCTCCTCCAGGATGTCCCGCACCTGGTGCAGGGTGAAGCCGAGATCCTTGAGCGCGATGATCCGGTTGAGGCGGGCGAGCTGGGCGGCGGCGTAGTAGCGGTATCCGCTGGCGGGGTCGGTGCGGGCCGGGCGCAGCAGACCGGTGGCGTCGTAGTGCCGCAGCATCCGGACCGAGACGCTGCCGTGCCGGGCGAACTCTCCGATGGTGAACATGATGTCTCCGAGCTGACCGCCTGACACGGTGTGAGAGTCAAGAACCCGCCGTGAGCCGCAGGGTCCCGGCGTCGAGAAGTTCATGGGCCGCCGACACGAACCCGCTGCGCGCCTCGTCGAACCTGGTGAGGGCGGTGGCGTGCTCGCTTCCCGTCCTCAGCGCCGCCTCCCACGAGGGGTCGCTGAGCAGTGCGCGCCGCTGTTCCGCCGTGAACAGCCCGCACGCCTCCAGCGTCTCGGCCGCGCGCTGATGTGCCGCGTCGTAGGCGGTCCGGCCGACCTGTCCGGTGTCGTGCCGGAAGGCGGCCTCGCGCAGCAGCGTCAGCGCCTGGTGAGCCGAACGCGCGAGAGCGGACGACGACTGGCTGTCGGCCGGGTCCGCCGTGGCGGCACCGGCCGCCGTGCTCAACAGGCGCATGGCGGTGGCGCGCGGGGCCAGCCGCCGGGCCTGCTCGCCGACCGCCAGACACCGTTGCCGCGCCGTCCGCGCGAGATCCGTGAGCGCGACCGGACCCTCCAGCTCCAGCACCGCGAAGGCCGCCGTCACCGCCCGGGAGGCAGCCGACAGCCGGACGGACCCGCCGTCCGGACCGTCATCGAGGAGTTCCGGCCGCGCCACCCACTCCGTCACCTCGTCGAGCGCGGTGACGAACGCGGCGTAGGCGTCTCGTCTGACCTCCCGGCGCCACTGCTCGTGCGCGGCGCGCTGCGCCGCGTGCGCCTGGTCGAGGGCGGCCCGGTAGGTCGTGTCGGCCTGCGCCAGCACCGCGTCGGCCTGCGCGATGGCCCCGCGCAACTGCACCCGGGCGGCCGCCAGGGCACCCAGGGCGCCGACCGCGACCCCCAGGAGGGTGCACACCGCGCCGACGATCGTGGCCAGTCCGTCGGATCCCATGGCCCACCTCCCAGGTACGAGCAGGTTCCGATCGTGCCATCGGCCTGAGGGTGGGGGTGTCCGGGTTTCCGGGTTTCCGGGTTTCCGGGTGTCCGGGTGTCCGGGTGTCCGGGTGTCCGGGTGTCCGGGTGGGGATGGTTCGACCGGCGCGGTCAGGCCACCGGCCACCCCCGCAGCGCCATGTCGGCCACCAGTTGGAGGTCCTCGCCGCTCGCGCCGCTCGTCGCCTGGACGGCGATGCCGTTGGCGACGGTCATCAGGTAGCGGGCCAGGGTGCCGGGGTCGGCGGTGGCGGGCAGGTCGCCCTCGTCGACGGCCCGCTGGAAGCGTTCGCGCAGGCGTTCCGTGCCCGCGTTGCGCCAGCTGACGAGGGTGTCCCGGGTGGTACGGCCGCTCTCGCCGGCGGCGAGCGACGCCTGCACGCCGAGGCAGCCGGCCGGGCAGCCGGGGTGGGTGGTGGTGCGCACCGAGCCGGTCAGGAACGCGGTGGCCACCTCGCGGGCGGTGGGCTCCCGCAGGGCGCGGGCGAGGTAGGAGGCGGGGCCCTCGGTGTAGCGTTCCAGCGCCTTGCGGAACAGGTCCTCCTTGTTGCCGAAGGCCGCGTACATGCTGGTGCGGGTGATGCCCATCGCGCCGGTCAGGTCGGTGAGGCTGGCGCCTTCGTAGCCCTGCTCCCAGAACACCCGCATCGCGCGCTCCAGCGCCGCCTCGGTGTCGAAGCCCCTCGGCCGGCCGATCCGCCCCGGCCCCTTCGGTCGCGTCTCCATGTCCTCACCCTAACTCTTCCGTACCGGGCAGTGCAGATATGTCGACGGTCCACCCCTTGGCGGGTCACGATCCGGACTCGGCCGTTCCCATCCTCTTGCCAAGCGCCCGTGTAATCGATTCCAATCCTCCTCGTGTAATCGATTCCACGAGGAGGTGGAACGTCGATGGCGAGCATCAAGGACGTCGCCGCCGAGGCCGGTGTCTCCGTCGCCACGGTGTCGCGGGTGCTCAACGGGCACCCGTCCGTCAGCGCGAGGGCCCGTGCCCGCGTGCTGGCCGCGGTCGAGGCGCTGGGCTACCGGCCCAACGCCGTCGCCCGGTCGCTGCGCACCGACCAGACCCGCGCCCTCGGCCTGGTCATCAGCGACGTCATGAACCCGTACTTCACCGAGCTGGCCCGCTCCGTGGAGGAGGAGGCCCGCGCGCTCGGCTACAGCGTCGTCATCGGCAACGCCGACGAGCGGCCCGATCTCCAGGACCACCACGTCACGACGCTGCTGGACCGGCGGATCGACGGACTGCTGGTGTCCCCGACGGACGGCGGTTCGCCGCGGATGCTGGAGGCGGCGCGGGCCGGCACCCCGATGGTGTTCGTCGACCGGTGGATCCCGGGCGTCGACGTGCCCGTGGTGCGGTCGGACGGACGGGACGCGGTACGGGATCTCGTGGCGCATCTGCACGGGCTCGGGCACCGGCGGCTCGCGATCATCGCGGGGCCGGCCGCCACCACCACCGGCCGGGAGCGCGTCGACGCGTTCCGGGCGGCGCTCGGCGCGTACGGGCTCGGCCTGCCCGATGCCTACATCGGCCAGGGCGACTTCCAGGCCGACAGCGGACGGCGGGTCACCGAGGGGTTCCTCGACCTGCCCACGCCGCCGGACGCCGTCTTCGCCGCCGACAACCTGATGGCGCTGGGTGCCCTGGACGCCGTACGGGCCCGCGGCCTGCGGGTTCCCGAGGACCTCGCGCTCGCCGCCTTCGACGACATCCGCTGGTTCGTGCACACCGATCCGCCGGTCACCGCCATCGCCCAGCCGACCGGCGAGCTGGGCCGGGCCGCCGTGCGGGCGCTGGTCGACCGGATCGAGGGGCGGCCCGGCGCGTCCGTGACGCTGCCCGCGCGGCTCGTCGTGCGGCGCTCGTGCGGTGAGCCGCCGCCCCCGTCCCCCGCTTCACCCCAGTCCCCCGCTTCCCCCCAGTCCCCCTCCCCCGTACGAAGGAGTACGACGTGAGCGACCGACGGCAACCGGACGAGTTGCTGCGCATCGAGGGCATCCGCAAGACCTTTCCCGGCGTGGTCGCGCTCGACGGCGTGGACTTCGAGCTGCGCCGCGGCGAGGTGCATGTGCTGCTCGGCGAGAACGGCGCGGGCAAGAGCACCCTCATCAAGACGCTCTCCGGCGCGCACACGCCCGACGCCGGGCGGATCCTGGTCGACGGCCGGGAGGTGCGCATCAACGGGGCGCAGGACTCCGAGCGGCTCGGGATCGCCACCATCTACCAGGAGTTCAACCTCGTTCCCGAGCTGACCGTCGCCGAGAACATCTTCCTCGGGCGGCAGCCGCGCCGGTTCGGGATGATCGACCGGAAGCGGATGGACGCCGAGGCGGCCGTGCTCCTGGCACGGGTCGGGGTGGACGTGTCGCCCCGTACGAGGGTGCGTGAACTCGGTATCGCGCGGCTTCAGATGGTCGAGATCGCCAAGGCCCTGAGCCTGGAGGCGCGCGTACTGATCATGGACGAGCCGACCGCCGTGCTCACCTCCGAGGAGGTGGACAAGCTCTTCGCCATCGTGCGGCGGCTGCGCGCGGACGGCGTCGGGATCGTCTTCATCACCCATCACCTGGAGGAGATCGCCGCCCTCGGCGACCGGGTGACCGTCATCCGGGACGGGGCGAGCGTCGGGCAGGTACCGGCGGCCACCCCCGCGGCGGAACTGGTCCGGCTGATGGTCGGGCGGTCGATCGAGCAGCAGTATCCGCGCGAGCGGACGGACGGCACCGGCGAGCCGCTGCTGGCGGTCGAGGGGCTCACCCGGGACGGCGTCTTCCACGACGTCGGCTTCGAGGTGCGGGCCGGCGAGGTCGTCGGGATCGCGGGGCTGGTCGGCGCCGGGCGGACCGAGGTCGTACGGGCGGTGTTCGGCGCCGACCCCTATGACCGGGGCAGCGTGCGGGTCGGCGGCGCGCCACTGCGCGGGCACGACGTGGGCGCCGCGCTGGCCGCCGGGATCGGGCTGGTGCCCGAGGACCGCAAGGGGCAGGGGCTGGTCCTCGACGCCTCCGTCGAGGAGAACCTCGGGCTGGTCACCCTCGGGTCGACCGCCCGCGCGGGCCTCGTCGACCGCAAGGCGCAGCACGCCGCGGCGGCCCGGATCGCCGGGCAGCTCGGGGTGCGGATGGCCGGCCTCGGCCAGCACGTGCGCACCCTGTCCGGCGGCAACCAGCAGAAGGTCGTCATCGGCAAGTGGCTGCTGGCCAGTACCAAGGTGCTCATCCTCGACGAGCCGACGCGCGGCATCGACGTCGGCGCCAAGGTCGAGATCTACCAGTTGATCAACGAGCTGACGGCGGCCGGCGCCGCCGTCCTGATGGTCTCCAGCGACCTGCCCGAGGTGCTCGGCATGAGCGACCGGGTGCTGGTCATGGCGCAGGGCCGGATCGCCGGCGAACTCGCCGCCCCGCAGGCCACCCAGGACGCCGTGATGGCGCTCGCCGTCAGCAACCCCCAGCACGCCAAGGACCACGGAACGGAGGCCGACGGTGGCCACTGACACCCTCAAGAACACGTCCGGCGGCGGGCTGCGCCGGCTGCTGCTCGACAACGGCGCGCTGACCGCGCTGATCGTCCTCGTGATCGCCATGTCGGCGCTCTCGGGCGACTTCCTGACCACCGACAACCTGCTCAACGTCGGCGTGCAGGCCGCCGTCACCGCCATCCTCGCCTTCGGTGTCACCTTCGTGATCGTCGCGGCCGGCATCGACCTGTCGGTCGGTTCGGTCGCCGCGCTGTCGGCCACCGTGCTGGCCTGGACCGCCGCCGAGGGCGGGGTGCCGGTGCCGATAGCCGTACTGCTGGCGGTCGCCACCGGCATCGCGTGCGGCCTGGTCAACGGTTTCCTCGTCTCGTACGGGAAGCTGCCGCCGTTCATCGCCACGCTCGCCATGCTGTCGGTGGGGCGCGGGCTGTCGCTGGTCATCTCGCAGGGGTCGCCGATCCCGTTCCCGGACTCCGTCGCGCACCTCGGTGACACGCTCGGCGGCTGGCTGCCGGTGCCGGTGCTGGTGATGGTCGTGCTGGGGCTGGTGACCGCCTTCGTGCTGGGGCGGACGTACATCGGCCGGTCCATGTACGCCATCGGCGGCAACGAGGAGGCCGCGCGGCTGTCCGGGCTGCGGGTGAAGCGGCAGAAGCTCGCCATCTACGCGTTCTCCGGGCTGTTCGCCGCCGCGGCCGGCATCGTGCTGGCCGCCCGGCTCTCCTCCGCGCAGCCGCAGGCCGCGCAGGGCTACGAACTGGACGCCATCGCGGCGGTGGTGATCGGCGGGGCGTCGCTGGCGGGCGGCACCGGCAAGGCGTCCGGCACGCTGATCGGCGCGCTGATCCTCGCCGTGCTGCGCAACGGCCTCAACCTGCTCTCCGTGTCCGCCTTCTGGCAGCAGGTCGTGATCGGTGTGGTCATCGCGCTGGCGGTGCTGCTCGACACGGCCCGGCGCAAGGCGGGGGCGGCGCCGGCACCGGCCGGCACCGGGACGGCCGGGGGCCGGCGCAAGCAGGCCGTCACCTATCTGATCGCGGCGGTCGTCGCGGTGGCCGTGGTCGGCGCCACCTCGCTGCTGCACGGCGGGTCCGACGCCGGCGCCCGGCAGAAGATCGGGCTGTCGCTGTCCACGCTCAACAACCCCTTCTTCGTGCAGATCCGGGCCGGTGCGCAGGAGGAGGCCAAGAAGCTGGGCGTCGACCTCACCGTCACCGACGCCCAGAACGACGCCTCCCAGCAGGCCAACCAGGTACAGAACTTCACCAGTGAGGGGCTGTCGTCGGTCATCGTCAACCCGGTGGACTCCGACGCGGCCGGACCGTCGGTGCGCTCGGCGAACAAGGCGGACATCCCCGTCGTCGCCGTCGACCGGGGCGTGACCGAGGCCGACACCGCCGCGCTGGTCGCCTCCGACAACATCGAGGGCGGCGAACTGGGCGCGCGGGCGCTCGCCGAGAAGCTCGGCGGCAAGGGCACGATCGTCGTCCTCCAGGGGCAGGCCGGCACCTCCGCCAGCCGGGAGCGCGGCGCGGGCTTCGCGGCCGGGCTGAAGAAGTACCCCGGGATCAAGGTGGTCGCCCGGCAGCCCGCCGACTTCGACCGCACCAAGGGCCTGGACGTGATGACGAACCTGCTCCAGGCGCACCCCGACATCAAGGGCGTGTTCGCGGAGAACGACGAGATGGCGCTCGGCGCGATCAAGGCGCTGGGGTCCAAGGCCGGCAAGTCGGTGCAGGTCGTCGGGTTCGACGGCACGCCGGACGGGCTGACGGCGGTGCAGGACGGCACGCTGTACGCGTCGGTGGCGCAGCAGCCCAAGCAGCTCGGCCGGATCGCCGTGGACAACGCGGTGCGGGCGGCCGAGGGCAAGCCGACCGAGGAGACGGTCAAGGTGCCGGTGAAGGTGGTCACCGAGGAGAATGTGGCCGGCTTCGACGGCTGAGCGCCGCTGCAAGAACAACGGCTGAGCACCTCATCCACAGCGGGGAGATTGACCCATGTACGACTACGACCTGCTGGTCGTCGGGTCGGCCAACGCCGACCTGGTGATCGGCGTGCGGCGGCGCCCGGCGGCCGGGGAGACGGTGCTCGGCTCCGACCTGGCCGTCCACCCGGGCGGCAAGGGCGCGAACCAGGCGGTGGCCGCCGCCCGGCTCGGGGCCCGTACGGCGCTGCTGGCCAAGGTCGGCGACGACGACCACGGCCGGCTGCTGCTGGCCGCGCAGCGCGCGGCCGGCGTGGACACGGTGGGGGTCCTGGTGAGCGACGTGCCGACCGGCGTCGCGCTGATCACCGTGGACCCCTCCGGGGACAACAGCATCGTCGTCTCGCCGGGCGCCAACGGCCGGCTCACCCCGGGGGACGTCCGGGCCGCGAGCAGCCTCTTCCACGCGTCCCGGGTGGTGTCCGTGATGCTGGAGATCCCGCTGGAGACGGTGGTGGAGGTGGTGCGGAGTCTGACGCCGGACAACCGCTTCGTCCTCAACCCCTCGCCGCCGCGCCCGCTGCCCCGCGAGGTGCTGGACGCCTGCGACCCGCTGATCGTCAACGAGCACGAGGCCAAGGTGCTCCTCGGCGCGTCCGCGGTCGGCGACCGGCCGGAGGACTGGGCGCGGATCCTGCTGGCCAAGGGGCCGCGCTCGGTGGTGGTCACGCTGGGCGCCGAGGGCGCGCTGGTGGCCTCGAAGGACGGCGTGGCGCGGGTGCCGTCGGTGCCGGTGCGGGCCGTGGACACCACCGGCGCCGGGGACGCGTTCACCGCGGCGCTCGCCCACCGGCTCGGCACGGGCGCCACCCTCGCCGAGGCGGCGGCGTACGCGGCCCGGGTCGGCGCGGCGGCCGTGACGAAGGCGGGGGCGCAGGAGTCGTACCCGACGGCCGAGGAGGTCCAGGCACTGTGAAGAAGACCGGAATACTCAACCGCCGGCTCGCCGGCGCGCTGGCCGGGCTGGGCCACGGGGACGGCGTCCTGGTGTGCGACGTCGGGATGCCGGTTCCGGACGGTCCGCGCCTGGTCGACCTGGCGTTCCGGGCCGGGGTGCCGTCCTTCGCCGAGGTGCTGGACGGGCTGCTGGCGGAGCTGGTGGTGGAGGGCGCGACGGGCGCACTCGAGGTACGGGAGGCCAATCCCGGCGCGGCCCGGCTGCTGGCCGCCCTGCCCGCCCTCGAACTCGTGCCGCACGAACGGCTGAAGGAGCTGTCGGCGGGGGCCCGGCTGGTGGTGCGGACCGGCGAGGCCCGGCCGTACGCCAACGTCCTGCTGCGCTGCGGGGTCTTCTTCTGATCTTTCCCCGCACCCGTTTCTGATCTCTCCCCGCGCACACTTCGGGGGCCCGGTTCACCGACCGGGCCCCCTCGCGTTTCCCCTCCCTCAGGACTCCGCGATCCCCCCAGATCTCCCCCCACGGGTGTCCTGATGCCAAGTACGACACGTCGCGGCGCGGAAGGGTTGCACGGCTGCCGAAGTTTTTTTTCGGCGCCCGGACCGGGGCCGTCAGCGGGTGTGTTCGGTGAACCGCCGCACCGTCTGGGCCAGCACCTCCCGCCCGTCCCGCGCCCACAGGGCCTCGTTGAACAGTTCCACCTCGATGGGGCCGGTGTAGCCGGCCGCCTCGACGTGGCCCTGCCACTCGCGCAGGTCGATCGAGCCGTCGCCGAGCTGGCCGCGGCCGTTGAGGACGCCCGCGGGCAGCGGGGTGGTCCAGTCGGCCAGCTGGAAGGTGTGGATGCGGTCGCCCGCGCCGGCCCGGGCGATCTGTGCCGGGGCCTGGTCGTCCCACCAGATGTGGTACGTGTCCACCGTGACGCCGACCTGGTGGGCCGGGAAGCGTTCGGCGAGATCCAGGGCCTGGGTGAGGGTGGAGACCACGCAGCGGTCGGCGGCGTACATGGGGTGCAGCGCCTCGATGGCCAGGCGGACGCCGTGCGCCTCGGCGTAGGGGGCGAGTTCGGCCAGGGCGTCCGCGATGCGTTCGCGGGCGGCGCGCAGGTCCTGGTCGCCGGGCGGCAGGCCGCCGGAGACCAGGACCAGGGTGTCGGTGCCGAGGGTGGCGGCCTCGTCGACGGCGCGCCGGTTGTCGGCCAGGGCGGCCCGGCGGGCGTCCGGGTCGGTGGCGGTGAGGAAGCCGCCCCGGCACAGGGTGGTGACGTGCAGACCGGCGTCGCGGACCAGCTTGGCGGCGGCCTCGACGCCGTACTCCTGGACCGGTTCGCGCCACAGGCCGACGTTGCCGACGCCCAGGTCGCGGCAGGCGGCGGCGAGTTCGGGCAGGGTGAGCTGCTTGACGGTCATCTGGTTGATGCTGAAGCGTTCGAGATCGGTCACTGGTGGACTCCGTACAGGGACAGCAGGGTGCGCATCCGGTCTTCGGCCAGCTTCGGGTCGGGGAACAGGCCGAGGCCGTCGGCGAGTTCATAGGCGCGGGCCAGGTGCGGCAGGGAGCGGGCCGACTGGAGGCCGCCGACCATCGAGAAGTGGCTCTGGTGGCCGGCCAGCCAGGCCAGCAGGACGACGCCGGTCTTGTAGTAGCGGGTCGGGGTCTCGAAGAGGTGGCGGGCGAGGGCGACGGTGGGGTCGAGGAGGGACCGGAAGCCGGGGACGTCTCCGGTGTCCAGGACCCGGACCGCCGCGGCGGCCAGCGGGCCCAGCGGGTCGAAGACGCCGAGCAGGGCGTGGCTGAAGCCCTGTTCGTCGCCGGCGATCAGCTCGGGGTAGTTGAAGTCGTCGCCGGTGTAGCAGCGCACGCCCGGCGGCAGCCGGCGGCGCAGGTCGATCTCGCGCTGGGCGTCGAGCAGGGAGACCTTGATGCCGTCGACCTTGTCGGGGTGGGCGGCGATGACCTCCAGGAAGGTGTCGGTCGCCGCGTCGAGGTCGGCGGAGCCCCAGTAGCCCGCGAGCGCCGGGTCGAACATGGGGCCGAGCCAGTGCAGGACGACGGGTTCGGCGGACTGGCGCAGCAGGTGGCCGTAGACGTCGAGGTAGTCGTCCGGGCCCTGCGCGGTGGCGGCCAGGGCGCGGGAGGCCATCAGGATGGCCTGGGCGCCGGACTCCTCGACGACGGCGAGCTGTTCCTCGTAGGCGGCGCGGATGCCGGCGAGGGTGCCGGTGGTCAGCTGGTCGGTGCCGACGCCGCAGGCGATCCGGCCGCCGGTGGCCTTCGCCTCGGCGGCGGAGCGGCGGATGAGTTCGGCGGCGCCGGCCCAGTCCAGGCCCATGCCGCGCTGGGCGGTGTCCATCGCCTCGGCGACGCCGAGCCCGTGCGACCACAGGTGGCGGCGGAAGGCGAGGGTGGCGTCCCAGTCGACGGCGGCCGGGCCGTCCGGGGCGGTGTCGGCGTACGGGTCGGCGACGACGTGCGCGGCCGAGAAGACGGTACGGGAGGTGAAAGCGCTTCCCGGAGTCAGGGCCAGGGGTTCGGCGCGGGGCTGGTAGGCGCGCAGGGTGCCGTCGGGGCCGGGGAGGCGGAGGGTCACAGCGCGATCTCCGGTACGGCCAGGCGGCGGCCCTCGGCGGAGGACCGCAGGCCCAGTTCGGCGAGCTGGACGCCGCGGGCGCCGGCCAGCAGGTCCCAGTGGTAGGGGGCGTCGGCGTAGACGTGCCGCAGGAACAGCTCCCACTGGGCCTTGAAGCCGTTGTCGAACTCGCCGTTGTCCGGCACCTCCTGCCACTGGTCGCGGAAGGCGTAGGTGGCCGGGATGTCCGGGTTCCAGACCGGCTTGGGGGTGGCGCTGCGGTGCTGGACGCGGCAGTCGCGCAGGCCCGCGACGGCGGAGCCCTCGGTGCCGTCGACCTGGAACTCGACCAGTTCGTCGCGGTTGACCCGGACCGCCCAGGAGGAGTTGATCTGCGCGATCGCGCCGCCGTCCAGTTCGAAGACGCCGTAGGCGGCGTCGTCGGCGGTGGCGTCGTAGGGCTTGCCGTTCTCGTCCCAGCGCTGCGGTACGTGGGTGGCGGTGAGCGCCTGGACGGAGGTGACCCGGCCGAACAGCTCGTGCAGCACGTACTCCCAGTGCGGGAACATGTCGACGACGATGCCGCCGCCGTCCTCGGCGCGGTAGTTCCAGGACGGGCGCTGGGCGTCCTGCCAGTCGCCCTCGAACACCCAGTAGCCGAACTCGCCGCGCACGGAGAGGATACGGCCGAAGAAGCCGCCGTCGATGAGGCGCTTGAGCTTGAGCAGGCCCGGCAGGAACAGCTTGTCCTGGACGACGCCGTGCTTGATGCCCTTCGCGGCGGCCAGCCGGGCGAGGTCGAGGGCGCCGTCCAGGCCGGTGGCGGTCGGCTTCTCGGTGTAGATGTGCTTGCCGGCGGCGATGGCCTTCTTGATCGCCTCCTCGCGGGCCGAGGTCACCTGCGCGTCGAAGTAGATGTCGACGCTGTCGTCGGCCAGCACCGCGTCCAGGTCGGTGGCGACGTGCTCGATGCCGTGCCGCTCCGCCAGCGCCCGCAGCGCGTGCTCGCGGCGGCCGACCAGCACCGGCTCCGGCCACAGCACGGTGCCGTCACCGAGGTCGAGGCCGCCCTGCTCGCGCAGGGCCAGGATGGAGCGGACCAGGTGCTGGCGGTAGCCCATGCGCCCCGTCACACCGTTCATGGCGATACGCACCGTCTTGCGTGTCACGTCGTTCCCTTCGTACGCGGTCTGCGCGCCGCATCCGCCGGGCGGGCGTGATAGCAAGCGCTTTCTATCTGATACGAAGCTAGCCTGTGGACGGTGGTCCGGACAAGACCACGGCCGGGGCGACACGCCTCTTGGGTGCGATGACGCGGAGGACGAGGACATGACGGTGACCCTGGCGGACGTGGCGGCCCGCGCGCAGGTCTCCCCCGCGACGGTGTCGCGCGTGCTGAACGGGAACTACCCGGTCGCCGCGTCCACCCGGGAGCGGGTGCTGAAGGCGGTCGACGAACTGGACTACGTGCTCAACGGTCCCGCGAGCGCGCTCGCCGCCGCCACCTCCGACCTGGTCGGCATCCTGGTGAACGACATCGCCGACCCGTTCTTCGGGATCATGGCGAGCGCGATCCAGTCCGAGATCGGCGGGCCGGGCGGCCGGGCCGGCGGGGAACGGCTCGCCGTGGTCTGCAACACGGGCGGCGTCCCCGAGCGCGAGCTGACCTATCTCACGCTGCTGCAACGGCAGCGGGCGGCGGCCGTGGTGCTGACCGGCGGGGCGGTGGAGGACGCGCCGCACCAGACGGCCGTGGCCGCGAAGCTGCGCCGGCTGGCGGAGGCGGGCACCCGGGTGGTGCTGTGCGGGCGGCCGCCGGCCCCGGAGACCGGGGCGATCGCGCTGACCTTCGACAACCGGGGCGGCGGCACGGAACTGACCGAGCATCTGATCGGGCTCGGGCACCGGCGGGTCGGTTACATCGCGGGCCCCGAGGAACGGACCACCACCCGGCACCGGCTGGAGGGCCACCGGGCCGCGCTGGCCGCGCACGGCATCGCGGAGGACCCGCGCTGGACGGTGCACGGCCGCTACGACCGCCGGTCCGGCTACGAGGCCACGCTGGAACTGCTGCGCCGGGACCCGTCGCTGACGGCGGTGGTCGCGGCGAACGACTCCGTCGCGCTGGGAGCCTGCGCGGCGCTGCGGGAGTCCGGGCTGCGCATCCCGGCGGACGTGTCGGTGGCCGGCTTCGACGACCTGCCGTTCAGCGTCGACGCGGTGCCGGCGCTGACCACGGTGCGGCTGCCGCTGGCCCAGGCGGGCGCCCGGGCCGGGCGGATCGCGATGGGGCGGGAGGAGGCGCCGCCCGGAGGGATCGCGACGGTGCGGGGGGAGTTGATGGTACGGGGGTCCTCCGGAGCGCCCCGGGAGTAGGTGCCGGCGCGGGGCGCGCGGGGGCGCGTCCGGCGACGGAGTGAGGTGCGCCACAGCGGGTAGGGTCCAAGGTCATGAAACTGGCGTTCTCCACCCTCGGCGTTCCCGGAATGCCCGTGCCCGATGTGCTGCGGCTCGCGACGGAGCACGGCTGGCACGGCATCGAACTGCGCGCCCACCCCGAGGAACCGGTGCACCCCGGCCTGTCCCCCGCCGAACGGGTCGCGGTGGCGGCCCAGTTCGAGGCGGCGGGCGTCACGCTGCTGTGCGTCGCGGGCTACGCGCGCGTCGCGGCCCCCGGCGACGACGCCCCGGTCCTCGCGGAGCTGCGCGCCCTGCTCGATCTCGCCCGCGACCTGGGCGCCCCGTACATCCGGGTGTTCCCCGGCGGCGGCACCGGGCAGAGTGCCGAGGAGGCGGACGCGACGGCCGCCCGGCGGCTCGGCACGGCCGCCGAGTACGCGACCGAGGTGGGCGTGCGGATTCTGCTGGAGACCCATGACTCGCACCGCACCGGCGCCGCCGCGATCCGGGTCCTCGGCCTGGTCGGGCACCGTCAGGCCGGTGCGCTGTGGGACGTGATGCACACCTGGCTGGGCGGCGAGCAGCCGGTGGAGTCCTACGCCGCACTCGCCCCGCATCTCGGCTATGTGCAGGTCAAGGACATCGCCTCGGCCGACGACACCACGCCGCTGCCGCTCGGGGAGGGCGTGCTGCCGCTCACCGACTGCGTCGACCTGCTGTCCCGGCAGGGCTGGGACGGCTGGCTGTGCTGGGAGTACGAGAAGCGCTGGTACGAGAACGCCGCCCCGCTGCCCGGTCTGCTGGGCGCGGGACGGCGGCATCTGGCCCGGCTGCTCAACGAGTCGGCCTGACCTGGGCGGGTACCTCGGTCAGCCGGCCCGGGGCGTCGGGAAGGCGCCGGTCCGGCCGGTCCCCCGGGTCCGCAGCGGGTGGCCGTTGCTGATCACGTACGTCATGACGGCGGGCTCCGGCACCCGGGGCGGGGGCGCGGGCGTGGGCGCGGTGCGGCGGGGTTCGGCGGGCGCGTCGTAGCGGGTGCCGGTGGTGGCCTCGGCGGTCGCCGGGGCCGGGGCGTCGGCCTGCGTGGCCGGCCCCGGCTCCGGGGCCGGTGCCGTCATCGGGTCGGGGGCCTGGTCCGGGTCGGGCAGCGGCCGGGGCTCGGGGCGTACCCGGTGGCGTGGGGCGCGGCGGCGGGGCGGCCGGGTCAGGGTGATCTGCCGGACGAGCTGCTGGAAGCAGGCCAGGGAGGCCAGTCCCGGCAGCGCGGCGGCCGCGACGTCGACGACCGTGCCGGGCGCCTGGAGCACGCACAGGAACACCGCGATCAGCGAGAAGCCCAGCACGACGCTCCAGGCGTGCAGGGCGCGGCGCTGGTGCAGGGCCGCCCGCAGGACCGAGAGCGACGCCATCAGCCAGGGGCCGAAGACCAGCAGCGGCCACCAGGCGACGACACCGGACTCCAGCCGGGTGACGGCGACGACGCGCAGCGGGTCGTAGGCCACGATGCCGCTGAGCAGGCTCACCGCGGAGGCGATGACGGTGGCGAGGGCGGCGGTGACGTAGCTGACCGCCTCGACGCCGCGCGGCCCGCGCGGCGGGCGGGACCGGCGGTGGCTGCGGGCCGCCGCGGGCTCCTTCAGCGCGGGCAGTTCCTCCGTGATGTCCCGCAGGTTGCCCAGCGGGCTGCCCGGGGCCGGGGCGGCGGCCGGCGTCTCGTGCGGGCCGCCGCCGGCCGGCCGGGGCGGCGGCTCGCCGGGGCGCTGCTCCTCCAGGGCGTCCTGGAGCATGACGGCCAGTTCCTCGTCCCAGGACATGTCCGGTACGAGGGGTGCCGCGTCGTCCTCGGTGGGAGCGCGGTGCCGGCCGCGGCCCGCCTCGTCGTAAACGAATCCCGGGAATGCCCGGCCGTAAACGAGTTCGTCGTCATACACGATAAATAGGGCCCGCTCATTCAGCTCGCGACAGTACTGGCCATTCTTTGATCGCGCCCCAGCGTCTGGTGAAATCGTCCTGAAGTTCACCCAGCACATCCAGGAAATCCCGCAGAATCGGCTCCGTCTCCCTGAGGGTCACAGGGCGTCCGCCTCTCGTCAGGGTTCCGTTCACGGTGGCCGCCGAGTGCACCGGAGCCTGGATGTACGTGTAGGAACCCAACGAGAGCACGTTCGGCGCGGCTGTGCACCCAGTCACCTTGCTCATGTTCCGACTAACGCCGGGTCACTCCTCTGGATGCGCGGCACACGAGTGAACAATTAGCCGGAAAAATAGTTTATCCGGGTCGGCCACGGCATCGAAAAGGGCTTTTTTCATTGTCGGAACAATGAGGCCGTACCGGCGGGCTGTCGAGGACCGGGGGCGCCGACCGGTTCCGTGGTCCGGCGCCGGGCCGGGAGGGAGGTCAGGGCCACCCCGCCGACCAGCAGCGCCGCCGCGCAGCCCTGGGCCGGGGAGACCGGCTCGCCCAGGAACAGGGCCGCCGACGACATGCCGAAGACCGGCACCAGGAGCGAGAACGGCGCGACCGAGGAGGCCGGGTGACGGCGCAACAGCCAGCCCCAGGCACCGAAGCCGAAGACGGTCGAGATCCAGGCGACGTAGATCAGCGCCGGGGGGGGGGGGCAGCACCCACGCGTGCCGCACCGGCGTGTTGTCACCAACCGCGGGGAGCCGGGAACCCGGGGGCGGTCCCGGCCGTCCAATGCGCGCGTCGCCGGACGAGTCTGCGTGGTGCGGTGTCGGCTCTCGCTGCTGGCTGCGATCGCTGACCAACCCTCTCCGCCGCACCGCGGCCGGCCGCGTACCGCCGTCGGCGCCCACCCCTCCCAGCGCCGGCGGCGGACCCGCGCGCCGACCGGGTGCGCTCCCTTGACCCTCGGTAACTTCCCGGCTATGGCTGACATCCCGGACGTCATGTCCAGCCCCGTCCCCGAAGGAGCGCACGTGCCCGAGCCCTCCAGACGTACCCTGCTCGCCGCCGGCGCCGGTACCGCCGCCGCGCTCGCCGCGGCCGGCCCCGCGGCCGCCCGGACCGCCGTACCGGACGCCGACGGCCTGCGCACCCTCGTCTCCCGGATGTCCCTGGAGGAGAAGGTCGGCCAGCTGTTCGTGACGCGGGTCTACGGCCACTCCGCCACCGCCCCCGACCAGGCCGACGTCGACGCCAACCTGAAGGAACTCGGCGTCCGCACGGCCGCCGAGCTGATCGCCAAGTACCGGGTCGGCGGCGTCATCTACTTCGCCTGGGCGCACAACACCCGTGACCCGCACCAGATCGCCGGCCTGTCCGACGGCATCCAGCGGGCCTCCCTGGAGCTGGAGCGCGGACTGCCGGTGCTGATCTCCACCGACCAGGAGCACGGCGCGGTGGCCCGGATCGGCGCCCCGGCCACGCTGTTCCCGGGCGCGATGGCGATCGGCGCCGGCGGCTCCCGGGCCGACGCCCGCACCCTCGGCCGGATCTCCGGCGCCGAGCTGCGCGCGATGGGCATCCGGCAGGACTACGCCCCCGACGCCGACGTCAACGTCGACCCGGCCAACCCGGTGATCGGCGTCCGCTCCTTCGGCTCCGAACCGCGGGCGGTGGCCGCCCTGGTGGCCGCCGAGGTCGCCGGGTACCAGGGATCCGGTGTCGCCGCCTGCGCCAAGCACTTCCCGGGGCACGGGGACACCGCCGTCGACAGCCATACCGGCTTCCCCGTCATCACGCACAGCCGCGCCGAGTGGGCGGAGCTGGACGCGCCGCCGTTCCGCGCCGCGATCGCGGCCGGCATCGACTCGATCATGACCGCGCATCTGATGGTCCCGGCGCTCGACGACGCCGGTGACCCGGCCACCCTGTCCCGGCCGATCCTCACCGGCCTGCTCCGCGGCGAACTGGGCTACGACGGGGTGGTGGTCACCGACTCCCTCGCCATGGAGGGCGTACGCACCAAGTACGGCGACGACCGGGTGCCGGTGCTGGCGCTGAAGGCGGGCGTCGACCAGCTCCTCAACCCGCCCGACCTGGACCTGGCCTGGCACGCGGTGCTGACCGCCGTACGGGAGGGCGAACTCACCGAGGCGCGGATCGATGAGTCCGTGCTGCGGGTGCTGCGGCTGAAGCGGCGGCTCGGGCTGTTCCGGGACCCGTACACCTCGCGGCGGGAGCTGGACCGCACGGTCGGCACCCGGGCGCACCTGGCGGCGGCCGACCGGATCGCCGAGCGGACGACCACCCTGCTCGTCAACGAGGACGCCGTGCTGCCGCTGTCCCCGCGCCGCACGCCGAAGGTCCTGGTCGTGGGCGCCGATCCGGCCTCCCCGACGGGGACCACCGGGCCGCCGACCGGGGTACTGGCCACCGCGCTGACCGAGCTGGGGTTCACGGCCACCGCCCTGTCCACCGGCACCGCCCCGGCCGCGGCCGTCGTCGCGCGGGCGGTCGCGGCGGCCGGGGCGGCCGACGCGGTGGTGATCACCACGTACAACGTCACCGCGGGCAGCGGGCAGGCCGCGCTGGCGCGGGAGCTGGTGGCGACCGGGAAGCCGGTGGTGGCGGTCGCCGTCCGCAATCCGTACGACGTCGCCCAGCTGCCCGGTGTCCCGGCGGTGCTGGCCGCCTACGGCTGGACCGATGTCGAGGTGCGCGCGGCGGCCCGGGTGCTCGGCGGCCGGGTCCGGCCCCGGGGCCGGCTGCCGGTGCCGGTGGTGCGGGCGGACGATCCGGCGACGGTGCTGCTGCCGGTCGGGCACGGGCTGGCGTACCGGACGTAGCGCGGGTACGCCACGCGCGCCGGTGGCGGGCTCCGCACGCGGCGCAATACACCCCGCGCCGCTGGCGTGCGCCCGCCGCGGCGGGTCACGCTGGACGGTGGTCCCGGTGAACGCGGGGGGCGGGCGTACGGGGGATTATCGGGGGCGGCGATGCGATCGATGCGGTGCATGCGTCGGGCACGGGCGGCGGCCGGTGCGACGGTGCTGCTCGCGGCGGTGCTGACCGGCTGTCAGAGCGCGACCGGGACGACGACCGCGGGGGACGGGCGGCTGGGCGAGAGCGCGGCGGGTGCCGCGGCGTCCGTCCGGCCGTCCGGGTACGGAGCGGTGTTCCTCGGCGTCGACGAGTGCAGCTCGTTCGGCATCAGCACCTTCACCGAGGTGTCCTGCGGCAGCGAGCGGGCGGCGGCGCGGGTGCTGGCCCGGCACGACGGCCGGGTCGAGGACGGCCCGCCGTGCCCGGCGGCCACCGACTTCGTGCTGCACATCAGCGAACAGCGGCCCGCCGCCGACGAGGACGGCGACGGCGCGGTGCCCCGGGGCTACGCCTGCATGCGCAACCTCCAGCCGCCGCACCCCGGCGATCCCGGCGCCGGGGGCGGCCCGCGCACCGTCGTCGGGGACTGCGTGTACGAGGCGGGCGGCGGCCAGGTCCGGGAGACGGCCTGCGCGGGCACCGGCGAGCGGGCCCCGCAGTACAAGGTGACCGCGGCGGTGACCGACCGGGCCCGCTGCCCCGCCGCGACGGCGTTGTACGTCCGTCTCGGCGGGGAGCGGCCGGTGGGCTGCGCCCGGCCGGTGTGAGCGTTACCGGCTCACGGGCTCACGGCCGCAGCGCGGGCTCGCGTTCGACGTCCCGGCGGTCGAGCCGGGCGTCGAACGCCGCCAGCGGCCGCGCCGCCGACGGGTCGGCCGCGACCGCCGCCGGGGCGACGCCGGCCCAGTCGAGGATGCGGGCGGTGGCCGCGGCCTTCTCCTCGGCGACCAGGCCCGCGACGTTGGCGCCGTGGTTCATGCCGGGCGCCGTGTAGACGTACGAGTCGTGCGCGCCCCGGCCGAGGCGGAACTGCTCGGCGCCCCACGGGTCGTTCTCGCCGTAGACGAAGAGCATCCGGTCGGCGTTGCGCTTGACCCACGCGTCCACGTCGTCCATCACGAACGGCTCGAACCGCATCGGGATGTCCCGGGGCACGAAGTTGCGCGGCGGCTGGTAGCCGTAGCGGATGTACTTCTTCTCGATGCCCGGGAAGTGGATGGTGGGCGCGCCGAGCTGGGTGCCCGCCTGGTAGTAGTACGGGGTGTACGGGCTGAGGCCCTGGTCGGTGTAGAAGGAGAAGCCGGAGATCGTGTCGACGGAGGTCCAGATCTCGTCGTCGGTGGCGTTCGCCGCGTCCGCCGGGATGCCGGCGCAGTCCGCCAGGGTGCTGTACTGCCAGAAGCCCCAGACGTAGTCGAGGACGACCGCCTCGTAGGCCCGGTCCAGGGAGCCGATGGTGTCGAAGGTGTAGCCGTTCTCGGCGGCGTACGCCTGGTACTTCTCCTCCAGGGCGGTCCGGCGCACCAGGGCCTCGCGCTGCACGCCGCTGAGCCGGGCCCGGCACTCGGCGGTGCCGACCGTCTCGAAGAACCGGTCGTAGGCCGAGTCCTCGCTGTTCACCACGTCGTTGGGGGCGACGTAGGCGACCACGCCGTCCATGTCGCGCGGGTAGAAGCGTTCGTAGTAGGTGGCGGTCATGCCGCCCTTGGAGCCGCCGGTGGAGATCCAGTTCTCGGCGTAGATCTTCTTCAGGGCCTTGAAGATGCGGTGCTGGTCGCTGGCGGCCTGCCAGATGTCCAGCTTGGACCAGTCGGCCGGGTCGGGCCGGGACGGGGTGAAGTAGCGGTACTCCATGGAGACCTGGTTGCCGTCCACGATCTGGGTCGGCTCGCGGCGGCTGGGCGTGGTGGAGACGCTGTAGCCGCCGGTGTAGAAGACCGTCGGGCGGGCGGTGTCCTTGTGCAGCACGGTGATCCGCTGCTGGAAGGTGCCCTTGGCCGGATGCCGGTGGTCGACCGGCTGGGTGTAGTTCAAGACGAAGAAGCGGTAGCCGGGGTACGGCTTCTCCTCGATCAGGCTCATCCCCGGTACGGAGAGCAGCCTCTCCTTGATGTCGGTGGCCTCCGGCTGGGCGGCGGTGGCCGCCTGGGCCGTACTGACGGTGCCTATCAGCACGGCCAGCGCCAGCAGCCATCTGAACGCCTTGCGCATGCACCCTCCCCTGTGGGTAACTGACGTCCGCCGGAAGCTAGCAGAAGCCTGTGCGCCAAGACAGGAACAATCAGCACAGGATCCAGCCGGAGCTGACCGACCTGGACCCCACCCTGCCCTTCACCCACACACAGCGCCGCCCGGCGTACACCGTCACCGGACCGGCCCGGTAGGCGTACCTGCCCTCGTCGACGACCGGCCGCCCGCCGCGCGCCTTCACACTGACCGACATCTTCCGCTTCGTCCCGGACCGCTCGGGCAGGGTGACGGCGCAGACGTACCCGCCGCGCTTGTAGACGACGACGGAGCCGGTGGCGAACGGCAGGGTGCGGGCCTTGCGGCCCGGGCAGGGCGCGGCGGCCTGCGCCTGCTGCGGCGGCGCGGCGACGGTGAGCAGTC
Source organism: Streptomyces sp. NPDC023723 (assembly GCF_040639815.1). NCBI lineage: Bacteria > Bacillati > Actinomycetota > Actinomycetes > Kitasatosporales > Streptomycetaceae > Streptomyces > Streptomyces sp. NPDC023723. The sequence goes on from NZ_JBFAAP010000004.1 coordinate 64,887, forward strand.
CGGCGGCGGTCAGGACGGCCGTGCCGAGCGCCAGCCGGCTGCGTATACCCACCTTGGTCCCCCCTGTATGACCCCTGTATGACCCTGGATGACACTCGCTGACGTACTGGGGTACGACGATCAGGCCACCCCGACCGGTTCCTCCGGCTCGGCGGCGCCGATGAAGGCCCGCCACAGCCGGGCGTACTTTCCGTCGCGGGCCAGCAGTTCCTCGTGGCTGCCGTCCTCGGCGACCCGGCCGCGGTCCATCACCACCACCCGGTCGGCGCGGGCGGCCGTGGTCAGCCGGTGCGCGACGACCAGGGTGGTGCGGCGGCCGGCCAGCCGGTCGGCGGCCTGGTCGACCTGGGCCTCGGTGGCCAGGTCGAGGGCCGCGGTCGCCTCGTCGAGCAGCAGGATGTCCGGGTCGACGAGTTCGGCGCGGGCCAGCGCGATCAGCTGGCGCTGGCCGGCGGAGAGGTTGCGGCCGCGTTCGGCGACCTCGTGCAGATAGCCGCCGTCCAGGGTGGCGATCATCTCGTGTGCGCCGACCGCGCGGGCCGCCGCCTCCACCTCGGCGTCGGTGGCGTCCGGGCGGCCGTAGGCGATGGCGTCGCGGACGGTGCCGGGGAAGAGGTACGCCTCCTGCGGGACGACGCCGAGGCGGTGCCGGTAGGCGGTCAGGTCGAGGGCGCGCAGGTCCTGCCCGTCGACGGTGACCCGGCCGCCGGTCGGGTCGTAGAACCGGGCGACCAGCTTCACCACCGTGGACTTGCCGGCGCCGGTCTCGCCGACGAAGGCGACGGTCTGCCCGGCGGGAATCCGCAGGTCGACGCCGGTCAGGGCCTCCTCGGGCTGGTCGGCGGGCCCGTACGCGAACCGCACGTCCTCGAAGGCGATCTCGCCCCGCAGCGCCGGCACGTCGAGCGGCTGGTCGGCGGCCTTGGTGGACGTCGGCACCCGCAGCAGTTCCTGGATGCGGCCCAGCGAGACGGTCGCCTGCTGGTAGCCGTCGAAGACCTGGGAGAGCTGCTGGACCGGTGCGAAGAACAGGTCGATGTACAGCAGGTACGCCACCAGCGCGCCGGTGGTCAGCGTCGCGTCGTCGATCCGGCCGCCGCCCACGGCCAGCACCGCCGCCGCCGCGGCGGACGCCAGGAGCTGCACGAACGGGAAGTAGACCGAGATCAGCAGCTGCCCCCGGATGCGGGCCTGCCGGTAACTGCGGCTGCGCTCGGCGAACCGGCGCCCGCCGTCCTGCTCCCGCCCGAACGCCTGCACGATCCGCAGTCCGGCCACCGTCTCCTGGAGGTCGGCGTTGACGGTGGAGACCCGCTCCCGGGCCAGCTCGTACGCCTTCACGCTGGCCCGGCGGAAGAAGTAGGTGGCGATGATCAGCGGGGGCAGGGTGGCGAAGACGACGAGGGCGAGCTGGAGGTCGAGCACCAGCAGGACGCCCATGATCCCGAAGAAGGTGACGACCGACACGAACGCCGTGACCAGGCCGGTCTGCAGGAACGTGGACAGCGCGTCGACGTCCGTCGTCATCCGGGTCATGATGCGGCCGGTCAGCTCGCGCTCGTAGTAGTCCAGGCCGAGCCGCTGGAGCTGGGCGAAGATCTTCAGGCGCAGCGAGTACAGGACCCGCTCCCCCGTCCGTCCGGTCATCCGGATCTCGCCGGTCTGCGCGCACCACTGGGCCAGTACGGCGAGCAGTCCGAGCAGCGAGGCGGTCCACACCGCGCCGAGGGCCAGGCGTCCGACGCCGTCGTCGATGCCGTGCCGGATGAGGACCGGCAGCAGCAGGCCCATGCCGGCGTCCACGGCGACCAGCGCCAGGCTGACCAGGAGCGGCCGGCCGAAGCCTTGCAGCAGGCGGCGCAGGCCGTAGGAGTCCTCGGGGCGGACGGCGGCGCACTCGTCGATGTCCGGGGTGCCGGTGGCCGGCGGCAGGGCGTCGACCTGGGCGAGCAGTTCCGGGGTGGCCGGGGTCCCGGCGAGGGCGGTGTCCCGGGGCTCCCGCTCGCCCGTCCACAGCCGGGGGGTGATGCCGCGCTCGGCGTCGAACTCGGCGTCCAGTTCGTCCCGTACGGAGGTGTCCTCGACGGCCTCGGCGGGCCGGGCGGTGTGGCCGGGCGAGACGGCGCCCAGTTCGTCGGGGTCGGTGAGCAGCCGCCGGTAGAGGGCGCAGCGTTCCTGGAGTTCCTCGTGGGTGCCGAGGTCGGCGAGCCGGCCGGCGTCCAGGACGGCGATGCGGTCGGCGAGGTTCAGGGTGGAGCGGCGGTGCGCGATGAGCAGCGTGGTCCGGCCGCGCATGGCCTCCCTGAGCGCCCCGTGGATCTCGTGCTCGACCCGGGCGTCGACGGCGGAGGTGGCGTCGTCCAGGACCAGCAGCCGGGGGTCGGTGAGCAGCGCGCGGGCCAGTGCGACGCGCTGGCGCTGGCCGCCGGAGAGGGTCAGACCGTGTTCGCCGACGGTGGTGTCGTACCCGTCGGGCAGCTCCCGGATGAATCCGTCGGCCTGCGCGGCGCGGGCGGCGGCGGTTATCTCCTCGTCGGTGGCGTCGGGGCGGCCGTAGGCGATGTTGGCGCGCACGGTGTCGGAGAAGAGGAAGGAGTCCTCCGGGACCGGCGCGATGGCGGCCCGCAGCGAGTCGAGGGTCAGCTCGCGCACGTCGTGCCCGCCGACCAGAACGGCGCCGCGGGTCACGTCGTAGAAGCGCGGCAGCAGCAGGGAGACGGTCGACTTGCCGGAGCCCGAGGCGCCGACGACGGCGAGGGTCTCACCGGCCCGGATCTCGAACGACAGCCCGTCGAGGACGGGGCTGTGTTTGCCGGAGGCGGTGTCGTACCCGAAGGAGACGTCGTCGAACTCGACGGTGGCCGGTGCGTCGGGGGGCAGTTCCCGGCGGCCGTCCTCGATGGACGGTTCGGTGTCGATCAGCTCCAGGACGCGTTCGGTGCCGGCCCGGGCCTGCTGGGCGACGGTGAGGACCACGGCGAGCATCCGGACCGGGCCGACGAGCTGCGCGAGATACGTGGAGAAGGCGACGAAAGTACCGAGCGTGATGTGCCCGTGCACGGCCAGCCAGCCGCCCAGCGCCAGCATCGCGACCTGGCCGAGGGCGGGCACCGACTGGAGGGCCGGGGTGTAGGCGGCGTTCAGCCGGACGGCCCGCAGCCGCGCCGCGAACAGCTTCCGCCCGACCTGCCTGAGCTTGCCGGTCTCCTGGTCCTCCTGCCCGAACCCCTTCACCACCCGTACGCCGCTGACGGCGCCGTCGACCACGCCCGCGACGGCCGCCGCCTGGGCCTGCGCGTACCAGGTGGCCGGGTGCAGCCGGGTGCGGCTGCGGCGGGCGATGAACCACAGCGCCGGTGCGACGGCCAGCGCGACCAGGGTGAGCGGCGGGGACAGCCACGCCATGATCACCAGGGAGATCAGGAACAGCAGCACGTTCCCGATGGTCATCGGCAGCATGAACAGCAGACCCTGGATCAGCTGGAGGTCGCTGGTGGCCCGCCCCACCACCTGCCCGGTGGACAGCTCGTCCTGGCGCCGCCCGTCCAGCCGGGTGATCGCCCCGTACATGTCGGTGCGCAGATCGTGCTGGACGTCCAGGGCGAGCCGGCCGCCGTAGTACCGCCGCACGAAGGTCAGCCCGTAGACGACGACCGCGGCGCCGACCAGCAGCCCGGCCCAGGTGGCCATCTCCCTGCTCTTGTCCCCGATCACGTCGTCGATGATCACCTTGGTGATCAGCGGGACCAGCGCCATGACGGCCATGCCGCCCAGCGAGGCGCCGAGGGCGAGGACGACATCCTTGGGATAGCGCCAGGCGTAGCCCGCCAGTCGTCGTGCCCAGCCCCGTTGTGCGTCCACGCCGTGCCCTCCGGTCATCTGATCTGCCGGAAGGCACCAACGCGGGACGGGCGGGATTTCATCCCGCCGCAACAATTGGGCTGCCGGTCAGACCCGGACCCGCAGCCGGTAGAAGCGGGTGGTCTGGGTCGTGCCCTGGTTGTCGTCGCTGACCAGGAGCACGTCGAGGCGGCCCTTGGTACGGCCGGTGACCGCCATGCCCTCGATGTTGTCGAGCAGCGGGTTGGGCTGCGGCTGCTTGGCGGTGGCGCCGAGCGAGGGGCAGGCGGCGACATCGGTGAGCAGGGTCTTCTTGACCGTGCGGATGCCGGTCGCGGTGAGGGTCTCGGTCCCGCTGACGTCCGTGGCCCGGCGCGGGTCGGCCAGGTAGAGGCGGACGGTGTTCCCGACGCCGGAGGTGAAACCGCGCTCCAGCACGAGCAGCCGCCCGTCCGGCGTGGCGGTGACCTCGGGCACGCCGAGACCGGCGTCCACCTGGTAGGCGTACTGCGCGCCCAGCCGGAAGTGGTTGTTCTTGGTCCGCTGCCAGGTCTGGACGCGGACCAGGTTCGTGTCGTCGCCGGACAGGGCGTACTCCATCGAGGCGACCAGGGTCTTGCCGTCCGGGAGCAGGGTGAGCCCCTCGAACGTGCCGTTCGACTGCCCCCGGCCGGTGGGCGTGGTCCGCAGCGCGGCCGGGACGGGGAGGGTGTCCAGGATCTTGCCGGTGCGGGAGTAGCGGCGGACGGACGGCTCGGTCTCGGAGGAGACGAGGTAGGTGCCGTCCTGGTCCACGACGAGGCCCTCGCTGTCCAGCGCGGCACCGCTCTCGTCGGCGAGCGCGACGACGGACTTCGGCTCCAGGGTCTTCGCATCCAGCCGGAAGAGGGCGGAACGGTCGGACAGCGCGGCGATGCTGCCGCGGCCGTCCGTGGCCAGCGCGGAGAAGTTGCCGACGTAGGTGTCCTGGAAGGTCGTCTTGTCGAGGGCGTCGGAGAAGCCGTCGATGGCGACGGAGGACGAGCAGGCGTTCCGCGCCGCGACCACGGGGGAGGCGCCGGCCGGCCCGGCGGCCGTGAGACAGGTGGCGGCGGCCAGGCCGGCGGTGGCGGTGGCGAGTGCGGTGCGCAGGGTTCTCGTGTGCATGGCGGCACGGTACGGCGCGGTGGTGACGCGGGGTGGGCCGTCCGGTGAAGTCAGCGGGCGGCGAGCCGGTTTTCGGCGATCCGGTGTACGTCGGTCAGCGCGGCGTGCATGCAGGTCAGGGTGTAGCGGAGCTGGTCGGGCGTCGACCTGGGGTCGTCGAGCAGGTCGGCGGCGTGGCGGAGGAGCTGGGCGGCCATGTCGAGCTGAGCGGTTTCGATGGTGTCCGCGATCCGGGAGAGGGGGCCGGTGCCGTCGGTCAGGAGGTAACAGGGTTTGCCTTCGGGGCCGGTCCAGGGCAGGTGGCGGGCGGCGCGGGGGGTGTTGTTCACCGGGTCGCCTCCAGGTAGGGGCGGACGAGGGCGTTGTCCTCGCCGCGCAGGAGCGGGACGCCGAGGAGGCGTGCGGGCGGGGTGGGCGCGGCGACGCGTGCGGGGCGGGGGACGCCGGCCGCGCGTCGCCGTCGTCGGCGTCTGCCCGTGGCGGGCAGGAAGAGTTCAAGCAGCAGAAGCAGGGGTGGTGCGGTGAGTCGGGCGATACGGTGGCGCATGTCATCGGCTCCGTGAATATGGGCGGTGGCCATGCCCCCGGACCGGTGCGACGGTCGCGGGGGTCTCGCTTTGTGTAGCGATTCCCTCACAGGGTGGAGTGGGCGAGGCTAGGCTCGCCAGGGGCACGGATGTGACGGATGCCTTGTCACACGGGGGTCGAACGGATGAGCACCGCTTACGGCAACTGGCTCAGGCAGCAGCGAGAGGCGGCCGGGCTGACCCAGCAGCAACTGGCCGACATGGCTCTGATGACGCGGTCGCACATCGCGCATATCGAGGCGGGGCGCCGGTTGCCGTCCCGGGAGGACGCGCGACGTCTGGACGCGGCCCTGAACACCGGGAACGTGCTGAGCAGTTTCCTGCCGGAAAAGGAACCGGCGGTCGCCGACTACTTCGAGGCGGCGCGCTCCCTGGAGCAACAGGCGGTCATGATCCGTGAATTCGCCATGTCATTCGTACCGGGGATTCTCCAGACAGAGGCGTACGCGCGGGCGATCACCGCCACGTCGTTTCCTCCCGTGAGCGAAGCGGAATGTGACAGGCTCGTTGTCACACGGCTGGAGCGGGCGAAGATTCTGGATGATCCGGTCACTCCGGTCGTCTGGGCGCTGATCGACGAAGCGGTGCTACGGCGCGGCGCTGGAGGGCGCGAGGTGATGGCGGAGCAGGTCGCTCATCTCGTGGACATGGCGGAGGTCGGCCGGGTGCGTCTGCATGTGTTGCCCTTCGCTGCCGGTCGCCATCCCCTGATGGAGGGCATGCTCTCGCTGCTGGAGTTCCAGGACCAGCCGTCCGTGGCCTACACGGAAGGAATCGGTATGGGGAAGCTGCACGACTCCCCGTCCATGGTTCGGACGCTGGAGACTCGTTACGCTCTGGCGTTGAGCGACGCGTTGCCGCTGCAAGAGTCGCTGGCCCTGCTCAGAGGCATTGCGAGGGATTTGGAACGTCATGGCTGATCACCGCATACCTAATGCCTCGTCCCTGCGCGGCTGGCGACGGTCCTCTTACAGCAACGGCGAAGGTGGCAGCTGTCTGGAGATCGCGGACGGGTGGGACGGTGTCGTCCCCGTTCGGGACTCGAAGGTGCCGCACGGCCCCGCCCTGGTGGTCCCGGTGCTGGAGTGGGCCGCGTTCGTCGAAGCCGTCAAGGATGGGTCGGGCGGCCTTGTGCATGAGCGAGCTGCACAGGACCATGCACACCATGACTGACACGACCGAACAAGACGCCACGGCGTTGACGGGCTGGCGGAAGTCCTCCTACAGCGATTCCACCGCCGGGAGTTGCCTGGAAGTGGCCGATGGTTACGACGTCGTCCCCGTCCGCGACTCAAAGGTGCCGCACGGCCCCGCCGTGCTGATCCCGGCGGCGCCGTGGGCCGTGTTCGTCGAGTCGGTGAAGGGTGGTTACAGGTAGGGGCGGGTCAGGAGTTCGATCGCGTGGCCGGCGGGGTCCTTGAAGTAGACACCCCGGCCGCCGTGTTCGGTGTTGGTCTCGCCCGGGCGGCGCATCTGCGGGTCGGCCCAGTGGTCGATGCCGCGTTCGCACAGGAGCCGGTAGGCCCGGTCGAAGTGGTCGTCGTCGACCAGGAACGCGTAGTGCTGCATCTGGATCTCCACCGGCGGCTCGGCGAACTGGAGCAGTACGCCGCCGGTGAGCTGGATGTTGGTGAACGGACCCCAGGACGGCGCTTCCGGCACTTCCAGCAGTTCGCGGAAGAAGCGGGCGGATTCCTGGCGGTCCTTGGCGGCGATGATGGTGTGGTTGAACGTGGCTGGCATACGGCTGGCCTCACTCGGCTCGGCACGGAAAGGGACTCGTGGTGACGTACGAGTCCGGGAGGTCCGCGTGCCGGAGCGGGAGCGGGCCGCCGGTGCGGGGTCAGCCCAGCACCGGATAGCCGATCCGTGTGTGGCGTGGCGCCGGTCCGGTGTTCACGCCGGGAAATCTACGGGACTCCCCCGCCCCGGCAACAGCCCGCCGCCAAAACCGTGAACGTCCCCGCCCCGGCACCCCCGGTCCGCTCAGTCCATGAGCAGTACGAGTTTGCCGCGCGCGGCCCCCGCTTCGCCGCAGCGGTGGGCGTCGGCCACCTCGGTCAACGGGAAGGTCCGGCCGACCTGGATGGAGAAGCGGCCGGTCTCGGCCAGGCGCGCGACCTGGGCCAGCGCGTACGTGGCGCGGCCGGTGTCGCCCCGGCTGAAGCGCACACCCGTCTGCCGCGCCCCGCTGAAGTCGGCGACGGTGATCACGCGCTCGGGGGCTCCCGCGAGTGCCACGAGTTCGGGCAGGACACCGCTGCCGGCGACATCCAGTGCGAGATCGACGCCCGACGGCACGACGGCCCGGACGCGTTCCGGCATCCCGGCGCCGTAGGCCACCGGTTCGGCGCCGAGCGCGCGCAGGGCGTCGTGCGTGCCCGGGCTGCCCGTGCCGATGACGCGCGCGCCGCGCGCCACGGCGAGCTGGACGGCGGCGCTGCCGACGCTGCCGGACGCACCGTTGACGAGCACGGTGCGGCCGGCCGTGACGCCGAGCTGGTCGAGCGAGCGCGCCGCGGTCTCGGCGGCCACGGGGATCGCCGCGGCCCGCGCGTAGTCGAGCGGGTCCGGGACGGGCGCCCAGTGGGACAGTACGGCCGACTCCGCCTGGGCGGCCCCGTACGGCGAGATCCCGAAGACCCGGTCGCCGACCGCGACGCCCGGCACATCGTCGCCGATCTCGTCCACGAGACCCGCGGCCTCGTAGCCCAGGGTCTGCGGCAGCTCCTGGTCGAGCAGGCCCTGCCGCTTCTGCCAGTCGCCGGCGTTGACCCCGGCGGCCCGGACCTTGATCCGGATCTCGCGGGCTCCGGGGTGGGGATCGGGGAGGTCCACGACCTCAAGAACCTCCGGACCGCCGAACCGGCTGAACCGCGCTGCCTTCATGACGCACTCCTTCCGCGGAAGAAGTGGCGGATCGTCCGATGCCGCGTGCGCGCGTACTCACGGCCCGGCCATCAGCCCGGCCCCAGAGCACGTTTTTACTCCGATGCGTCGACCATACGTCAGGGGCCCGATTCACAGAGAGCTCCCAGGCCGGGGACAGTCCGCGCCCATCGCCCTTGTGGAAGGTGTTCTGGTGACATCTGCCACCGATCCACTCCCCCCGGCCCCCGCGCCCACCGCGACCGCCGAGCCCACCGCGCCGCGCTGGTCGCTGCCCGCGCTCCTGGCGATCCTCGTCCTGGCGGCGGGCCTGTACGCCTGGAACCTCTCGTCCTCCGGCCTGAACAGCTTCTACAGCGCCGCCGTACTCAGCGGCACGGAGAGCTGGAAGGCGTGGTTCTTCGGCTCGCTGGACGCGGGGAACTTCCTCACCGTCGACAAGCCGCCGCTGGCGCTGATGGTCATGGGCCTGTCCTGCCGGGTGTTCGGATACGGCACCTGGCAGATGATGGCGCCGATGATCGTGGCCGCGCTGGCGACGATCTGGATCCTGCACACCGCCGTGAAGCGGGTGTGGGGCCACGGCGCGGCGACGGTCGCCGCGCTGGTGCTCGCCCTCACCCCGATCACCGTCGCCATCAACCGGGACAACAACCCCGACACCCTGCTGGTGTTCCTGATGGTGAGCGGCGCGGCGCTGGGACTGCGGGCGACGCGCACCGACCGGCTGGCGCCCCTGCTGGGCTCGGCGGTGTGCTTCGGGCTCGCCTTCAACACCAAGATGCTCCAGGGGTACATCGCGCTGCCCGCCGTGTTCCTGGTGTACGTGTACGCCTCCCGGCTCGGCTGGGTGCGGAAGGTCCGCAACCTGGTGCTCGCCGCCGTCGCGCTGGCGGTGTCGTCGTTCTGGTGGGCGGCGGCCGTCTCCCTGGTGCCCGCCGACGAGCGGCCCTACATCGGCGGTTCGACGGACGGCACGGCCTGGGACCTGATCATGGGCTACAACGGCCTCGGCCGCGTCTTCGGCGGTGAGGGCAACGGTGGCGGCGGCGGAGGCGGGGGCGGCGGCGGTTTCGCCGGGACCGCCGGGATCGGCCGGATGTTCAACGACGTGCTCGGCGGCCAGATCTCCTGGCTGCTGCCCTTCGCGGGCATCGCGCTCGTCGGCGGCCTGGTGCTGTGCGGGCGGGCCCCGCGCACCGACCTCACCCGGGCCGCGCTGGTGCTGTGGGGCGGCTGGACGGTCCTGCACTACCTGACCTTCAGCATGGCCGAGGGCACCATGCACCCGTACTACACGACCGCGCTCGCCCCCGGCATCGCGGCGCTGTGCGGAGGCGGCGGGACGATGCTGCTGCGCGCCTTCCGCGCCGACAAGCGGTGGGTGTGGGTGCTGCCGCTGGCCCTCGGCGTCACCGGGGTCTGGGCCATCGTGCTGCTGCGCCGGGCCGCCGGCTGGAACAGCTGGCTGTGGCCGGCCATCGCGGTGGTGATGGCGCTGGCCATCGCGGGCCTGATCGTGTTCCGCTCCGGTCGGCGGGTGCGGCTGCTGGCGGTGTCCGTCGCGGCGGCCGTGGTGGCGTCGGTGGCGGGTCCGGCGGCGTACGCCTGGTCGGTGCCGTCCGGTTCGGGCGGCGGCATGGGCGGCACCAACCCGACGGCCGGGCCGACGACCGGCAGCGGCATGGGCGGTCCCGGTGGCGGCGGCGGTGGCCGGCAGCTGCCGGGCGGCGACTCCGAGCAGGGCGCCCAGGCGGGCGGCGGGTTCCCCGGCGGGGGCGAGATGCCGGGCGGCGGCGAGCTGCCGGAGGGCGGCGGTACGCCGCCCAGCGGCTCGGCCGAGGCGGGCGGCACGCCGCCCAGCGGCGCCGGCGGCCAGTCCGGCGACGCGGCCGGCGAGTCGGCCGGTGGCGGCATGGGCGGCGGCATGGGCGGCGGCATGGACACCACCGCCAGCACCGAGCTGGTCTCCTACCTCAAGAAGCACCAGGACGGCGCCACCTGGCTGCTCGCCGTCTCCAGCTCGCAGAGCGCCGCGCAGCTGATCATCAGCAGCGGTGAGCCGGTCATCTCCATGTGGGGCTGGTCGGGCAGCGACAAGGCGATGACCCTGGCCAAGCTCAAGGAGCTGGTGAAGAGCGGACAGTTGCACTACATCCAGATCTCCTCCGGCGGCATGGGCGGCGGCGGCATGGGCGGCGGCAACACGCTCAGCACCGAGGTCACCGAGTGGGTGCAGAAGAACGGCACCGAGGTCACGGCCGTCGACGACGCCTCCGGCCTCTACCGGCTGGACGCCTCCGACGTGAACTGACCGGTACCGCACGGCATCTGACGCGACGGCCCCTCGATCACCGGATCGAGGGGCCGTCGTCACACAATCGACACGTCATGTACACCACAGTCACTACATGTCCATGCCAGTCTCCGGGTATCTCTTCAGTCAACCCGCGTAGATCGGACACCCCACATGCTCGCGATACGCATCCGCAGACCCCGCCGCCGGATTTTGGCGCTCGCCACGGCCGCCGTGCTGACCGCCCTGACCGCCCCCACCCTGACGGCGGCCGACGCCACCGCCACCACGGCCGACTACGACACGACGTACTACAAGAACGCGATCGGCAAGACCGGGACCAGCCTCAAGTCCTCGCTGCACACGATCATCAGCAGCCAGACGAAGATCTCGTACTCGGCCGTCTGGAACGCCCTCAAGGCCACCGACCAGGACCCGAACAACAGCAACAACGTCATCCTGCTGTACAGCGGCGTCTCCCGCAGCAAGTCCCTCAACGGCGGCGACCTCGGCGACTGGAACCGCGAGCACACCTGGGCCAAGTCGCACGGCGACTTCGGCGAGGCGACCGGTCCGGGCACCGACCTGCACCACCTGCGCCCGTCCGACGTCCAGGTCAACAGCATCCGCGGCAACCTGGACTTCGACAACGGCGGCTCCACGGTGAGCAACGGCGGCGGCAGCCTCGTCGACTCCGACTCGTTCGAGCCGCGCGACGCCGACAAGGGTGACGTGGCCCGCATGATCCTCTACATGGCCGTGCGCTACGAGGGCGACGACGGCTGGGCCGACCTGGAGCCCAACGAGAAGGTCAACAACGGCAGCAACCCGTACATCGGCAAGCTCGCCGTCCTGAAGGCGTGGAACGACGAGGACCCGCCCAGCGCCTTCGAGGAGAACCGCAACCAGGTCATCTACGACGACTACCAGCACAACCGGAACCCGTTCATCGACCACCCGGAGTGGGTCGAGGCGATCTGGTAGGACGGTTCCGTCACTCCAGGTGGGTCGGCGCGAACATGCGCAGGGCGGCCGGGAGGACGACCACCGAGGGACCGGGCGTCGCCAGCGCCTTGCCGAGGTCCGCCGCCAGCGTCCCGGGCGAGGTGCGCAGGCCCGGGACGCCGAAGGACTCGGCCAGGGCCACCCAGTCGGGGCCGGGCAGGTCCGTCGCCGTCGGCGCGCCGAAGGCGTCGGTCATGTACCCGCGCAGGATGCCGTAGCCGCCGTCGTCGACGATCAGCCAGGTGACGTCCAGGTCGTACTGCCGGGCGGTGGCCAGTTCGGCGACGGAGTAGAGCGCGCCGCCGTCGCCGGACACCGCCAGCACCGGGCGGGTCGGGTCGGCGGCGGCCGCGCCGAGGGCGGCCGGGAAGGCGTAGCCGAGGCCGCCGGCGCCCTGGGCGGAGTGCATGGTGCCGGGGGCCTTGGCGTCGAAGGCCGACCAGGCCCAGTAGGTCAGGATCGTCATGTCCCAGAAGGACGGCGCGGCGGCGGGCAGGGCGCGCCGGACGGCGGCCAGCACGTCCTGTTCCAGGGTGAGCTGCTGGGCGGCGATGCGGGCGTGGACCCGGTCCAGCACGGCCCGGACCCGTTCGGGGGCGGTCGGGTCGGTGCGTTCGCCGGCCGTTTCCAGCAGGGCCTGGAGGGCCAGGCGGGCGTCGGCGTGGATGCCGAGGGCGGGGTGGTTGGACTCCAGTTTGCCGAGGTCGGCCTCGATCTGGACGACCCGGCCGCGGGGGCGGAAGGTGTGGTAGTTGGAGGAGAGTTCACCGAGCCCGGAGCCGACGACGAGCAGGACGTCGGCGTCCTCCAGGAAGTCGGTGGTGTGCCGGTCCTCCAGCCAGGACCCGAGGGAGAGCGGGTGGGTCCAGGGGAAGGCGCCCTTGCCGCCGAAGGTGGTGACGACGGGGGCGTCGAGGCGTTCGGCGAGCTGGCGGAGCTTGCCCGCGGCGTCGGCGCGGACCACTCCGCCGCCCGCGATGATCGCGGGGCGTTCGGCGCGGGTGAGCAGGTCGGCGGCGACGGCCGTCAGCTCCACCCGGGGAACCAGTTCCTCGGGGGTGGCGTCGAGCCCGGTCACCTCCGGCAGCGTCGTTTCGGCGCGCAGCACGTCCTCGGGGATCTCCACCCACACCGGCCCGTGCGGGGCGGTCAGCGCCGACCGCCAGGCCTCGGCGATCGCGGACGGGATCTGGGACTGGGCGCGCACGGTGTGCACGGACTTCACCACGCCCCGGAAGGAGGCGGCCTGGTCGGGGAGTTCGTGCAGATAGCCGTGGCGGCCGCCGCCCAGGCCCGCGGTGGGGACCTGGCTGCTGATGGCGAGGACCGGCGCGGCGGCGGCGCGGGCCTCCTGGAGCGCGGCCAGCGCGGTCAGCGCGCCCGGCCCGGTGGACAGCAGCAGCGGGGCGGCCTCGCCGGTGATCCGGCCGTAGGCGTCGGCGGCGAAACCGGCGTTGTTCTCCACCCGCAGGCCGAGGTAGCGCAGCCCGGAGCGACCGAGCGCGTCGAAGACGCCGAGGGCGTGCTGGCCGGGCAGGCCGAAGACGGTGGTCGCGCCGAGCCCGGCGAGGGTCTCCACGACCAGGTCCGAGCCGGTGCGGCCGGGGGGCGGACACAGCGCGGCCCGGGTCTGGGTCTCGGTCGGGCTCAGGACGAGGTCGTGGTCGTGCGTCACTTGGAGCGGGCCTCCGCGATCCGGCGGGACATCAGGGTGGTCAGTTCGTAGGCGGTGTGCGCGGCCGCCACCGACGTGATCTCCGCGTGGTCGTACGCGGGGGCCACCTCGACGACGTCCGCCGACACCAGGTTGCACGATGCCAGGCCGCGCAGGATCTCCAGCAGCTCGCGGGAGGTCATGCCGCCGGCCTCGGGGGTGCCGGTGCCGGGCGCGTGCGCCGGGTCGAGGCAGTCGATGTCGACGGAGACGTACAGCGGGCGGTCGCCGACGCGCTGCCGGAGCTGGTCGGCGATCTCGTCGACGCCGCGCCGCATGACGTCCGCGGAGGTGACGATGCCGAAGCCCAGCTTCTCGTCGTCGGTGAGGTCCTGCTTGCCGTAGAGCGGGCCGCGGATACCGACGTGGGAGAGGGCGGAGGTGTCGAGGACGCCTTCCTCCACCGCCCGCCTAAAGGGCGTGCCGTGGGTGTACTCGGCGCCGAAGTAGGTGTCCCAGGTGTCCAGATGGGCGTCGAAGTGGAGCAGGGCGACCGGGCCGTGCCGCTCGGCGACCGCGCGCAGCAGCGGCAGCGCGATGGTGTGGTCGCCGCCGAGGGTCATCAGCCGGGCGCCGGTCGAGAGCAGTTCGCCGGCCGCCGCCTCGACGGTCTCCACCGCCTCGTGGATGTCGAACGGGTTGACGGCCATGTCGCCGGCGTCGGCGACCTGGGCGAGGGCGAAGGGGGACGCGTCCTGCGCCGGGTTGTAGGGGCGCAGCAGCCGGGACGCCTCGCGGACGGCGTTGCCGCCGAACCGGGCGCCGGGCCGGTAGGAGACGCCGGAGTCGAACGGCACCCCCACCACGGCGACGTCGGCGCGGCCGACCTCGTCCAGCCGGGGCAGCCGGGCGAAGGTGGCGGGGCCCGCGTAGCGCGGGACGCGGGAGGAGTCGACGGGGCCGCGCGGCGAGACATCGTTGCTCATACCCAGACCCTAAATGGCCACCGAACGACGGCGAGGTGCACGTCTCGTTCATCCGGCTGCCCCGGACGTACCCGTGGCGCAGACGCCCACAGACGGCTGCCCCACAATGGGAGTCATGCCGATACCCGGGACACCCAGCCGCGCCGAACTCGTCGAACACCTCACCCGCACCCGTATCGCGGGCGATGTCGCCACGCCCCGCGAGAACAACCTCTCGCACTACCGGCAGCTGGCGAACGGCAACCGCAACTACTGGCTCGGCCTGGAGCTGGGCGACCGCTGGACGGACGAGCAGGACGTGCTCGCGGTGATGGCGGAGCGGGTCGGGGTCGTGGACGACGCCGAGTACCGGCACGGCCAGGACACCATCGACCCGGAGCTGACCGTGTCCGGCCTGGAGCGGCTGGCCGGGCGGCTGCGCAAGGCGGCCGACAGCGCGCAGCGGGTGCTGTTCGCCACCGGCCACCCCGGCGGGCTGCTGGACGTGCACCGGGCGACGGCCGCCGCGCTGCGCGCCGCCGGCTGCGAGATCGTCGTCATCCCGGAGGGGCTCCAGACCGACGAGGGGTACGTGGTGCAGTTCGCGGACGTGTCGGTGCTCGAGCACGGCGCGACGCTGTGGCACACCCACTCGGGCGAACCGATGAAGGCGATCCTCACCGGCCTGGAGCGCGAGGGCCGCCCGCTGCCCGACCTGGTCGTCGCCGACCACGGCTGGGCGGGGTACGCCGGGCAGCACGGCGTGGACTCCTGCGGGTACGCCGACTGCAACGACCCGGCGCTGTTCCTCGCCGAGGCCGAGGGCACCGTCCAGGTCACCGTCCCCCTCGACGACCACGTGCTCAGCCCGCGCTACTACGACCCGATGACCGCGTATCTGCTGGCGGAGGCGGGGCTGGCCTAGGGCCGCGGCGGACGGACGCCGGGCGTCGGGTCCAGGTAGACCCGGCGCACCATGGGGAACGCGGCCCGCAGCCGCTGCTCCGCCTGCTCGCCGGCCCGTTCCACCTGGGCCGCCGTCGCCGTGTCCCGGAAGTCCACCTTGGCGGCGACCAGCGCCTCCCGGGGGCCCTGCACCAGGGTGGTCAGTTCCAGTACGGCTTCGATGTGCTCCACCGCCAGCAGTTCGGCCCGGATGCGGGCGCGCACCCGCGGCGGCAGCGGGCGGCCGATGAGGAACTCGGCGTTGGACCGGCCCAGCACCCAGGCGACGTACAGCAGCAGGACGCCGATGCACAGGGACGCGGCGCCGTCCCAGGCGCCGGAGCCGGTGAGCTGTCCGCCGAGCAGGCCGCCGGCCGCGAGGACCAGGCCGATCAGGGCGGCGGAGTCCTCCATGACGACGGCCTTGACGGCGGTGTCGGGGGTGCGGCGCAGATAGCGGCCGAACGGCACCCGGGCCCGGGCGGCCTCGCCGCGGGCCTGCCGGACACCGGTGCGCAGCGAGTAGCCCTCCAGCAGGAAGGCGACGGCGAGGACGAGGTAGGAGACGAGCGGGTCGCCGAGTTCCTCGCCCCGCACGAGGGTGTGCAGGCCGTCGTAGAAGGAGAAGACGGCGCCGCCGACGAAGGTGGCGACGGCGGCGAGCAGCGCCCAGATGTAGCGTTCCGGGCCGTGGCCGAGGGGGTGGTCCTCGTCGGCGGGGCGGACGCTGCGTTTCAGGGAGGTCAGCAGCAGCACCTCGGTGACGGTGTCGGCGACCGAGTGCGCGGCCTCCGACAGCATGGCGCTGGAGCCGCTGATCGCGCCGGCCACGGCCTTGGCGATCGCGATGCCCAGATTGGCGAGGGCGGCGACGATCACCGTGCTGGTGCTCTCGCCGCCGCCCGTCGGCTCGTGCGGTACCGGTTGTGCCATGCCCCTCAGTGTTCCCGAGGGACGCGGACCACGCCTTCCTGGATCACGGTCAGGGCGAGCCGCCCGTCCTGGGTGTAGATCCGGGCCTGGCCCAGGCCCCGGCCGCCGGACGCGGACGGCGACTGCTGGTCGTAGAGCAGCCATTCGTCGGCGCGGAACGGGCGGTGGAACCACATGGCGTGGTCCAGGGAGGCGCCGACCACGTCACCGACGGCCCAGCCGCCCCGGCCGTGCGCGAGCAGCACCGAGTCGAGCAGGGTCATGTCGGAGACGTAGGTGGCGAGGACGACGTGCAGCAGCGGGTCGTCGGCGAGCTTGCCGTCGGTGCGGAACCAGACCTGGGAGCGCGGCTCGCGCGGGCTACCGTAGGCGCCGTACGGCGGGTGGTCGACGTGCCGCAGGTCGACGGCGGCGCGGGCCTCCAGGAACCGTTCGACCGTCTCGGCGGGCAGGTGCGGGTAGCCGCGCAGCCGGTCGGCGCTGGTGGGCAGCGTCGCCGGGTCGGGCGCGGGCGGCATCGGCGCCTGGTGCTCGAGGCCGTCCTCGTACCGCTGGAAGGACGCCGACAGGGTGAAGATCGGCTTGCCGTGCTGGACGGCGACCACCCGGCGGGTGGTGAAGGAGCGGCCGTCGCGGAGCCGGTCGACCTCGTAGACGATGGGGGCGTCCGGGTCGCCGGGGCGCAGGAAGTAGGCGTGCAGGGAGTGCGCGGGCCGGTCCTCGGGGACCGTGCGCCCGGCGGCGACCAGCGCCTGGGCGGCCACCTGCCCGCCGAAGACCCGGGGGACGACGGCGGACCGGGACCGGCCGCGGAATATGTCCTGCTCGATCCGCTCCAGGTCGAGCAGATCGAGCAGCGACTCAAGTGCCTGGCTCATGCGCTGATGGTCACAGGCCCATGTTCTTCGCGATGATCATCTTCATGACCTCGCTGGTGCCGCCGTAGATCCGGTTGACGCGGTTGTCGGCGTACAGGCGGGCGATCGGGTACTCGTTCATGTAGCCGTAGCCGCCGTGCAGCTGGAGGCAGCGGTCGATGACGCGGTGCGCGACCTCGGTGGTGAACAGCTTGGCGCTGGCGGCCTCGGCGGCGGTCAGCTCGCCGGCGTCCAGGGCCTCCAGGGCGCGGTCGGCGACCGCCTCGGCGGCGTCCACCTCGGCCTGGCAGGCGGCCAGCTCGAACTTGGTGTTCTGGAAGCTGGCGACGGTCTTGCCGAAGACGGTGCGGTCCTGCACGTACTCCTTGGCGAACCGCACCGCCGCCTTGGCCTGCGCGTAGGCGCCGTAGGCGATGCCCCAGCGCTCGGAGGGCAGGTTGGCGCCGAGGTAGTGGAAGCCCTTGTTCTCCTCGCCGAGCAGGTCCTCCACCGGCACCTTCACATCGACGAAGGCCAGCTCGGCGGTGTCGGAGGTCTTCAGCCCGAGCTTGTCGAGCTTGCGGCCGACCGAGTAGCCCTCGGACTTGGTGTCGACGGCGAACAGGGAGATGCCGTGGCGGCGGTCCTCGGCGGTCGGCGCGGCGGTGCGGGCGCAGACGATGACGCGGTCGGCGTGCACGCCGCCGGTGATGAAGGTCTTGGCGCCGTTGAGCACGTAGTGCGTGCCGTCCTCGCTCAGCTTGGCGGTGGACTTCATCCCCGCCAGGTCGGAACCGGTGCCGGGCTCGGTCATCGCGATCGCCCACATCTCCTCGGCGGAGACGAACTTGGGCAGGAACCGCTTCTTCTGCTCGTCGGTGGCGAGCATCTTGATGTACGGCAGGGCGAGCAGCACGTGCACGCCGGAGCCGCCGAAGGAGACGCCGGCGCGGGCGGTCTCCTCGTACTGCACCGCCTCGAACTTGTGCGACTCGAGGCCGGCGCCGCCGAACTCCTCCGGCACGTTGATGCCGAACAGGCCCAGCTCGGCGAGCTTGTAGTAGAACTCGCGGGGCACGATGCCCTCGGTGAACCACTTGTCGTACTCCGGTACGACCTCGGCCTCGATGAAGGCGCGCAGGGTCTCCCGGAACGCCTCGTGATCCTCGTTGAACACCGTACGGCGCACGGGCGCCCACCTCCACGGGTACGTATCTAAGCGCTTGCTCAGCCCACGGTACCGGTGGGTAGGGACGGGCGTCCAGGGTGGGACGGGAGTAACCCGCGTCACCCTTCGCCCGCCGCCGCGAACGCCCCCCGCGCCATCCGGTGCAACAGCCCCGCCGTCGCCGCCCGGGACGGGCGGCTCAGGTGCGGCGTGGAGTTGAGCAGCCCGAACACCGCGTGCACCGCCGACCGCGCGACGGGCTCGGAAACCCCCGGGTACAGCTCCCGCACCACCCCCACCCACAGCTCCACGTACTGCCGCTGCAACTGCCGCACCAGCTTGCGGTCGCTGTCCCGGAGGCGGTCCAGCTCACGGTCGTGCAGGGTGATGAGCGGGCGGTCGTCGAGCGCGAAGTCGATGTGCCCCTCGATCAGCGAGTCGAGGACCGCCCCGGGGTCCGCGCCGCCGGCCTCCGCCACCCGCCGCTTCGCACCCCTCAGGAGCTGACCGCTGATGCCGACCAGCAGCTCGGCGAGCATCGCGTCCTTGCCGGCGAAGTGCCGGTACAGACCCGGCCCGCTGATGCCGACCGCCGCTCCTATCTCGTCCACGCCCACCCCGTGGAACCCGCGCTCGGCGAACAGCCGGGCGGCCTCCTTGAGGATCTGCTCGCGTCGCGTCGGGGCGTCGGTTCTCGTGGCCATGGGAGCAATTCTAGACAGGGAGGTTAGCGGTCGTTAACCTGTGGGACATACGCGTTAACGCTCATTAACAAAAGGAGCGCGAGATGCCCGAGGCGCCGGAGCTGACGAGCGCGGCCGACCCCGCGTCGGAGGTCTTCCAGGCCAACGACGCGGCGCAGCGCGCCCTGGTCGAGGAGCTGCGGAGCAAACTGGCGGCGGCCCGCCTCGGCGGCGGCGAGCGGGCGCGCGCCCGGCACACCGCGCGCGGCAAGCTGCTGCCGCGCGAGCGCGTGGACCGGCTGCTCGACGCCGGCTCCCCGTTCCTGGAGCTGGCGCCGCTGGCGGCGGACGGGATGTACGACGGCCAGGCCCCGGCCGCCGGGGTGATCGCCGGGATCGGCCGGGTCGCCGGCCGGGAGTGCGTGATCGTCGCCAACGACGCCACCGTCAAGGGCGGCACGTACTACCCGATGACGGTGAAGAAGCACCTGCGCGCCCAGGAGGTGGCCCTGGAGAACCGGCTGCCGTGTCTGTACCTGGTGGACTCGGGCGGCGCGTTCCTGCCGATGCAGGACGAGGTCTTCCCGGACCGGGAGCACTTCGGCCGGATCTTCTACAACCAGGCCCGGATGTCCGGCGCGGGCGTCCCGCAGATCGCCGCCGTCCTCGGCTCGTGCACGGCGGGCGGGGCGTACGTCCCGGCGATGAGCGACGAGGCGGTCATCGTCCGCGGCCAGGGCACGATCTTCCTGGGCGGCCCGCCGCTGGTGAAGGCCGCCACCGGCGAGGTCGTCAGCGCCGAGGAGCTGGGCGGCGGCGAGGTGCACGCCCGGGTGTCGGGCGTCGCCGACCACCTCGCCGAGGACGACGCGCACGCCCTGCGCATCGTGCGGACCATCGTCGACACCCTGCCCGCGCGCGCCGCGCCCCCCTGGGAGGTGCGCCCGGTCGTCGAACCGAAGGCGGACCCGTACGGGCTGTACGGCGTCGTCCCCGCCGACTCCCGCACCCCCTACGACGTGCGCGAGGTGATCGCGCGCCTGGTGGACGGCTCCCGCTTCGCGGAGTTCAAGGCGGAGTTCGGCCAGACCCTGGTCACCGGCTTCGCCCACCTGCACGGCCACCCGGTCGGCATCGTCGCCAACAACGGCATCCTGTTCTCCGAGTCCGCCCAGAAGGGCGCCCACTTCATCGAACTGTGCGACCAGCGCGGCATCCCGCTCCTCTTCCTGCAGAACATCTCCGGGTTCATGGTCGGCAAGGACTACGAGGCGGGCGGCATCGCCAAGCACGGCGCCAAGATGGTCACCGCCGTCGCCTGTACGCGGGTGCCGAAGCTGACGGTCGTCATCGGCGGCTCGTACGGCGCCGGGAACTACTCGATGTGCGGCCGGGCCTACTCGCCCCGCTTCCTGTGGATGTGGCCCGGCGCCAAGATCTCCGTGATGGGCGGCGAACAGGCCGCGTCGGTGCTGGCCACCGTCAAGCGGGACCAGCTGGCGGCGCGCGGCGAGGACTGGCCGGCCGAGGCGGAGGAGGCGTTCAAGGCCCCGGTGCGCGACCAGTACGAGCGGCAGGGCAACGCCTACTACGCCACCGCCCGGCTGTGGGACGACGGGGTCATCGACCCGCTGGAGACCCGGCAGGTACTGGGGCTGGCCCTGACCGCGTGCGCGGGCGCGCCGCCGGCCGAGCCCCGGTTCGGCATCTTCCGGATGTGAGAGGGGGACACGTCATGTTCGACACCGTGCTGGTGGCCAACCGGGGCGAGATCGCCGTCCGCGTCATCCGGACGCTGCGCGCGCTGGGCGTGCGCTCGGTGGCCGTCTTCTCCGACGCCGACGCCGGCGCCCGGCACGTCCGGGAGGCGGACACGGCGGTACGGATCGGTCCGGCACCGGCCGCCGAGAGCTATCTGAGCATCCCGCGGCTGCTGGCGGCCGCCGAGCGCACCGGCGCCGAGGCGGTCCACCCGGGGTACGGCTTCCTCGCGGAGAACGCGGAGTTCGCGCGGGCCTGCGAAGCCGCCGGGCTGGTCTTCGTCGGGCCGCCCGCCGACGCCATCGCGCTGATGGGCGACAAGATCCGGGCCAAGGAGACGGTGGCGGCGGCCGGGGTGCCGGTGGTCCCCGGCGGCCGCGACCCCGACCTGGCCGACGCGGCCCGCGCGCTGGGCGCGCCCGTGCTGCTCAAGCCGTCGGCGGGCGGCGGCGGCAAGGGCATGCGGCTGGTGCGGGACCTGGCGGCGCTGGACGAGGAGATCGCCGCGGCCCGCCGCGAGGCCCGCGCCTCCTTCGGCGACGACACGCTGCTGGTGGAGCGGTGGATCGACCGGCCCCGGCACATCGAGATCCAGGTGCTGGCCGACGGGCACGGGGGTGTCGTGCACCTGGGCGAGCGCGAGTGCTCGCTGCAACGCCGGCACCAGAAGATCGTCGAGGAGGCGCCCAGTGTGCTCCTTGACGAGCGGACGCGGGCCGCGATGGGCGCGGCGGCGGTGCGGGCGGCCCGCTCCTGCGGCTACCGGGGCGCGGGCACGGTGGAGTTCATCGTCCCCGGCGCCGACCCGGCCGCGTACTGCTTCATGGAGATGAACACCCGCCTCCAGGTGGAACACCCGGTCACGGAGTTCGTCACCGGACTCGATCTGGTGGAGTGGCAACTGCGGGTCGCGGCCGGCGAGCGGCTGGCCTTCGCCCAGCAGGACATCCGGCTCACCGGGCACGCGGTCGAGGCCCGGCTCAGCGCCGAGGACCCATCCCGGGGCTTCCTGCCGACCGGCGGCACGGTGCTGCGGCTGCGCGAACCGCACGGCGCCGGGGTGCGCACCGACTCCGGGCTGACCGAGGGCACCGAGGTGGGCAGCCGGTACGACCCGATGCTGGCCAAGGTGATCGCGTACGGCCCGGACCGGGAGACGGCGTTGCGCAGGCTGCGCGCCGCGCTCGCGCGGACGGTGACGCTGGGCGTGCCGACCAACGCCGCGTTCCTGCGCCGGCTGCTGGCCCACCCGGACGTGGTGGCGGGCAGGCTGGACACCGGGCTGGTGGAGCGCGAGGTGGCGAGCCTGGTCCCCGCCGGCGTACCGGAGGAGGTGTACGAGGCGGCGGCGGCCGTCCGGCTGGACGCGCTGACGCCGAAGGGCGACGGCTGGACGGACCCGTTCGCGGTGCCGAACGGGTGGCGGCTGGGCGGAGCGCCGCAGCCGATCGCCTTTCCCCTGCGCGTGACCGGACTTGAACCCGTCACGCACACCCCGCGCGGCACCCGCACCGTCACCGACCACACCGTCACCGTCACCCTGGACGGCGTCCGCCACACCTTCCACCGGGCCGGCGACTGGCTCGGCCGGGACGGCGCCGCCTGGCAGGTGCGGGACCACGACCCGGTCGCCGCCTCCCTGACCCGCGCCGCGCGGGCCGGCGCCGACTCGCTGACCGCGCCGATGCCGGGCACGGTGACGGTGGTCAAGGCCGCCGTCGGCGACGAGGTGGCCGCCGGCCAGAGCCTGCTGGTGGTCGAGGCGATGAAGATGGAGCACGTCATCTCCGCCCCGCACGCCGGCACGGTCACCGAACTCGACGTCGCCCCCGGCACGACGGTCGCCATGGACCAGGTGCTGGCCGTCATCGCCCCCGCGCAGGAGACACCGTGACCCTCCCCATGCAGGTACCGCTGCCCGGTCTGCCCGCCCGCGTCCGCGTCCACGAGGTCGGCCCCCGCGACGGCCTCCAGAACGAGCCGGTGACCGTCCCGACCGCCGTCAAGGCCGACTTCGTGCGCCGGCTGGCCGAGTCGGGGCTGACCACCATCGAGGCGACCAGCTTCGTGCGCCCCGAGCTGGTGCCGCGACTCGCGGACGCCGAGGAGCTGTTCCCGCAGGTCGCCGCCCTCCCGGTCGCGCTGCCCGTACTGGTCCCCAACGAACGCGGGCTGGACCGGGCGCTCGCCCTCGGAGCCCGCCGGGTCGCCGTCTTCGCCAGTGCCACCGAGGCGTTCGCCAAGGCCAACCTCAACCGCACGGTGGACGAGTCGCTGGCCATGTTCGCGCCGGTGGTGGCCCGCGCCAAGGCCGCCGGCGGGCACGTGCGCGGCTACCTGTCGATGTGCTTCGGCGACCCCTGGGAGGGCGCCGTCCCGGTGCCGCAGGTGGTCCGGGTCTGCCGGGCACTGCTCGACCTCGGCTGCGACGAACTGAGCCTCGGCGACACCATCGGGGTCGCCACCCCCGGGCACGTCACCGCCCTGCTGGACGAACTGACCGCCCAGGGCATCCCCGTAGCGGCCCTCGGCGTCCACTTCCACGACACCTACGGCCAGGCCCTGGCCAACACCCTTGCCGCGCTCCAGCGGGGCGTCAGCACCGTGGACGCCTCGGCGG
The DNA here is from genome assembly GCF_040639815.1 of Streptomyces sp. NPDC023723. Taxonomy (NCBI): domain Bacteria; kingdom Bacillati; phylum Actinomycetota; class Actinomycetes; order Kitasatosporales; family Streptomycetaceae; genus Streptomyces; species Streptomyces sp. NPDC023723. Next base: position 88,236 of record NZ_JBFAAP010000004.1, read on the forward strand.
GCGGCCTCGGCGGCTGCCCGTTCGCCAAGTCCGCCACCGGCAACCTCGCCACCGAGGACCTGGTGTGGATGCTGCGCGGCCTCGGCATCGAGACCGGCGTCGACCTCGACCGGCTCGTCGCCACCAGCGTCTGGATGGCCGCCCACCTGAACCGGCCCAGTCCGTCGCGTACCGTCCGCGCTCTCTCCCACAAGGACCAGTGATCAGCATGGACCACCGGCTCTCCCCCGAACTGGACGAACTGCGCGCCACCGTCGAGGAGTTCGCCCACGACGTCGTGGCCCCCAAGATCGGCGACTTCTACGAGCGGCACGAGTTCCCGTACGAGATCGTCCGCGAGATGGCCCGGATGGGCCTGTTCGGGCTGCCCTTCCCCGAGGAGTACGGCGGGATGGGCGGCGACTACCTCGCCCTCGGCGTCGTCCTGGAGGAACTGGCCCGGGTGGACTCCTCGGTGGCCATCACCCTGGAGGCGGGCGTCTCGCTGGGCGCGATGCCGATCCACCTCTTCGGCACCGAGGAGCAGAAGCGGACCTGGCTGCCGAGGCTGTGCTCCGGCGAGATGCTGGGCGCCTTCGGGCTGACCGAGCCGGACGGCGGCTCGGACGCGGGCGCCACCCGGACCACGGCCCGGCTGGACGAGACGGCCGGCGAGTGGGTGATCAACGGCACCAAGTGCTTCATCACCAACTCCGGTACGGACATCACCGGCCTGGTCACGGTCACCGCGGTGACCGGCCGGGCACCGGACGGCGCGCCGCGCATCTCCTCGGTCGTCGTGCCGGCGGGCACCCCCGGCTTCACCGTCGCCCCGCCCTACTCCAAGGTCGGCTGGAACGCCTCCGACACCCGGGAGCTGTCCTTCGACGACGTGCGGGTGCCGGCCGCCAACCTGCTGGGCCAGGAGGGCCGGGGCTACGCCCAGTTCCTGCGCGTCCTGGACGAGGGCCGGATCGCGATCGCGGCACTGGCGACCGGCCTCGCGCAGGGCTGTGTGGACGAGTCGGTGAAGTACGCCAAGGAGCGGCACGCCTTCGGGCGGCCGATCGGCGCCAACCAGGCCATCCAGTTCAAGATCGCGGACATGGAGATGAAGGCGCACACCGCCCGCCTCGCCTGGCGGGACGCGGCCTCCCGGCTGGTGGCGGGCGAACCGTTCAAGAAGGAGGCGGCGCTGGCGAAGCTGTACTCGTCGACCGTCGCGGTGGACAACGCCCGGGACGCCACCCAGATCCACGGCGGCTACGGGTTCATGAACGAGTACCCGGTGGCCCGGATGTGGCGGGACGCCAAGATCCTGGAAATCGGCGAGGGCACCAGCGAGGTGCAGCGGATGCTGATCGCCCGGGAGCTGGGACTGGTGAGCTGAGGTTAGGCTACCCTGCCTTCGAAATGTCCGTTCGAGTGATCGGCGGACCCTCCGCTCCGTTCGAAAGCAGCCACGCCATGTCCAACGCCAGAGCCACCTTCCTGACCCGCCGCGGCATCCTCGCGGCCGGCGGCGCCCTCGGCCTCGGGGCCGCGCTCACGGCCTGCGGGAGCGACGACAAAGACAGTGGCTCGGCGGACGGGACGGACACCGGCAAGTCCGGCCCCTGGTCGTTCAAGGACGACCGCGGCACCACGGTGAAGCTCGACCAGGTGCCCACGAACATCGTCGCCTTCACCGGTGTGGCCGCCGCCCTCTACGACTACGGCGTCCAGGTCAAGGGCGTCTTCGGTCCGACGACGACGAAGGACGGCAAGGCCGACGTCCAGGCCGGCGACATGGACGTCAGCAAGGTGACCGTACTCGGCAACGCCTGGGGCAAGTTCAACGTCGAGAAGTACGCCGCCCTCGCCCCCGAGGTGCTGATCACCACCACGTTCGACGACGCGGGCACCCTGTGGTCGGTCCCGGAGGAGTCCAAGGACAAGATCGCCAAGCTGGCGCAGAGCGTCGCCGTCTCGGTCTTCGACCGGCAGCTCACCAAGCCGCTCCAGCGCATGTGGGAGCTGGCCGAGTCACTGGGCGCGGACATGACGGCCGCCAAGACCGTCCAGGCGAAGAAGGACTTCGAGGCCGCCGCCGAGCGGCTGCGCAAGGCCGCCAAGGCCCGCCCCGAGATCAAGGTGCTGGCCGGGTCCGCGAGCCCCGACCTGTTCTACGTCTCCGGCACCAACCTCTCGGTCGACCTGGAGTACTTCAAGGCCCTCGGGGTGAACTTCGTCGAGCCCCCGGAGTCCGCGAAGAAGGCGACCGGCGGCTGGTTCGAGTCGCTGAGCTGGGAGAACGTCGACAAGTACCCGGCCGACGTGATCATCATGGACGACCGTTCCTCGACCATCCAGCCCGCCGACATCACCGAGGGCACCTGGAAGAAGCTGCCCGCGGTCAAGGCCGGCCAGGTCATCGCGCGCTCCCCCGAGCCGATCCTGTCCTACGACAAGTGCACGCCGCTGCTCACCAACCTCGCCGCGGCCATCGAGCAGGCCAAGCAGGTCAGCTGACCCCGCCCCACCTCTTCCGTACGCCCCGCACGCCCCTGTTCGAGCCGCCCGTCCCGCGTGGACGAGGCGGCTCGAAGCGTTTGCGGCCGGCTGTTGCCAGAGTGAGGAGAGTTGGTTAGGTTAGCCTTACCTAAGTCAGAAGTCAGTCCCTCCCCGAAAGTGCCCCCACATGCGGAAACTGATCGACTGGACGGCCGCCCGGGCCGGCCTCGGCCCCCTCGCCGGCGGGCTGTTCACCTCCGACGGCACCGAGTCCACCCGCCAGGCCCTGCTGCTGGCCCGTACCCGGACGGCCCCGGAGGCCGCGGACAGACTCCGCGTCTTCGTCGGCGAGGCCACCCACTTCGGCGTCCGGAAAGCGGCCCGCGCGCTCGGCCTCGGACCGGGCACCGTCGTGCCGGTCCCCGTCGACCGCCGGCACCGGATGCACACCGTGGCCCTGGACCGCGAGTTGGCGCGCTGCCTCGGCGCGGGCCAGGTCCCGCTGGCCGTCGTCGCCACCGCCGGCACCCCCGACCTCGGCTCCATCGACCCGCTGCCGGAGACGGCCGCGCTGTGCGCGCGGTACGGCGCGTGGCTGCACGTGGACGCCGGCCACGGCTGCGGACTGTTCGCCTCCGCGAAATACCGGGACCGGCTGACCGGCGTCGAACAGGCCGACTCGGTCGCCGTCGACTACGGCACGGCCTTCTTCCAGCCGGCCGGCCCGGCCGCCCTGCTGGTCCGGGACGCGGCCCTGCTGCGGCACTCCGCCGCGCACCCCGCCGGCCGCCCCGCTGTCCCCGACGTCCTCCACCTCTGGCGGACGCTGCGAGTACTGGGCACCGACGGCGTCGGACAGCTCTTCGACGAGGTGTGCGACCTGGCCGCCGAGGGCTGGAAACTGCTCGCCGCCGACCCCCGCTTCGACGTGGTCGCCGAACCCACCACGTCCACGCTGGTCTTCCGCTACATCCCGGCGGCCGTGACCGCCCCGGCCCGGATCGACCGGGCCAACCTGTACGCCCGCAAAGCCCTGTTCGCCGCCGGTGACCCGGTGGTGGCGGGCGCCGAGGTGGCCGGCCGGCACTACCTGCGGCTCACCCTGCTCGACCCCGCGGCCACCCCGGCCGACCTCACCGCCGTATTCGATCTGATCGCCGGCCACGCCGAGCGCTACCTGGGAGAGCGACTTGTCCGCGCGAGCTGAAGTGCCCTTCGTCTTCCGTGCCCTGGACCCGCTGCGGGACGCCGCCCTCGTGCACCGCTGGGTCACCCACCCCCGGGCCGCCGCCTGCTGGCTCAGGCCGGACGCGAAACTGGTGGAGGTCGAGCGGGCCTGCATGCGGATGGCCGCCGACGAACACCACCGGCCGCTGCTCGCCCTGCGGGCCGGCCGGCCCGCCTTCCTGATGGTGACCTACGACCCGGCCGGCGTGTACGAGGCCGAGCCCGGCGACCTCGGCATGCGGCTGCTGCCCGCGCCCGCCCTGGCCCCGGTGCGCGGCCTGCTCCTCGGCGCCGCCCTGGCCCGCCTCTTCAGGGACCCGGCGGTCCGGCGCGTCGTCACCCCGGAACTGCCCGGCGAACGGTCCGAGCGCACCTCCCTGCTCACCTTCTGCACCCGGGAGCAGTTTCTCGGGACGGCCGCGGCGGCCGTCTGAACCGGCGCCCTCCCGGCGGGGCACCCACCGGGAGACAATCCCCGTATGGCGGAAATCATCCAGAAGGACGGCACCTGGGCCTTCGACGGGGACGCCCTGCGCCTGACCCCCGGCCGGGACCGGAACGTCGGCCTGCTCCGCAGGGAACTGGGCGAACTCGTCGTACCGCTCGGCGCGTTGGCCGGGATCTCGTTCGAGCAGGGCAAGAAGGCCGGCCGGCTGCGGCTGCGGCTGCGCGACGGCGCCGACCCGCTGCTGCACGCCACCGGCGGCCGGCTCACCGAGCCGCACGACCCGTACCAGCTGATCGTCGAGGCCGACCGCTACGGCGTGGCCGAGTACTTCACCGACGAGGTGCGCGGCGCGCTGCTGCTGGACGAGGTGCCCGGCGATCCGGTCGGCGAGTACCTGCTGCCGGGTCCGGCGGTGCCGCTCTCCGTCTCCGCCGGGGACGGCTCCGCGAGCTTCGACGGCGCCCGGGTGCGGCTGGAGTGGAACTGGAAGACGGAGGACGCCAAGGTCGCGGCGGGCACCCGGGTGCTGGCGCTGGCCGACATCACCGCCGTGCAGTGGCTGCCGTCGATCGGTCTGGACAACGGCCATCTGCGGTTCACGGTGCGCGGCACGCCGACCAAGGCGCCGCCCAAGTACGACCCGAACTCCATCGAGCTGTGGGGGTTCAAGAAGGACCCGCTGATGGCCCTGGTGGCCGCCGCCGTGCAGGCCCGCCTGCCGCACCCGGCGGCGGCCCGCCCGGTCGGGAGCCCGGCTGATTCCGGCCCCCGGTCCACGGCCGCAGCCGCCGCGGTCGCGGTCGAGGACGATCACGACGCGCTGCTGCGGCGGCTGCGGGAGCTGGGCGAACTGCACCGCGACGGCACCCTGACCGACGACGAGTTCGCGCTGGCCAAGGCGGCCGTACTCAAACGGCTCTGACCCGGGGGCTACTTGGCCTTGCGGGCCACCGTGAAGTGGTCGACCTGCTCGCCGGTCTCGGCGATGCCGCGGACCTTCAGGGTGGCGGTGCGGCCCTTGGCGGCCGGGGTGACGTCGACCCGCAGGAAGGAGTAGTCCAGGTAGCGCACCCGCGACCAGGCGACGGTCTCGCTCTGCTTGCCGCCGTCGACGCAGATGAACGACGCGACGGACTCGTTGTCCTTGACGTTGCCCTCGTAGGACTCGTCGGCGCTGAACGCGTACAGGCTCTTGCCGGCCGCGCCCGCGGTGACGTAGACGACGCCCTCGGTCTCGGGGTAGGCGGTGCCGCCGATGGGGAGCTTCTTGACCACCTCGCCGCCCTTGATGACGTCGGTGCGCTCGTAGACGTGGTTGTGGCCGTTGATGACCAGGTCGACGGTGTACTTCTCGAACAGCGGCACCCACTCGTTGCGCACCCCGCCCTCGGAGGCGTGCGCGGTGGAGGTGCAGTAGGCGCAGTGGTGGAAGAAGACGACGATGAAGTCGATGTCCTTGTCGGCCCGGTACGCCTTCAGCTTCCGCTCCAGCCACGTCGTCTGGGTGCCGCCGGAGATGCCGAGGTTGGCCGGGATCTCGAAGGAGATGTCGTTGGCGTCCAGTGAGATGACCGCGGTGTTGCCGTGCGTGAAGGTGTAGACGCCCGGCAGGTTGTCCTGGTCGGGGCCGTTGTCGGGCAGTTCCCAGCGGGCGTTCTCGCCGCCGTAGCCGTTGGGCGAGTACCAGGCTTCCATGTCGTGGTTGCCGTACGCGACCATCCATGGGACCTGCTTGGCGACCGACTCGGTCTGGTACAGGAACTGGTCCCAGACCCGGGAGTCGAAGCCGGTGTCGGAGGTCTTGCCCTGGCCGGCCGGGTCGCCGTAGGCGATGTCGCCGGCGTGCAGGTGGAAGGCCGGGTTCTGGGCCAGGATCAGGGCGTCGTTGGCCAGGCCGTGGTAGCTGACGCCCTGGTCGCCGAAGGCGGTGAAGGTGAACGGCTCCGCCTTGGACGGGGCGGTGGTGAAGGTGCCGAGGGTGCCGGCCAGGTGCGCCTCGGCCGGGTCGAAGCCGGCGTGGCCGACACCATAGTAGTAGGTCCGGCCCGGCTTGAGGTGGGTGAGCTTGGCGTGCAGGTAGTACTGGGTGTAGTCGCCGCTGGTGCCGACCCCGGCCGGGGTGTACAGCGCGCGGACCTCGGCGTCGATCTTGCGGGAGAGGTCCCAGGGGTGGGCGCCGATCCGGATGAACGGCTTCTTGACGGCGACCGGCACCTGCCAGGAGACGGTCATCTCGGTGCGCGGGTCGGTGCCGTAGGCGAGGTGCCGGCCGAAGGGGGCGACCAGGGCGCCGTCGACGGTCTCGGTGCTCGCCTGCGACGAGGCCGGCGTGGCGGCCTGGGCGGCGCCGCCCGCCACATAGGTGCCGCCGACGACGGCACCGAGCGTGACCGCGCCGCCCCGCACCAGCGTGCGGCGGGAGAACTTGGCACGCAGGTATTCGTGCTGCTCGGCCATGCTCATCCGCGTGGCCAGCTGCTCGGGTACGCCCATACGAGGTATGTCCATGACGTCTGAAACTCGTCTCCCGAGGCAACAAAATTTCGGCCACAGGATGGACAGGCGGCAAACAGCCTCCCATGAGAGTTTCAACAGGCTCTTGCCCGAATTCGGGCAGGTTTCTTGCACAGGCGCCTTTCGTCCCCCAGGATCTACCGGGTGCACGACGAACTCGTTGATCATCTGACGCGGTCCACGCCCCTCAACCGGGGCGAGGCGCTGCGTGTGGTCCAGGACGTGCTCGCCTACTTCGACGAGACGACCGAGGAGTACGTCCGTCGCCGCCACCGCGAGCTCCAGGCCCAGGGCCTGGTGAACGCGACGATCTTCGAACGGGTCAAGGCGGAACTCGCATACCGGGCGGTCGCACCACCGGAGCTGACGCTCCGCCAGCTGCGCCGCATTGTCTACGGCTGAGGGACAGCGTATTTATGTGCGGAATTGTCGGTTACATCGGCAAGCGTGATGTGGCACCCCTGCTCCTGGAGGGCCTCCAGCGCCTGGAGTACCGGGGCTACGACTCGGCGGGCATCGTCGTCACCGCCCCCAAGGCGGCCGGTCTGAAGATGGTCAAGGCCAAGGGCCGGGTCCGGGACCTGGAGGCCAAGGTCCCGGCGCGCTTCAAGGGCACCACCGGCATCGCCCACACCCGCTGGGCCACCCACGGCGCCCCCTCCGACGCCAACGCCCACCCGCACCTGTCGGGCGACCACAAGGTCGCCGTCGTGCACAACGGCATCATCGACAACGCCGCCGACCTGCGCCGCAAACTGGAGGCGGACGGCGTCGAGTTCCTCTCCGAGACCGACACCGAGGTCCTGGTCCACCTCATCGCCCGCTCGGCGGCCGAGAAGCTGGAGGACCGGGTCCGCGAGACCCTCCGGCTGATCGAGGGCACCTACGGCATCGCCGTCGTGCACGCCGACTTCCCCGACCGCATCGTGGTGGCCCGCAACGGCTCCCCGGTCGTCCTCGGCATCGGCGAGAAGGAGATGTTCGTCGCCTCCGACATCGCCGCGCTGGTCGCCCACACCCGGCAGATAGTCACCCTCGACGACGGCGAGATGGCCACCCTCAAGGCCGACGAGTTCCGCACGTACACCTCCGAGGGCACCCGCACCACCTCCGAGCCGACCACCGTGGAGTGGGAGGCCGCCTCCTACGACATGGGCGGCCACGACACCTACATGCACAAGGAGATCCACGAGCAGGCCGAGGCGGTCGACCGCGTGCTGCGCGGCCGGATCGACGACCGCTTCTCCACCGTGCACCTCGGCGGCCTCAACCTGGACGCCCGCGAGGCCCGCCGGATCCGCCGGGTCAAGATCCTCGGCTGCGGCACCTCGTACCACGCGGGCATGATCGGCGCCCAGATGATCGAGGAGCTGGCCCGCATCCCCGCCGACGCCGAGCCCGCCTCGGAGTTCCGCTACCGCAACGCCGTCGTCGACCCCGACACCCTCTACGTCGCCGTCTCCCAGTCCGGTGAGACGTACGACGTGCTGGCCGCCGTGCAGGAGCTGAAGCGCAAGGGCGCCCGGGTGCTCGGCATCGTCAACGTGGTCGGTTCGGCCATCGCCCGCGAGGCGGACGGCGGCATGTACGTGCACGCGGGGCCCGAGGTCTGCGTCGTCTCCACCAAGTGCTTCACCAACACCACGGTCGCCTTCGCACTGCTCGCCCTGCACCTGGGCCGCACCCGCGACCTCTCGGTGCGCGACGGCAAGCGGATCATCGAGGGCCTGCGCAAGCTGCCCGCGCAGATCTCCGAGATGCTGGAGCGGGAGGAGGAGATCAAGAAGCTGGCCGCCGAGTACGCCGAGGCCCGCTCGATGCTCTTCATCGGCCGGGTACGGGGCTACCCGGTGGCCCGCGAGGCGTCGTTGAAGCTCAAGGAGGTCTCCTACATCCACGCCGAGGCGTACCCGGCCTCCGAGCTGAAGCACGGCCCGCTGGCCCTGATCGAGCCGGCCCTGCCCACCGTCGCGATCGTCCCCGACGACGACCTGCTGGAGAAGAACCGCGCCGCGATGGAGGAGATCAAGGCCCGCAGCGGCCGGATACTCGCCGTCGCCCACCAGCACCAGGAGAAGGCCGACCACACCGTCGTCGTCCCGAAGAACGAGGACGAGCTGGACCCCATCCTGATGGGCATCCCGCTGCAACTGCTCGCATACCACACGGCATTGGCCCTGGGCCGGGACATCGACAAGCCCCGCAACCTCGCCAAGTCGGTGACGGTGGAGTAGAGACCCAGGGGCGCGGGGAACTGCGCGACCAGCCACAACGAGCCCGCACGGGCAAGACAATGGGGTGGCCCCCCACGTGTGCCCAACACACGCAGGGGGCCACCCCATTGTCAGGGAATCACCACAACAGGCCGCTGCGCCCGCTTCGCGAGCCGCCCCGCGACCGACCCGAAAAGCCGCCCGACGAGCCCGTGGGTGGAGCCCACGACGATCGCGTCGGCCTCGTACTCCCGCCCCACCTCTTCGAGTTCGTGGCAGATGTCGCCGCCCCGCTCGACGAGGATCCACGGCACCTCGGCGAGATAGTCCGCGCAGGCCAGCTCAAGGCCCAGCACCTCGGTGCGGTGGTCCGGCACGTCCACGAAGACGGGCGGCTCGCAGCCCGCCCACACCGTGGTGGGCAGCCGGTTGGCCACATGGACGATGATCAGGCCCTGTGCCTGGCGCAGCGCCATGCCGATGGCGTACGCGAGGGCGCGTTCACTGGACGTGGAGCCGTCGAAGCCCACGACGACGCCGTGCTTGAAGGCGGGGTCGCACGCGTGGCGTGGCTCTGGCTCCGCCAGGGGATCGGCCGCCGTCGGATCGGCGACCGGCCGCTTGCGGTCCGCGGGTTCGAAGAATTCGTGACCGGCCATGGCTGTCTCGGCGTTGTGATCCTTTATGTGGGCCGACAGGGTGCGGCGGAGCGGGGTGCGCATCAGTGTCCGGGAATCGTCTTCCCAACCCCATACCCCCAAGGGTACGGCGGCACGCCTCCTTCACCCGGTTCCCAGCGGGCTGCCCGCCGGGGTTCCCCGGAGCATGCACGAGGGGGCGCCCGTTACGCAATGGTTGCTGCGCTGTACAGGCGGTTCGCACAGGATTCACGCGCGCGTACGCCCCTCGTACGCTCGGCCGAAGTACTGGCCCGGGCCGGTGCGGCGTTCGGTTGCCTCCTGGCTCCGGTCGTGCTCCTGTGGTGCGGGGCCCCTCCCCCGCGGACGCCGCCGGCACCGACCCGGGCCGCACCGCCGGACCGCGGCCGTCCGTCGGCCCGCCGCCCGGTGGCCGGCGCCGACGACGGGACGGGCGCGGGCGCCGAAACGGGGGCGCGCGGGGGCGGACGGCACACCGGGGGAAGCACACCGGTCGCCTGACCGGTTTCCGTACACGCGCCCGCTTCTTTTCAGCCAACTTCGAGGCATGGCGCATCTCCGCCCCGAACCACCCCCCAATCCCCGTTCCACCTGCACGGAAAGGGTCTCGGAGGCCCTGTGCACCCTACGGGGATTGGCCACCGTCACAAGGCGCACTTCCCTGTGGCGCCCGGGAGTGCAACGCTTCGTGATCGAATGCTTCACGCCAAGTTGCCATGTCGACAATGTCCCAAGTGCCGAACCGGCCATCCCGGCGCGACGGGACACAGTAGATTCGATCTTGACTGTCTACGGCGGGGGACTCGTGCAGGACCGAGGGGAAACGTGTTGGAGCGACAGACCCGAAAGGATCAGGGCGCCGCGACCACCGAGGGGGGCTTAGCAGCATGAGCCACGACTCCACTGCCGCGCCGGAAGCCGCGTCCCGGAAACTCTCCGGGCGACGCCGCAAGGAGATCGTCGCGGTGCTGCTGTTCAGCGGCGGCCCCATTTTCGAGAGTTCCATACCGCTGTCGGTGTTCGGTATCGACCGGCAGGACGCCGGCGTACCGCGCTACCGGCTGCTGGTCTGCGCCGGTGAGGACGGCCCGCTCAGGACCACGGGCGGTCTGGAGCTGACCGCGCCGCAGGGCCTGGAGGCGATCTCCCGGGCCGGCACCGTGGTGGTGCCCGCGTGGCGGTCGATCACCTCACCGCCGCCGGAGGAGGCGCTGGACGCGCTGCGCCGGGCGCACGAGGAGGGCGCGCGCATCGTCGGCCTGTGCACCGGCGCGTTCGTGCTGGCCGCGGCCGGGCTGCTGGACGGCCGCCCGGCCACCACCCACTGGATGTACGCGCCGACGCTCGCCAAGCGCTATCCGTCGGTGCACGTCGACCCGCGCGAGCTGTTCGTCGACGACGGCGACGTGCTGACCTCGGCCGGCACCGCCGCCGGCATCGATCTGTGCCTGCACATCGTGCGCACCGACCACGGCAACGAGGCGGCCGGCGCGCTGGCCCGGCGCCTGGTGGTGCCACCGCGCCGCAGCGGCGGCCAGGAACGCTATCTGGACCGGTCTTTACCGGAGGAGATCGGCGCCGACCCGCTCGCCGAGGTCGTCGCCTGGGCGCTGGAGCACCTCCACGAGCAGTTCGACGTGGAGACGCTCGCCGCGCGCGCGTACATGAGCCGTCGCACCTTCGACCGCCGGTTCCGCTCGCTGACCGGTTCGGCCCCGCTCCAGTGGCTGATCACCCAGCGGGTGCTCCAGGCGCAGCGCCTGCTGGAGACGTCCGACTACTCGGTGGACGAGGTGGCCGGCCGCTGCGGCTTCCGCTCGCCGGTGGCGCTGCGCGGCCACTTCCGCCGCCAGCTGGGCTCCTCCCCGGCGGCGTACCGGGCCGCCTACCGCGCCCGCCGGCCGGGGACCGACCGCCCGGCGGACAGCGGTGAGCGGGCCCCGGTCGCGGCCGAGGCGGCCGGGGCGCACCCGGGCCCGCCGCACCCGGAGGGCGGCGTCCCGTTCCAGACCCGCCGCCCGGCCCCGCACCACGCCCCGGCCGACCCCGACCGCGAGGCCTACGCGGGCCCCCGTCCCAGCCTCCCGGGCCAGCGCAGCGCACCCTGACCCGGCCCGGGGCGCCGGGCGGCTCTCCGGAGCCGCCCGGCGCCCCGGGGCGGCAGCCCCCACGAGTCCCACACGGACACCGGGGGACTGAAAAGCTGACGTCAGCCGTAGGGTGTCCGCATGAACGATCGCATGGTGTGGATCGACTGCGAGATGACCGGCCTCTCGCTGTCCGACGACGCGCTCATCGAGGTGGCCGCCCTCGTCACCGACTCCGAGCTGAACATCCTCGGCGACGGCGTCGACATCGTCATCCGCCCGCCGGACCAGGCCCTTGAGACCATGCCGGACGTGGTGCGCCAGATGCACACCGCCTCCGGCCTGCTCACCGAACTGGAGCACGGCACGACGCTGGCCGACGCCGAGGCGCGGGTCCTGGCGTATGTGCGGGAGCACGTCAAGGAGCCCGGCAAGGCCCCGCTGTGCGGCAACTCCGTCGGCACCGACCGCGGCTTCCTGCTCCGGGACATGCCGACCCTGGAGGACTACCTCCACTACCGGATCGTCGACGTCTCCTCGGTCAAGGAGCTGGCCCGCCGCTGGTACCCGAGGGCCTACTTCAACAGTCCGGAGAAGAACGGCAACCACCGCGCGCTCGCCGACATCCGCGAGTCCATCGCCGAGCTGCGCTACTACCGCGAGGCCGTCTTCGTCCCCCAGCCCGGCCCCGACTCCGAGACCGCCAAGGCCATCGCGGCCAGGCACGTGGTGCGCGCCGAGTAAGGCGGGCGCGAGCACCCCTTCGGACCCTGTACACTTTTTCTCGGCCGGTCGGGGAAACCAGACGGAATCCCAGCACCGGTCATGGTGGGTGTAGCTCAGCTGGTAGAGCACCTGGTTGTGGTCCAGGAAGTCGCGGGTTCAAGTCCCGTCACTCACCCTGACAGGGAAGCCCCTGGTCCGCGGAGACGCGGACCAGGGGCTTCGTCGTGTTCGGCTGCCCTTCTGTCCCCTCGCCGCCAACCCCGAGGGCACGAACAGCAGTTCACCGTTCTGACGCTCGATCGCAACCAGTAGTGTCCACAGTTGGTCGGGTTGAGTGACCATTGCTGTGGGGCTGGACTGGAATGAGGTTCGGGTGCGTCGGAAGAAGGCTGGCGGGGGAGACGAGGTGAGCCTCTGGAGCGGCCGCCGGGCCCGGCGGCGGGCCGGCCGGGCGGCGCCGGAGCACCGGGACGGGTCCGCCCCGGCCGCCGGGGAACCGGCCGGGCCGCGGGTCCTCGTCGAGGACCACGACGGCCTGCTCCTGCTGCGCCTGCCCACGGACGACACCCTGCTCGCCGCCGACGTCACCGACCTGGCCCGCGCCCTGCGCGCCGCCGGCCCGGACACCGTCACGATCGTGGCGGCCGCCGGGGCGGACGCGTCGGCGGCGCTCTGGTCCCGGCTGAGCGAGTCGCTCGACTCGCTGCGGGAGGCCGGCACCCGGTCCGTGCGGCTGGTGCTGTCCGGCGCCGGACTCGACCGGCCGGACCGGCCCGCCCCGGCCCGCCGGATCGCCGACGCCTGGGGCCTGACGGTCGAGGCCCCCGACGGGCCGGTGCTCGTGGTGCCGGGCGGCTCCGTCTTCGTGCCGCCCGGGGACGGCGGCTGGTGGCGGTTCGCGCCGGGCGAGCGGCCCGAGCCGCTCGGGCCCCGCACCCCCGCCCCGCACTGGCAGGCCGCGCTGCGCGGGGCGCCCGAGCGGACCTCGGACGGCTGCGTGGTGGAGCAGATACCGGCCGGTCTGCTGATCCGGCCCGCCGAGGCGACCGCGGCCCGGCCCGGTGACCTGTTCCACGCCGTACCCGTGGACCCCAAGCGGCCCGCCGTGATCGTCGGGGTGCCGTGGGGCGAGGACGTCCTGGCGAGCGAGGTGGCCGAGGTGCTCGCCGCGCTGCCGGCCGCCGTCCGCTCCGGGGTCCGGCTCGCCCCGGGCGGGCGGCGCGACCTGCTGCCGCTGGGCCGCGCGGTGGCCACGGAGCTGAAAGCCGAGGTGGAGGTCGCCACCGGCGTCCCGCTGTTCGCCGCCGACAGCCCGCTGGGCACGTACGGTGTGCGGTCCGTGCTGGTCGGGCCGGACGGGGCGCCGCGCTGGCTGCCGTTCGTGGACGCCGTACTGTGCCTGCCGCCGGCCCCGGCCCGGCCGGCCCCCGGACCCGACGGCCTGACCGCCGCCGTCCCCGGGCCCGCGCCGGCCCCCCGGCTGCTGCGCTGGACCTCGCCGCTGCCGGACCCCCGGGGCCCCGAGGACGGCGTCCTCCTCCTGTCCGACACGTGGCGGGCCACGGTCACCCGGGCCGGGCTGTGGGTGGACCGCCGGGACGGTCCGCCGCCGCCCTGGAGCGCCCGCCCGGTGAGCTCCGAGGGCCCGACCGTCGAGCTCGGCCTCAGCGGCGACCGGCTCGACGACTCGCTCTGGCCGGTACTGTCCCGCCTCCTCGGCCGCCTGCCGGCCGACCTGCGCACCCGCACCACCCTGCACGTCCACGCCACCCCGCCCGACGGCGGCCTCGCCCTGCGCACACTGGCGGCCGACCACGCCCTGCGCGTCATCCGCTTCACCACGGCACCGGCGGGCCGGCCGGGGACTCGGGGCGGGGCGGCCGCGGAAGCGGGCGGTACGGGGAGCGGGGCAGCCGCGGAAGCGGGCGGTACGGGGAGCGGCGGCGCGGGCGGTACGCGAGGGCCGGGCGCCTTGCGTACCGAGGGTGCCCCAGTCGGCCCGGCTGCCCCGGCTGCCCCGGCCGCCCGTGGCACCGGTGACGCGCCGCCACCGCCGGTCGCGACCCGGTCGACGGCTCCTGCCCCCGCCCCGCGCCCGGCCCCGGTGTCCGGCGTCTCCGTGGGCACCGCGGTGTCCGGTTCCGCCGGTCCGGTGGCGACGGCCTCGGCCGCGTCCGCCCCGGCCGCGCCGGTGACCGGAACCGCGCGGAACGCGCCGCGCCTACCGGCCATACCGAGGAGCCGCTCGGCGTCCGGCGCCCCCGCCGCCCCGACGACCCCCGAACCATCGGCGGACCCGGCCTCCGAAGCCGCCGCCGGCCACCCCCTCCCGGCGGTCCCGGTCTCCCCCCGGCACCGCAGCACGGCCCCCGAGCGGGCCGCCTTCCGGGCGCTGGCCGGGGCGCGGTTTGAGCAGCACGGCGCGGCGCGGGCCGACCTGATCGCCATACGGCTGTACCTCCAGGACGACGACGGGCCGCTGGGCCACCGGGCGCTGACGGAGTCCCTGCGGTCGGGCGCGGAACGCCTCCTCCCGTACGCCGGCTGCCTGGCGTCCGGACTCGCCCGGCTGCCGGCGTACCGCGGTGCCGTGCTGCGCGGACACGGCGACGCGGCCGGGCTCGACGCGCTGCGGCCCGGGCAGGTGCTGCGGGACCCCGCGCCGCTGAGCGGGCTGCCGCTCGGTCCGGGGCGTACGGAGCCGCTCGCGGGCGTCGGCTTCGCGATCTGGTCCATCACCGGCCGCCGCGTCGGGCAGCTGCCGGACGCGCCCGACGAGGTCGTCTTCGCGCCGGGCACCGCCTTCAAGGTCCTCGGCGTCCGGGCGGCCGGTGCCGCGGGGCCGCTGGTCCTGCTGCGCCAGCTGCCCGACGTACCCACCGCGCCCACCGTGCTGGAGGACGCGGACGAGACCGCGCTCGCCCGCCTGGACCATGCCCTGGCGGACCGCGCGTCGCCCGGCACGGGTGCGTGGCCGGACCGGTGCGCCGGTCCGGTCGGCGCGCCCTGACACCGCACCTCCCACCCTTCGACAAGGAGCAGTGTTCATGCCACGTCAGAACGAACCGCCCTCCGCCGAGGCGGCGTCCCCCGTCGCCGTCCGGCGGGCGGTGGCCGTACCGGGTCCCGGACAGGACCCCGGCGACACCCTCGCCCCACGCGTCCCCGCCACCACCGCCACTCCCCCGGTTCCGGCCCCGGAGCCCGCGCCCCGCACGGAACACCCCGAAGGGAAGAAGGCGAAGGAGAAGAAAGAGAAGGAGAAGAAAGAGAAGAAGGAGACGGCAGAGGAGAGGGGGGAGGAGAGGAGGGAGCAGAAAAAGGCGGAGGAAGAGAAGGCAGAAGAAGGGCGGCAGGAGGAGCAGGAGCCGGTCGCCGGGCAGGCCGCCGAGGCCCCCGTGGCCGTGGCCGCCGCCGCGGCCGCCCCCAGCCCGCTCCCCGGCGTCGACAAGGCCGCCGCGGAGCCCGCCGAGCAGCCCTCGGGCCGCCCCCGGCGCCCCCTGCTGGCCGCGGCCGGCATCGCGGGCGCGCTGCTGATCTCCGTACCGTTCCTGGTGATGGCCGCGCTCGGGGACGACGACGACCGGTCGGTCAGCACCGCGCCCGCCGGTGGTACGACGCTCGACCCGGGGGCGGCCGGTGACGAGTTGCCCGCCGACTACGCGGCCGAGTCCCCCTCGCCCAGCGCGTCGAAGTCCGCCGCCGCGTCGAAGTCGCCGTCGCCCGCCGGGGTGCAGGCCGCGCCGCAGGGCGCCGAGGAGCCGACCGAGGAGAAGGAACCGGCCGCCGAGAAGACCACCGCGGCCGCGAAGGCGAAGAAAAAGAAGACGACGACCACGACCAAGAAGGCGGCCGGGCCGACCGCCCGTGAGCTGGCCAACGCCGCCTCCAGTCAGTCGGCCGTCCTGCTGAAGAACACCTCGACCGGCAAGTGCGCCGACCTGCCCGCCTACGGCAAGGGGTCGGCCGACGGTCCCGTCACGCAGTACATCTGCCGGGACGGCGGCTCCGACAACCAGCAGTGGAACCTGAACGTGGCGGACGCCAGCGGCGGCCCGGACGGCGCGAGCCTGTTCGTCGTCAAGAACGTCAAGGACGGGCTCTGCTTCGACCTGCCCAACTACGGCAGTGTCGCGAAGGGCACCCAGCTGACCGAGTATCACTGCAACACCACCCGGGCGGACAACCAGCTCTGGTACCTGGAGCCGCGCGCGGGCGGCACGTACGCGCTGCGCAATCTCGTCAGCAACCTGTGCCTGGGCGTGAACGGCGGCCAGAGCGCCGGTGACGACGCCCGGCTCCAGGTGATGACCTGCGGGGAGAACGAGTACACCGCGCAGCGCTGGGTCTTCTCCTGACCGCGCTGACCGGGCTGACCGGGCCGACCGGGCTGACCCCGGCGGGCCGCGCCGGGGTCAGGACGACTTGCGCTCCACCATCTGCGTGGCCAGTACCGCCTGCTGCCGCTCCGGTCCGCGGGCCGCGGCCGGGCGGCGGTCGGCGATCTCGGTGAGCAGCAGGTCGATCATGGCCCGGCCCATCTCCACGATGGGCTGGCGGACGCTGGTCAGCGGCGGGTCCATGTGGCGGGCGATGGCCGAGTCGTCGTAGCCGACCAGGGCGACGTCCTCGGGGATGCGCAGGCCGGCCTCGCGCAGCACCTGGCGGGCGCCGGCCGCGGTCACGTCGGAGCCGCAGAACACCGCGTCCAGGCCAGGGCGGCGGCGCAGCAGCTCGGTCATCGCGCGGCGGCCGCCCTCCTCGGTGAAGTCGCCCGCCTCGATGAGGTGTTCGTCCACCGTCAGGTCCGCCCCGCGCAGGGCGTCGCGGTAGCCGTCGACCCGCCGCTGGGCGCCGTAGACGTCGAGGCGGCCGGTGATGTGGGCGATCTGGGACCGGCCCCGGGAGATCAGGTGCTCGACGGCCGAGCGGGCGCCGCCGTAGTTGTCGGAGTCGACCGAGGCGAGCGACTCGGTGGCGGAGCGCGGGCCGCTGATCACGGCGGGGATCTCCAGCTGGGCGAGCAGGTCGGGCAGCGGGTCGTCGGCGTGCACGGAGACCAGCAGCACGCCGTCGACCCGGTGGGCGGCGAGGTACTGGGCGAGCCGCTGCCGCTCCCGGTCGCTGCCCGCGAAGATCAGCAGCAGCTGCATCTCGGTGTCGGCCAGCTCGGAGCCGACGCCGCGCAGGATGGCGGAGAAGTACGGCTCGGAGAAGAACCGGGTCTCCGGTTCGGGGACGACCAGGGCGATCGCGTCGGTGCGGTTGGCGGCCAGGGCGCGGGCGGCCGTGTTCGGGACGTAGCCGAGTTCGGCGACCGCCGCCTCGACCGCCGCGCGGGTCGCGTCGCTCACCCGGGGCGAGCCATTGATCACCCGGGAGACGGTGCCGCGGCCGACTCCGGCGCGTGCGGCGACCTCCTCCAGCGTCGGCCGCCGTACGCCCCGGCTGCTCCGCCCCCCGCCGACCACCATGGTCGCCACCTTCCCTTCACAGCTGCCGGGCCAGAACTCGACGTGGTCGACTCGCTCGCCGGACTGAAGCCCAGGGATCTCGGCCTGGGTCGTCTGACCTTACCGGGGCGACCTGGGCCGCGACGCGCCGTGCGGGTGGCGAGCCGGTGCGCTGCCGCGGCCCGCCGCGCTCGCCCCGCTACCGTCCCGCGCCGGCCGCCGGCAGGGCGTTGCGCCGGATCACGTCGGCGTACCAGTGGGCGCTCGCCTTGGGGACGCGGCGCTGGGTGGCGTAGTCGACGTAGACGGCGCCGAAGCGCTTCGAATAGCCGTAGGACCACTCGAAGTTGTCCAGCAGGGACCACAGGAAGTAGCCGCGGACGTCCGCGCCGTCGGCCACCGCCCGCCGCACGGCGTCCAGGTGGGCGTGCAGGTAGGCGATCCGCTGCGGGTCGTTCACCACGCCCTCGGGGGAGATGTAGTCGTCGAAGGCGGCGCCGTTCTCGGTGACCATCAGCGGCAGGTCCGGGTACGCCTTCGCCAGGCCGGTCAGCAGAGTGTGCAGTCCCTCGGGGTCGATGGCCCAGTTCATCGCCGTGAGGTCGTCGTTGGCGAGGTGGAAGGAGACGTGCTCGGAGCCCGTCCACGGGGAGTGGTCGCTGGCGCCGTGACCGTCGTTCCTGGTGCCGGCGGCGGGGTCGGTGCCGGCGGCCGGCATCGAGACCACGGTCGGCGCGTAGTAGTTGACGCCGAGCAGGTCGATGGGGCGGGAGATCTCGGCCAGGTCGCCGTCGCGTACCAGCTGCCCCCAGTCGACGATGTGCGCGGTGTCGGCGAGCAGGTCCGCGGGGTAGGCGCCGTCCAGCAGCGGCCCGGTGAAGACCCGGTTGCCGACCGCGTCGATGCGGCGGGCCGCCTCGACGTCCTCGGCGCTGCCGGTGAGCGGGCGCACCTGGTGGAGGTTGAGGGTGATGGAGGTCTGCGCGGTGGCCGGCAGGTCCGCGCGCAGCGCGCCGATCGCCTTGCCGTGCGCCAGGTTGAGGTGGTGGGCGGCGCGCAGGCTGGCGGCCGGGTCGGTGCGGCCGGGGGCGTGCACGCCGGAGCCGTAGCCGAGGAAGGCGCTGCACCAGGGCTCGTTGAGGGTGGTCCACACCCCGATCCGGTCGCCGAGGGCGCGGGCCATGATGCCGGCGTAGTCGGCGAACCGGTCGGCGGTCTCGCGCTGCGGCCAGCCGCCCGCGTCCTCCAGTTCCTGGGGCAGGTCCCAGTGGTAGAGGGTGGCGACGGGGGTGATGCCGGCCGCCAGCAGTTCGTCGGTGAGCCGGCGGTAGAAGTCCAGGCCGCGTTCGACGGCGGGCCCCCGGCCGGTGGGCTGCACCCGGGACCAGGAGACCGAGAACCGGTACGCCTTGAGGCCGAGGTCCTTCATCAGGGCCACGTCGTCGCGGTACCGGTGGTAGTGGTCGGCGGCGATGTCGCCGGTGTCGCCGTTGCGGATCTTGCCGGGGGTGTGGCTGAAGGTGTCCCAGATGGAGGCCGTGCGGCCGTCCTCGGCGGCGGCGCCCTCCACCTGGTAGGCGGCGGTGGCGGTGCCCCAGACGAAGTCCGCCGGGAAGGAGGTGCCGGAGGCCGGCCGGGCAGTGGTCTCGGGTCGTACAGCGGTCATGGCGAGAACGCTCCCAAATGACGTGAGGGACGTGAGGGACGTGGGGACGTACGGGACTGAGGGACGTGGGGTGGGGGGCCGGGAGTACGAGGCCCGTGGCACTGGCAGGGCCCGCCTGCGCGGCGGGCCCTGCCAGTGCTGGCCGACTCGGCGGCAGGGGTCAGCCCTTGACCGCGCCCGCCATGATGCCGCCGACGATCTGCTTGCCGAAGATCACGAAGACCACCAGCAGCGGCAGCGTGCTGATCAGCGCGCCGGCCATGACGATGCTCTGGTCGGGCGTGTACGAGGCGCTGAGCTGGCCGAGAGCCACCTGGAGCGTCGGATTCTCCTGGTTCAGCGCGAGGAAGGGCCAGAAGAAGTCGTTCCACGCCTGGACGAAGGTGAGCATGCCGAGCACCATCATGGCGGGCCGGGCCGCGGGCAGGACCACGTTCCAGACGATGCGCAGGTTGTTCGCGCCGTCCATCTTGGCCGCCTCGATGAGCTCGTAGGGCAGGGCCTCCAGCAAGTACTGGCGCATGAAGAAGACGCCGAAGGCGCCGACCAGGGTCGGGAAGATCACCGACTCCAGTTTTCCGCCCCAGCCGATGTCCGACATCATCATGAACAGCGGTACGACACTGAGCTGCGGCGGGATCGTGAGCGTGGCGATGACCGCGGTCATCAGCGCTCCCCGGCCGCGGAAGCGCATCTTGGCGAAGGCGTAGCCGGCCAGGGTGCAGAAGAACAGCGTGGCCGCGGTGATGGAGGCGGACACGATGAAGCTGTTGACGATGGCCTTGCCGAGGTTGGCCTGTTCCCAGGCCGCCTCCAGGTTGCTGAAGAGATTGCCGCCGGGGATCAGCGGCGGCGGGCTGTCGAGCACCCGCTGCTGGTCGTGGGAGGCGGCCACCAGCGTCCAGTACAGCGGGAAGAGGGAGCCCAGGCCGACGATGATCAGGGCGAGGTAGGTGTACGGGCCGCCCTTGAGCTGCTGGCCGGCGCCGAGCTGGAGTCGGCGGCGCTTGCCGGCGGGGTCGGAGAGCGGGGCCGGGGGCAGGCCCGGCGCGGTCATCTTGGTGGGGGTGCTGGTCGTGGTCATCGAAGTCGCTCCCGTCACGCCGCGCTCTTGCGCATGAACCGGCTGACGATCCAGTTGATCAGGGCGATGAGCAGCAGCAGGACGAGCATGGCCCAGGCCACCGCCGCGGCCGGACCGAGGTGCCCCAGCTTCCAGCCGTAGTTGTAGAGGTAGATGCTGAGCGTCTCGTACTGGTGCTCGCTGCCGCCGACGGCACCGAGCGTGCCGCCCTCCAGCAGCAGCGGCTCACCGAACAGCTGCATGGAGCCGATCGTCGAGATGACGACGGTGAACAGGATCGTCGGCCGCAGCGAGGGAACGGTCACCTTGCGGAACTGCTGCCAGCGCGAAGCGCCGTCGATCGACGCCGCCTCGTACAGGTCGCTCGGCACGGCCTGCATGGCCGCCAGGTAGATCAGGGCGTTGTAACCGGTCCAGCGCCAGATCACGATGACCGAGATCGCGATCTTGGACGTCCACTCGCCGCTGCCCCAGTCGATGTTGTCGACGCCGACGAAGCTCAGCACCCAGTTGAGGATGCCGCCGTCGGCCCGGAACACCAGGGCGAAGACGAGGGCGGCGGTGGCCACCGAGGTGGCGTACGGGGTGAGGATCACCGTGCGCCAGAAGGTGCTGGCGCGCAGCTTGTAGTTGAGCAGGTGGGCCAGGCCCAGCGCGACCAGCAGCTGCGGGACGGTGGAGATGACGCCGATGACGAAGGTGTTGGAGACGGCCGTCCAGAACTCGGAGTCCTGGAGGATCTTGGTGAAGTTCTCGAAGCCGACCCACTCGGACTGGTCGAGGCTCGTCATCTCCACCCGGTGCAGGGCGATCCAGCCGGTGTAGAGGAGCGGGTAGAGCCCGAAGGCACCGAAGACTAGGAAGAAGGGGGCGATGTACGCGTACGGAGACGCCTTGTCGTCGAAGCGCCACAAGCGCGTTCGCCACGCGCTGGGTGCCTTTTTCGACATGGCACCGGAGCCGCCGGTGGACGGCTTGTCGGCACCCCGTGTGGGGGTTGTCGTTGCCACAGAGGGAGTCCTTCCCTGGGAGGTCTGGCCGAGTGGAGCGGGCAGGGGGCGGGTCGCCGGGCCGGGCCCCGGCCCGCCGTTCCCTCCCTGCGCGGACCGGCCCGGCGGCGAGCGGCCCGCGCGGCGGTCCTGAAGGAACGAGTTCCGGTCCGAGGGGTCACTCGGTCCGGGTCGCCGGTCGGAGAGATGCGGTGGGGTGGGGTGGGGCAGCGGGGTGCGGCACAGGGGCGGAGCAGCGGGACGGGCGCGGGAACCCCGGACGTCACCGGACCGTTCAACCCGGCAACCACCGGACCGTTCGCCCCGGGAGCCGACCCGGTCGGTTCGGCTCCCGGACGCCCCGCAGCAGACCCGCCGTTGACGGCCGGGTCTGCTGCGGGGCGTCCCACGCCCGAAGGCGCGGACCGCCGCCGTACGACTGCGGTCACGGCCCCGGCGGACAGGCGGTGCCGGCGGCCGGTGCGGCCGCCCGCACCGCCGGGATCAGCCGATCGCCTTGTCGATCGTCTCGGTCGCGGCCTCCCAGGCCTCGTCCGGCTTGGTACCGCGCTGCTCCATGTTGTTGATCTGCGTGGAGATGGTGTCCTTGATGACGCCGTCCTTCGCACCGAGCACCGCGACGGGGATCGTCTTGGCCTCATCGGCGTAGATCTGGCCGACCGGGGCGTCGTTGAAGTACGGCAGCGTCGCGTTCTTCACCTCGGGCAGCTCGTAGGCACCCTGGTTGGACGGGAAGATACCGACCGCCTTGAACACGGCGGCCTGCTGCTCGGGCGCCGTCAGCCACTTGACCAGCTCGGTCGCTTCCTTGGTGTGGTCGCCGCTCTCGGGAACGGTCAGGAAGGAGCCGCCCCAGTTGGCCGCGGTCTCACCGGGCGCGCTGGTGATGTCCCACTTGCCCTTGTAGTCGTCGCCGGAGTAGGTCTCGATCTGGGCCGCCATCCAGGCCGGGCACACGACCGTGGCCACGCTGCCCTTGCGCAGCGCCGCCTCCCAGGAGTCCTGGAACTGCGGCAGGCCCTGGCTCAGCTTCTTCGAAGCGACCTCGGCGGCCAGGTCCCAGCCCTGCTTCACACCGGGGCTGTCCTTGTAGATCGCATTGCCGTCCGTGTCGTAGTACTGCTGCTCGGAGGAGCTGACGACACCGTTGAACATGGCGCTCGCGGAGTCCATGAAGTAGGTGCCGGAGGCCGCCTTCGCCTTGTACTGCTCACCGAGCTTGATGTAGTCCTCCCAGCCGCCGGCGACCGCCTTGGCGACTTCCTCCCGGTCGGTCGGCAGGCCCGCCTTCTCGAACAGGTCGCGGCGGTAGCACAGCGACATCGGGCCGATGTCGGTGCCGGCGCCGATGACCTTGCCGTCGGCCGCGGTCGCCTGCTTCGCCTTCCAGTCGACCCACTGGCTGACGTCGATGGAGTCCTTCAGGTCGACGAACTTGGCCGCCTGGGTGTCGACGACCTCCTTGACCCGGGCCACTTCGACACCGACGACATCGCCCAGTCCACTGCCCGTGTTCAGCTGCTGAAGGAGCTTCGGGTAGTAGTCCTGCTCGTTGGCGGTGGTCTCTTCCTTGACCGTGATGTTCGGGTGCAGCTCGTGGTACTTCTCGAACAGGCCGGCCTCCTTGTAGCCGAACTGCCCGTAGTCGGCCACCGTGAGGGTGATCTTCCCGTCGGAGTCCTTGGCGTCCGAGTCACTGTCACTGCCGCCGCAGGCGGTCAGCAGCAGGGCCGAGGCCGTCAGGACCGACGTGGTGGTGAGGACCGCTGCTCTGCGGCTACGACCGCCGCCGGTACGGGTGATGCGCATTCCACTACTCCTTGTTCCAGTGGGAACGGGGACCTCAGGGATCAGACCGCCGAGTTCGGCGATCCCGACCTGCCCTCTCGGTTCGAGCAGCGGCCAGCCCAGTGCAACGCGGCGTGCGGTGCGAAGCTGCTGGTCAGAGGTGTGCCATGCCAAGTAGAGGGAAGGGCCGATGGTGCGTTGGTCCGCACGGAGAGCGCCCCGTTCGTCCGTGGGACCGCTCCCACGCGGCTTGCCCCGAAGACTCCTCGGTGCCGGGCCCAAGTGTCAAGACTTGAAAACGGCGTTGTTGCGTAAGCGTGTTCCGGACGTCACGTGAATGTGTCGCACCGTGCTCCTTCCTCAGCCGCGCCGATGCCAGGTTGGTTCCGTTTTCTGGCTGTTTTCCGGCCGGTTTCAAGCCGTTCTCACTGACAACACCTGGTCGGCGGAAGGCACTTGGCCTACCCCGGGGCCCTGCCGGGAGGACGCTTCAGCTTTCTGAGCCAGAATGAAGCCGCCCCCCACCGAACGCCGGAAGGTGAACGATGAGCCCTGCCGAGCCACCCAGGACCGCGGACCTCCGGCGTCCGACCCTGAACGCCGTTGCCGCCCGCGCCGGCGTCGGCCGCGGCACGGTCTCCCGGGTCATCAACGGTTCCCCCAAAGTCAGCCCCCGCTCCCGCGCGGCGGTCGAGCAGGCGATCGCCGAGCTCGGCTACGTACCCAACCGGGCCGCCCGCTCCCTGGTCACCCGGCGCACCGACTCGGTGGCGCTGGTCGTGCCCGACGCCGAGACCCGGCTGTTCACCGAGCCGTACTTCTCGGAGATCATCCGGGGGGTGTCCGCCGGACTCGCCAGCGCGGGGATGCAGTTGCTGCTGGTCCTGGTGCGCGACGAGAAGGAGTACGCGCGGCTCGCCTCGTACCTGGCGGCGCACCGCGTGGACGGGGTGCTGATGATCGCGGTGCACCGCGACGACACGCTCCCCGACGAGCTGGACGGGCTCGCCATCCCGACCGTGCTGGCCGGCCGGCGCGGCGAGTGGGAGACCCTCGGGCACGTCCGCGCGGACAACAGCGGCGGCGCCGAGAGCGCGGTCGGGCACCTGCTGGCCCGGGGCCGCCGGACCATCGCCACCATCACCGGGCCGCTGGACATGGAGGCCGCGCAGGACCGGGTCGACGGCTACCACGCGGCACTGCGGAGCGCGGGCGTCCCGCACGACGAGGGGCTGATCGCGTACGGCGACTTCACGGAGGAGGGCGGCCGGGCGGCGATGCGGGACCTGCTGGGCCGGCGCCCCGGCCTGGACGCCGTGTTCGTGGCTTCGGACGTGATGGCCGCGGGCGCCCTCCAGGAACTGCGCGCCCGCGACCTGCGGGTGCCCGACGACGTGGCCGTCATCGGCTTCGACGACTCGATCGTGGCCCGGCACACCGATCCGCCGCTGACCAGCGTCCGGCAGCCGCTGGAGGAGATGGGCCGGGCCATGGCGGGACTCCTGCTGAACGAGATAGCCGACCGCGGCACCGGCCACCGCGAGGTGGTACTGCCGACGGAACTGGTGATCCGGGCGTCGACCTGATCCGGGCATCGAGCTGATCCGGGCATCGGCCTGATCCGGGCATCGACTTGATCCGAACGCCGGCCCGACCCGCACGTCAGCCCCACCCGCACGCCGGCCCCACCCGCACGCCGGCCCCACCCTCACGCCAGCCCCACCCTGACCCGGACCGGCCCCGTACTTTCCTGGTGGGAGCGCTCCCATGCATAATGAGGTTCCCCGACCCGTGGGAGCGATTCCATGCCAGAACCGATGCCCGCCGCCTTCCCGCCAGCGTTCCTCTGGGGCGCCGCGACCTCCGCGTACCAGATCGAGGGGGCGGTGCGGGAGGACGGCCGCACCCCGTCGATCTGGGACACCTTCAGCCACACCCCGGGCAAGACGGCCGGCGGTGACACCGGTGACACGGCCGTCGACCACTACCACCGCTACCGCGACGACGTGGCGCTCATGGCGGACCTGGGCCTGAACGCCTACCGCTTCTCCGTCTCCTGGTCCCGGGTGCAGCCCACCGGCCGCGGCCCGGCCGTCCAGCGCGGGCTGGACTTCTACCGGCGGCTGGTCGACGAACTGCTGGCCAAGGGCATCAAGCCGGCCCTCACCCTCTACCACTGGGACCTGCCGCAGGAGCTGGAGGACGCGGGCGGCTGGCCCGAGCGGGAGACGGCGTACCGCTTCGCCGAGTACGCGGGGATCGTCGGCGAGGCGCTCGGCGACCGCGTGGACCAGTGGATGACGCTCAACGAGCCCTGGTGCAGCGCCTTCCTCGGCTACGCCTCCGGGGTGCACGCGCCGGGCCGCACCGACCACGCGGCCGCCCTGCGCGCGGCCCACCACCTCAATCTGGCGCACGGTCTGGCCACCAGCGCCCTGCGGTCGGTGATGCCGGCCCGCAACTCGGTCGCGCTGAGCCTGAACACCTCCGTCGTCCGGCCGCTCTCCCGGCGCCCGGAGGACCTGCTGGCGGCCCGCAGGATCGACGACCTGTCCGGCGGGATCTTCCACGGCCCGGTGCTGCACGGCGCCTACCCCGAGCACCTCTTCGAAGCGACGGCCCCGGTCACCGACTGGTCCTTCGTGCAGGACGGCGACCTCGCCGCGATCCACCAGCCGCTGGACGCGCTGGGCCTGAACTACTACACGCCGACCCTGGTGTCGGCCGCCGACGCGGACGCCCGCGGCCCGCGCTCCGACGGGCACGGGGAGAGCGACTTCTCGCCCTGGCCGGCCGCCGACGACGTGGCCTTCCACCAGTCGCCGGGCGAGCGCACCGAGATGGGCTGGACCGTCGACCCGACCGGCCTGTACGACCTGATCATGCGCTACTCCCGGGAGGCGCCCGGCCTCCAGCTGTTCATCACCGAGAACGGCGCCGCCTACGACGACAAGCCCGGCTCCGACGGCCAGGTGCACGACCCCGAGCGCGTCGCCTACCTGAACGGGCACCTGTCGGCGGTCCACCGGGCCATCGCCGACGGCGCGGACGTCCGCGGCTACTACCTGTGGTCCCTGCTGGACAACTTCGAGTGGGCGTACGGCTACGAGAAGCGGTTCGGCTCGGTCTACGTCGACTACGTGACCCTGGAGCGCACCCCGAAGTCCAGCGCCCGCTGGTACGGCCGGGCGGCCCGGACGGGCACGCTCCCGCCGGTCGAGACGGCCGAGTAGACCACCTGTCCGGGGAAGCGGGGAAGCGGGGCGCGGCATCCGACGGGGATGCCGCGCCCCACCCCTGCTACTGGTACCGCTGCTACTGGTACTGGGCGAACGCCTTGGCGAAGGCGCCGTCCGTCTGGTCGATGGAGCTGCACGTGGCGTCGGCCTGCTGCTTCGGGCCGCCGGGGCACGCCTTGTCCCGGGTGGCGGACCACATGGACAGGCCGCCGAGCCCCTTGCTCTCGGCGAACTCCACCAGCTGGCCGGCGTCGGCCACCGTGAACACCTCGGTGGTCACGTCGTTGACCCCGATCATCGGGGTGACCCCGACCGCCTTCCAGGCCGCGCTGTCGTCGAGCCCGAGAACGCCCTTGACCTGGGCCTGGGTGGCGGTGGCGGCCTGTTCGGCGTAGCCGCCCATGTCACCGCTGTAGGAGGCGCCGTAGTCCATCGCCATGATGTTGACGGTGTCCACGGAGACGCCGTTCTCCTTGGCGTTGGCCAGCAGGTCGACACCGGGCTGGGTCAGGCCCTCGGGCATCACCGGGAGGGTGAAGGAGACGTCCAGGTCGGGGTGGTCGGCCTGGAGCCGTGCGATCGCCTGCGCCCGGCGGGTGTTGGCGGCCGTGTCGGGCAGCGCGCCGCCCTCGACGTCGAAGTCCACCTTGGTCAGGTCGTAGGCGGCCACGACCTTCTCGTACGCCGCCGCCAGCGCGTCGGCCGAGCCGCAGGTGGTGGCCAGTTCGGCGCCGGACGCGCCGCCGAAGGAGACCCGGACGTCGCCGCCCGCCGCGCGCAGGTCGCCGATCTGCGCGGCCACGGCGTCGCTCGCCAGGTCGGTGACGCCGCCCCACTTGGGGGTGCAGCTCCCGCCGTCGGTGACGAACGCGAGGTTGTACTCCTTGACGCCGGTCGCCTCGGCGTTCGCCAGCAGGTCGTAGGCCGGGTAGAGCGAGGTGTCGACGTACGGCGCGAAGCCGGCGCCGGTGGTGGTGCCGCTGCCGGTGTCCTCGGTCGCGGTGGGGGCGGGGGTGGAAGTGGGGGACTGCGTGGGCGTCTGGGTGGGCGTCGGGGTGTCGGTGGGCCGGCCGCTGGGCTCGGGGGTGGCGCCCGCGTCCGTGGCGCAGGAGGCGCCGTCGACCAGACAGCCGTCCGGGTCGCCGGTGCCCTGGGCGACGAAGCCGATGGTGACCGACTCGCCGGCCGCGAGCCCGTCGGTGTCCCACTTCGGCGCGGTCACGGTGACGTGCTGCCCGCTGACGCTCGACTCGCCGTTCCACAGGGAACCGAGCTTCGTCCCCGCGGGCAGGTCGAACTCCAGCGTCCAGTCCGCCTTCCGCTCCGTACTGTCGTTGGTGACGACGTACTGGGCGGTGTACCCCGTCTCCCAGGTGCTGGTCTTCGTGTAGGCGGCGCCGACCGCCGCCGCCTGCGCCGAGCTGGTGAACAGCAGCGCGCCGCCGCCCGCGACGGCCGCTGCCACGACCGCGCCGATCGCCTTGTTCCTGCCGCTGATCCTGCGCCGGTGGGTACTCATCGCGTGCCTGCCTTCGGTTCTTGCCGGTTCTTGCCGGGGGTGGGGTGCGGCAGCACGCTAGCGATGCCGAAACGGGCAAAGAGCCTGATCCGGACGGTGGTTGGCGATCTTAGGGTGCGCTTAAGGAAGGGATCGGGAGCGATTAAAGGTACGGCCCGCGGCGCGCGGCCGGCGCCGCCGCACGGTCCCCCGGTGGCCGCGCCGCTCGGGTGCCGCCCGGCCGTCGAGCTGGAGCCAGATCCGCACCTCGGTCCCGCCGAGCACGGAGGCCCCGATCCGTACGTCGCCGCCGGTGGACTCGGCGAGCCGGCGCACGATGTCCAGCCCGAGCCCGGTCGACCCGTCGCTGCCCGATCCCCGGCCGCGCGCCATCGCCGCGTCCGGGTCGGGTATGCCGGGGCCCGCGTCGGAGACCAGCACGATCACCGCGTCCTCGGCGTTGTGCACGTCGACCGCGAACGGGGTGCCCTCCGGGGTGTGCCGGAAGACGTTGCCGAGCAGCGCGTCGAGGGCGGCGGCCAGGTCGGCGCGGGCCACGGGTATCCGCACCGGCCGGTCGGCGCCGGCCACCCGCCACTTGCGGCCCTCGTCCTCGGCCAGCGCCGACCAGAACCCCATCCGCTCGCGCACCACCTCGGCGGCGTCGCACCCGGCGCCGGGTCCGGCCGCCGCCGTCTGCGGCCGGGCGTCCCGGGCGGTCCGGATGATGGTGTCGACCTCGCGCTCCAACTGCTCGACGGCGGCCCGGGTCTGCTCGGCGGCCGGGCCCTCGCCCAGCGAGGCCGCGTTCAGCCGGAGCACGGTCAGCGGGGTGCGCAACCGGTGCGAGAGGTCGGCGGCCAGCTCCCGTTCGTTGGCGAGGAGCTGGACGACCTGGTCGGCCATGGAGTTGAACGCGACGGCG
Organism: Streptomyces sp. NPDC023723; assembly: GCF_040639815.1. Classification (NCBI taxonomy): domain Bacteria; kingdom Bacillati; phylum Actinomycetota; class Actinomycetes; order Kitasatosporales; family Streptomycetaceae; genus Streptomyces; species Streptomyces sp. NPDC023723. Next base: position 117,245 of record NZ_JBFAAP010000004.1, read on the forward strand.
GCGGAGCGCAGTTCGGGCGGGCCCTCCTCCGGCACCCGGGCGCCGAGCCGGCCCTCCCCCAGCTCGTGCGCCCCCGCGGCCAGCCGCTCGGCGGGCTGCACCATGCGCACGCCGAGCCGGTCGGCGACCGCGACCGAGCCGACGATCAGCGCGGCGCCGACGGCGGCCAGCACCGCCCAGGCCGTGCCCACCCCGTTGCTGACCTCGGACTCGGGGACGTACACCTCGACGACGGCGATCGCGCCGGAGCCGATCGCGACCGGCTGGAGCAGCACGGAGCCGCCGGACACCTGGGTGGTGGAGGCGCGCCCCAGCCGGCGTACCGCCTCGATGTCCGCGGCGGCGGCCCGCTCCTGGCCGATGTCGACGCCCTGCCCGTCCTTGGCGTCGGCGGCCGGGGGGATGTGCACGGCCATCGCCGCGTCGTCGGAGCCGGCGGCGGCGACGACACGTTCCAGTTGCTCGCGGTCGGTGGTGATGGACAGCGCGGGGGCGACCGCCGCCGCCTCCCGTTCGGCGCCCGCGAACGCGCGGTCGCGGGCCATCTCCCGGATGACCAGGCCGAGCGGCACGGCGAAGGCGACCACGACCATCGCGGTCACCGCCAGCGACACCTTGACCAGCGCCCACCTCATCGCGCGGGCTCCGCTCCGGGCGGCTCCAGCTTCACGCCGACCCCGCGCAGGGTGTGCAGGTAGCGCGGCCGGGCGGCGGTCTCCCCCAGTTTCCGGCGCAGCCAGGACAGATGGACGTCGATGGTCTGGTCGTCGCCGTAGGACTGCTGCCAGACCTCGGCGAGGAGTTCCTTGCGGGGGACGACCACGCCGGGGCGGGCGGCGAGGAAGGCGAGCAGGTCGAACTCGCGCCGGGTCAGGTCGAGCCGGACGCCGTCCAGTTCGGCCTGGCGGCGCAGCGGGTCGACGGTGAGGCCGCCGACGCCGAGCACGGTGGACGGCGGGGCCTCGCCCGCGCCGGTGCGGGCCCGGCGCAGTACGGCGGCCATCCGGGCCGACAGGTGCTGCACGGAGAACGGCTTGGTGAGGTAGTCGTCCGCGCCGGCGTTGAGCAGCCGGACGATCTCCGTCTCGTCGTCCCGGGCGGTGGCGACGATCACCGGCACGTCGGTGATGCCGCGCAGCATCTTCAGGGCCTCGGACCCGTCGAGATCGGGCAGTCCGAGGTCCAGTATCACCACATCGAAACGGAGCTGGGCGACCTCGCGCAGCGCCTCCAGCGCGGTGCCGACGCTGCGCACCGTGTGGGCGGCGTCGGTGAGATGCCGGATCAGCGCCGAGCGGACGAACTGGTCGTCCTCGACCACGAGCACACTTGCCATGGGCGGCACCGTACGCCATCCGGGCGAGGCGGGTTCGGGCCTGTGGACAACTCCCCGTGCGCGACACCCGTGGTGCGGGTGGGGCAGTATGGCGGCGATGCGCAGAGGACTCGTACACGTACTGGCCTGGCTGCTCGCCACGGGCGCGGCGGTCACCCTGTCGTGGTGGGGCGTGCACACGGTCATGGCGGGCACGGCGTACGACCCGCCCCGGGCGCTGCCGATCACGGCGGTCGAGGAGTCGGCTCGGGCGTCGCCGGCGCTGGCGTCCTCCACCAGCCGGCCGCCCCCGTCGGACAGTGCGGCGCCGACGCCGTCGCCGACGCCCACCGCGACGACGCACGAGCCGAGCGCGACCCCGTCGTCCCCGAAGCCGTCGTCCTCCGCCACCGCCCCGTCCCCGTCGTCCACTTCGGCCGGGCAGGTCAAGGGGTACGACACCAAGGGCGGCCGGGCGGTGTTCGCCCTCGGGACGGACTCGGCGTCGCTGGTGTCGGCGACGCCGGGCGCGGGCTGGTCGATGCAGGTGTGGAAGACGGAGACGTGGATCCGGGTGGAGTTCACCTCGGGCGCGGACCGGGTGTCGGTGTTCTGCACCTGGCACGACGGGCCGCCGCGGGTGGAGGTCGGGACCTACTGAACCGTCATGGCCCGCACGGCCGTTACTGGAAGACCGCGGGCGGCGGGGCCGGCGAGGCCACCGCGGTGGCGTCCGTGACGGGGGTGGCGCCGCCGGTGAAGTCGGTGAGCGCCCTGCCGTGTTCGACCCGGGCGGGCTGCGGGTCGGACGCGGCGCGGCGGGTCAGCTCGGCGAGCGGCAGCGGCCGGTCGGAAGCGACGAGTACGGCGTTGCCGAAGCGTTTGCCGCGCAGTACCGCCGGGTCGGCGACCAGGGCGAGTTCGGCGAAGCGGGCGGCGGCGGTGGCGATCTGGCCGCGCAGATGGGCCAGCGGCGGGCCGTCGGCGAGGTTGGCGGTGTAGACGCCGCCGGGCGCGAGGGCGAGCCGGACCTCGTCGAGGAACTCGGCCGAGGTCAGGTGGGCGGGGGTGCGGGCGCCGCTGAAGACGTCGGCGACGATCAGGTCGGCCCGGCCGTGCGGCAGCTTGGCCAGCGCGGCGCGGGCGTCGGCGGACCGGACCCGGATGCGGGCGCCGGGGTCCAGCGGCAGTTCCCGGCGGACCAGCTGGACCAGGGCCGCGTCCCGCTCGACGACCTGCTGGGTGGAGCGGGGCCGGGTGGCGGCGACGTAACGGGCCAGGGTGAGCGCGCCGCCGCCGAGGTGCACGGCGTGCACGGGCCGGCCCGGCGGTGCGACGAGGTCGACGACGTGCCCGAAGCGGCGCTGGTACTCGAAGGAGAGGTGGGACGGGTCGTCCAGGTCGACGTGCGACTGCGGGGCGCCGTCGATCAGCAGCGTCCAGCCGCGCGGCCGGTCACGGTCGGGCAGCAGCTCGGCACGGCCGCCGTCGACGTCCGCCAGCACGGCTTCCGCGCCGGCCCGCCCGCGCCGGGGGCTTCTGGACTTTCCCATCGGGCCATTATCGCCGGGTGCGGGTGCGGTCGGTGCCGTACGGGTCCGGCGTCGCCGTCGGACAGCGGTGGACCGGCGTCCGCGCGCCGCGGCTCAGCGGCAGTTGTCGGCCGCCGCGATCAGCCGGGCCGCCTCGCCGAGCGCGGCGCGCAGGTCGGCCGGGTCGGTCGCGGGGTCCGTCTCCTCGGGCGGCAGCAGCCAGCCGGGGCCCGGCACCGGGAGCCGCGGGGCCGGCGCCGGGTCGCGCCGGTCCGTCTCCGTACAGGTGCTCCCGGGTACGTCCCAGGCCGCGGCGGTGCCCGGCGGCACCAGGAAGCCGAGGGTGCCGCGGCCGTCGTCGTGCAGGACCGGGCCCACCGCTTCGCCCGCTCCCCGTCTGAGGATGTCGACGGCCTCCAGTCCTTGCCGGGTCGGCACGATGACGACGTCGCAGGCGTCGCACGTGCCCCGGGCGTCGCTGATCCGGCTGGTCTCCATCCCCGCCTCCACCACCACGGAAACACTCCTTGGACGAACGGACCGGGAGTCGGTCTCCGGGCCCACAGGGTTCAACGCGCCAGGCCGTCAACGGCTACGGCGTGATTCCGCCGCAAAGAATGGCAGTTCATGGCGGATCGCGTAGGAGTTATCCGCTTTTGTGCTCAAACTCCGCGTGGCGGACCCGTCACAGGCGGTACGTTCGTGCTCGCCGGATTCGGTGCGACAAAGGGAATACTCCCCAATACTCCCGACAAGTCGCCCCGGGTGCGGCACGGTTCGACGGTTCGCACGAGAGGACCGGCCATGGCGTCGTCGACGGGGACCTCACCTCAGCCAGCACCCGAGCCCGACCGGCCCACGCGGCCGAACCTGGTCTTCCGCCAGTTGCGCGGCCGGCGCTCGCCGGCCGAGTTCGCGGCGGCGGTCCGGCGGGCCGCGCGGGAGATCGGCGAGCGGGTCAGCTGTGACGCGCGGTACGTCGGGCGGGTGGAGACGGGCGAGATCCGCTGCCCCAACTACGCCTACGAGCGGGTGTTCCTGCACATGTTTCCCGGCCGCAGCCTCACCGACCTGGGGTTCGCGCCGCGTTCGGCCGTCCGCGGCCGGCGGGCGCGCACCGAGCGGGCGGCGGGGACGGCGCGGGCGGCGGGGGCGGCCGGTGAGTCGCCGGCCCGTCCCGGACCGTACGACCGGGGGGACCCGTACACGCACGACGACCACGAGGAGAGCGACGTGCTGCGTCGCGCATTCATGAGGGGCGGCACCGCCACGGTGGCCACCGCCTCACTGGGCCCGCTGGGGCTCGCCCCGGCCGCCGCGGCGGCCGACCGCCCGGTGCGCCGCTGCGGGGCGAGCGACGCCGGCGCCCTGGAGGACGCCGTCCGCCGGATCCGGCTGCTCGACGACCGGCACGGCGCCGACGGACTCTACCGGCGCGCGGCGGCCCCGCTGCGCGCCGCGTACGCGCTGCTGGACGCCGGGGCGATGCGGCAGGCGACGGCGGACCGGCTCTTCGCGGGCGCCGGCGAACTGGCGCTCTCCGTGGGCTGGCTGGCCCATGACTCCGGGCGCTTCGACGACGCGCGCTCGCACTACGCGGAGGCGCTGGCGACCGCGCGGATGACCGGGGACGCCGCGCTGGAGGCGCACGCCTTCTGCAACACGGCGTTCCTCGCCCGGGACACCGGCCGGCCCCGGGAGGCGGTCCGGGCCGCGCAGGCCGCGCAGCGTGCCGCCCGGCCGCTGGGCTCCGCGCGGTTGCTGTCCCTGCTGGCGCTGCGGGAGGCGGGCGGCTGGGCGGGGCTGGCCGACCGGGTCGGCTGCGAACAGGCCCTGGCCCGGGCGCAGGCGTTCTTCGACCGGGGGCCGGGCGACGCCGACCCCGACTGGATGAGCTTCTACGGCGAGGCCGAGCTGGAAGGGCTGGAGGCGCAGTGCTGGTCCACGCTGGGCGACTGGCCGCGAGCCGCCCGGCACGCGCGCCGGGCGGTGCGGCTCCAGGACCCGCACTTCACCCGCAACACCGCCCTGTACGCGGCGGAACTCGCCGACGACCTGGCGCGCGGCGGCCGGCCCGACGCGGCGGCCGCGGCCGGGCTGCGGGTGCTGGACCTGCTCGGGGAGGTCCAGTCCACCCGGGTGCAGACGATGCTGGCGAGCACCGCGCGGGTGCTGCTGCCGCATCGCGGGGCGCGGGGGGTGTCGGCGTTCCTGGAGCGCCACCGGGCGCTGCCGCGCACCGCGTGAACAGACCCGGGCGGTGCGCCGCCCGCCCGCGGGACGGCCGGCCGCTCCGGGGCAGGACGCCTCCCCGTCCCCCGGGGCGGACGGTCCTGTCCGCCGGCAGCTGCCGCTGCCACCGTCGCTGCTGCTGCTCCGCTGCCCCGGCTGCTGATGCTGCTGCTGTCAGGTGACCGTCAAGCCGCTGCCAGGTGGCCGATGTCGTTCCAGTTCTCGATGGCGGGTTCGCCGTAGGCCCAGCCGAGGACCGACAGGGACGTCGGGTTGAGGCGTATGCGGGCCGCGAAGTCCAGGGGCAGGCCGAGCCAGCGGGCACCGATCGAGCGCAGGATGTGGCCGTGGGCGAAGACCAGGACGTCGCGGTCGGCCTGGCGGGCCCAGGCGACCACCTCGTCCGCCCGCGCGGTGAGCTCCGCCGTGCCCTCGCCCTCGGGGACGCCGTCCCGCCAGATCAGCCAGCCCGGCCGGACGGCCTGGATCTCGGCCGGCGTCATGCCCTCGTAGGCCCCGTAGTCCCACTCCAGGAGCGCGTCCCAGGGCTGGGCCCGGTCGCCGAACCCGGCCAGTTCGCACGTCTCCCGCGCGCGTACCAGCGGGCTGGTGCGCACCTCGGCGCCGGGCAGGCCGTCCAGCGGTGCCCGGTGCAGCCGCTCGCCGAGCAGCTTGGCGCCGCGCCGGCCCTCCTCCAGGAGCGGCACGTCGGTCCTGCCCGTGTGTCTGCCGGACAGCGACCACTGGGTCTGTCCGTGCCGGGCGAGCAGGATGCGCGGTGCCATGGGAAGAGGACCTTTCCGGGTGCGTGACGGGGAATGTGAGGTGCGGCTCTTCCATCATCGCGTACGCCCGGTACGGGCAACCCGCAGGGCGCCGACGGCGTCTGTCAGGGCCGGGGGCGCTCCACTGCGCGCAGTAGCCCACGCCGTAGAGTGACTCGCTCGGAACCGGCGGGTACCCGGGTCCGTACGCGAAGAAGAAGGGGAGGTCGATCGGATGCCGCGCGCCGACACACCAGGCACCGAGGCGGCCCCTGGGGGCCGTCTGCGCTGGTGGACGGAGCTGCCGCTGATCCTCCTCGTCTACGCCTGCTACTCGGCCGGCCGGCTGCTGGTGCGCGGCGACGTCGCCGACGCCGTCGACCACGGCCTGGCCATCCTGCGCGTCGAGAAGGCGCTGCACCTCAACGCCGAGCACCCGCTCAACCGGCTCTTCACCCACGAGCCGTGGCTCGGGGTGCCCGCCGACTTCTGGTACGCGTCCCTGCACTACCTGGTGACTCCGCTGGTGCTGGTGTGGCTGTTCCGCTCCCGCGCGGTGCGCTACCGGGCCGCCCGGACCTGGCTGATGACGTCCACGTTCATCGGCCTGATCGGCTTCACCCTGCTGCCGACCTGTCCGCCCCGGCTGCTCGACGCGGGCCACGGCTTCGTCGACACCATGGCCCACTACAGCTCGTGGGGCTGGTGGGGCGGTGAGGCCAGTGCGCCGCGCGGCCTCGGCGGGATGACCAACCAGTACGCCGCGATGCCGAGTCTGCACGTCGGCTGGGCGCTGTGGTGCGGGGTGATGCTGTGGCGGTTCGGCGGTACGCGCGCGACGCGGGTGGCCGGCGTGCTCTACCCGCTGGTGACCACGATCGTCGTGATGGGCACCGCCAACCACTACTTCCTCGACGCGGTCGCGGGCGCCGCCGCGATGGGCGCGGGGCTGCTGCTGACGCCGTACGTGCTGCGCTGCGCGCGGTGGGGGCGTACCCGGGCCGTGGCACGGTTCGGCCCGGCGGCCGGCGCGTTCACCCGGCGCTTGACCGGGCCGGGCTCCCCCGTCGCCGGTCCGGTCACCGGTCCCGTCGCGGGTCCGGTTGCCGGTCCGGTTGTCGGTCCTGTTGTCAGTGGGGGATGCGAGACTTCGGCGGGTGAGCGATTTCCACGCCAGCGCGACGAGCGGCCCCGGTCCGGAGCCGAGCCGGACGCCTCCCCCGCGGACACGGGAGACGGCGCTCCGGCACCGGCTCGCTGAGCTGCGCGGCCCCGACGTACCGCCCAAGACCCTGGACGCCCGCGCCCTGGCCGCCCTCGCGGCCAACCCGGGGTGCAGACGGCGCGCGATCCTGGACGGCGCCGGGGTGGACAAGACCGGCCTGGCGAGCGCGCTGGGCGCGCCGTCGGTCTTCGGCCAGTCCCAGTTCGCCTTCGTGCGGGGCAACGCGTTCGAGGCCCGGGTGAAGGCGGACGGCGGCGCGGAGCTGCTGCGGCTGGTGCGCGAGACGCTGGACCGGGGCGCCGAGCCGCCGGGCGAGGCCCGGGTGCCCGACCTGACCGCGCCCGGCCCGCAGGGGCGCGCGGCGCGCACCGAGCTGGCGCTGCGGGAGGCGACCGGGGCCGCCGGGTGGACCCTCCTCGACCATCCGATGCTCGCCCTGGACGTGGCCGGCTCCGCCGCCCATCTGGAGCCGGACGCGGTGGTGGTGCACCCGGACGGCAGCTGGACGGTGGTGGAGATCAAGTCGTTCCCGATGCTGGACGGCTCGGCCGACCCGGCGAAGGTCGGCGCCGCCGCCCGGCAGGCCGCGGTGTACGTGCTGGCCCTGGAGGAGGTCGCCGCCCGGCTGCGCCCCGCCCCGCGGGTGCGGCACCGGGTGCTGCTCGTCTGCCCCAAGGACTTCTCCAACCTGCCCACCGCCGCCGCGGTCGACGTCCGCAAGCAGCGCGCGGTGACCGCCCGCCAGCTGGCCCGGCTCACCCGGATCGAGGAGATCGCCGACGCGCTCCCCGCGGGCACCTGTTTCGCCCCCGGCCGGCCGGCCGAGGAGCTGACCGCGGCGGTGGAGTCGGTCCCGGCGGCGTACGCGCCCGAGTGCCTGTCCGCCTGCGAGCTGGCCTTCCACTGCCGGGCCCGGTCCCGGGCGGCCGGCGCGGTCAGCACGCTGGGCCGGCCGGCCCGCGCCGAGCTGGGCGGCCTCGCGACGGTCGACGAGGTACTGGCGGCGGCCGACGGCGCGGCCGGCGACCCGGCCGACCCGGCGGTGGCGGCGCTGCGCCGGGCGGCGGAGCTGCGGGCCGAGGCGCTGGCGGCGGCGGACCGGGCGCGGGCGCTGGAGGCGGCATGTCCCTGATCGGCACGCTGGCCCGCCTGGAGGCGGTGCGCACCGGCCGCGCGCAGCCCGCCGCGACGGTCCGGCACCGGCACCTGTCGGACTCGCCGCTGGTGCTGGTCCCGCTGGTCACGGCCGGTGAGGTGGGCGCCCCGCTCGGCGCCCTGGTCGGCACCGACCGGGACGCGCCGCGGCTGCTGGTCGTCCCGCAGCCGCGCGACCGCGACCTGCGGTTCGCGTTCCTGGCCGAGCTGGCCGACGCGGTGCTGCCGCACCTCGAGGCGCACGCCGCCGCGGTGGAGCCCGCCGAGCGCACCGAGACCGACCCGGAGACCGGCAAGCGGGTCAAGGTGGCGGCCGAGCTGTGCGCGGACGCCGCGCAGCTGATCGTGCCGAGCCGCGCGGGCGTCGACCTGGTCCGGCTGCTGGGCCGCTCGACGCGGTTCCGGCGGACGGCGGACCAGGACCCGCAGACGCCGCACCCGGCGCCGCCGCGGGTGCCGCTGCTCGGCCGCTGGCTCACCCACTACGGGGAGCGCGCCCGGGTGCCGGGTTCGTCCCTGCTGCTGGCCATGACCGAGCTGCTGGGCCGGCACTGGGCGACCGGGCAGTCCGCTCTGGAGGACCAGCACCTGGGCGCGCTGCTGGCCTGGATCGACCCGCCGGACGGCACCTCGGGCGCCGCGGCGGCGCTGCGGGCGGAGCTGGCCCGGGACCCGGACGGCCAGTTGCTGTGCCCGCCGGCCGGACCGGCCACCGACCCGGCGTTCGACAACCGGCTGCTGGCGCCCGCCATCGAGCGCTACGACCGGGCCCGCACCGCGCTCGCCGCCGCCGAGGACGGCCTGGCGGCCGACGAGCGGTACGGCGCGGTGCGCGCCGCCGAGCGGGACGTCCGCGACCTGGTGCTCAGCCGTACCCGGCCCGCCTGGGACGCGGTGTGGCACGGCCTGGACCTGCTGCGGCGGCTGCCCGCCGGGGCGCACGTCGCCGACCGGTGGACCCGGGACCGCTGGTCGTTCACCGGGCACCGCGACCGGGTCGTCGCCGGCGAGCCCCCGCAGCCGCGCCGCGACGACGCGGTGACGGCGGCCGGCAAGCTGGCCACCCGGGAGCGCGAGCAGGCCCGGCTGGACGCCCAGGAGGCGCTGGACGATCCGCTGGTGATGGCGGGGCGGCGGCTGGCCGGGGAGGCGTTCGCCGGGGAGGTCACGGACGTGGTGATGGCGTACAGCGAGGGCAAGCGGCCGAGCCCGCGCCCGCTGGTCACCGTGCGCACGGCGGACCGGCCGCAGCTCGCCGAGCGGATGAAGGTGTACCGGTCGCTGGCCGGCCGGCCGCAGGCGGCCGAGTTCGCCGAGCGGCCGGCGGAGGGCGTCCTGGTGCTGCGGATTCTCGACAAGATGGGCCGCGGCCGGGAGCCGGCGGCCGGGTCGGTGCCGGAGAAGGGCGATCTGGTCTGCTTCACCCTCTTCGAGCACGAGCAGCGCGGCGGGGCGAAGCTGCCCGACCCGGAACAGACCCCGTGGACGCACGGCGGGCCGCCCGGCGAGCGGTCCGCCCTGCCCGAGGCCGCCGATCCGCCGACCGAGGAGGACGTCCTGTGACCACCGAGACCCTGGTGGACGACGCGCCGGGCGCGGCGGCTGCCCGGGCCACCGCCGCGATCCTCGACGACACGCTGCACGGCACCGAGCGCGGGGTGGTCGTCGACTCCCCGCCGGGCGCCGGCAAGTCCACGCTGGTGGTGCGCGCGGCGCTGGAACTGGCGGCGGCGGGCCGCCCGCTGATGGTGGTGGCGCAGACCAACGCGCAGGTCGACGACCTGGTGCTGCGGCTGGCCGAGGAGAACCCCGAGCTGCCGGTGGGCCGGCTGCACAGCAGCGACGCCGACCCGTACGACAAGGCGCTGGACGCGCTGGACAGCGTACGGAAGTCGGCGAAGGCGGCGGATCTGGCCGGGCAGGCGGTCGTGGTGTCCACCGCCGCCAAGTGGGCGCACGTGACGGTGGACGAGCCGTGGCGGCACGCGATCGTCGACGAGGCGTACCAGATGCGGTCGGACGCGCTGCTGGCGGTGGCCGGGCTGTTCGAGCGGGCGCTGTTCGTGGGCGACCCGGGACAGCTCGACCCGTTCTCGATCGTGGGCGGCGAGCAGTGGGCGGGCCTGTCCTACGACCCGTCCGCCTCGGCCGTCGCCACGCTGCTCGCGCACAACCCCGGGCTGCCGCAGCACCGCCTGCCGGTCTCCTGGCGCCTGCCGGCCTCGGCGGCCCCCCTGGTCTCCGACGCGTTCTACCCTTTTACGCCGTTCCGCAGCGGCACCGGCCCCGGCGACCGCAGGCTCTCCTTCGCCGTCCCCTCCGACGGCTCGGGCCCGGACCGGGTGATCGACGAGGCCGCCGCCGCGGGCTGGGGCCTGCTGGAGCTGCCGCCGCGGCACACCCCGCGCACCGATCCGGAGGCGGTACGGGCGGTGGCGGCGGTGGTCCGCCGGTTCCTGGACCGGCGGGGCGCGGCGCTCTCCGAGCGCTCCTCCGCCGCCGTTCCGCTCACCGCCGGCCGGATCGCCGTCGGCACCGCGCACCGCGACCAGGCGGCGGCGGTGCGTGCCGCGCTGGCCGACCTCGGCGTCACCGGCGTCACGGTCGACACGGCCAACCGGCTCCAGGGCCGGGAGTACGACGTGACGGTCGTCCTGCATCCGCTGTCCGGCCGCCCCGACGCCACGGCGTTCCACCTGGAGACCGGCCGCCTGTGCGTGCTGGCCTCCCGGCACCGGCACGCCTGCGTGGTCGTCTGCCGCGCGGGCGTCGACGAACTCCTGGACGCGTATCCGTCCACGGAACCGGTCCAGCTGGGCACGGACGTGAAGTTCCCGGACGGCTGGGAGGCGATGATGTCCACATGGGATCACTGGTCCAAGCACCGGGTGGTCTGGCGCCCCTGATCACCCCCCTCGCCCCGCGGCCGAGGACCAGCCCAGTGCCGCCCGATCGCCGGACAGAGTCCGGCACGCCGCCGGAGGCGGCCAACGACTACAGCCCCGGACGGCTGGGAGGCGAACCACGCGGTACTCGCCCGCCTGGCCCGGCACCGGGTGGTCCGGCGGCCCTGAGACGGGCGAAACGGGTGTTTCGGCAAGCGCCGCCCGACCGGATGCGGAACGTGACTTACATCACACTATCGCGCTACTTCCCGCATGGTCATGCAATTTCACGTTCGCGCAAATTGTGGCGCTTATCTTCCCCTTTCGACAGAAGGGCAGTTGAGCCGGGGTGGCGGCCCCACTCTCGGGGGTGGCGCGGGGTGGTACTTACGGCTCGCAAAGAGGGCGCAATCACTAGGTAAGCGGAAGGTGACTTTCCGTCAGGAAGCAATGTTCGAAGGGTCGCACACTGCGGGGCGCGCGTCCGGTAATTGTTTCCCAGAGCAATCACGCTCAGCTGTGAGCCCGCGCCGAACGGGGACGGACGCGGCCCTGGCGCCAGGAAACACGAAGGAAAAACGGCCGCAGTGAACCTCGAACCAGTCAGCCCCGCACCTCCCCCGGCCCGCACGGAACAGGAACCGGCGGCCGAGCCGCCCGCGAAATCCGACCGCCACGTACGTCACGGCGTCCGGCGGCCGGCCGCGTGGTCCTGCAACGCGGTGGCCACCTGGGCCTGGGCCTGGGCGATGTACGCCTCGCTCGCCGCCCGGAAGTCGGCACTGGCGACCCGCTCCCGCACCCAGGCGTCCATCCCCTCCCTGATCACCGCGTTGGCCGTGGTGGACTGCACCGCCGCGATGGCCTGGATGCGGTCGAGCAACTGGCTGGGGAAGCGGACGGACACTACGACCTGCCGCTCTTTGTCCTCAGCGGCCCTGCGTTCACTCGGCACGTAAATTCCCTTCGTCGGGGCCCGGGTGGCGCCCCGTTCACGTCAGGGATCGGGGCACCGCTTGCCCGGTTCATCGGGGCGTGGGACAGCGGAGCGCCAGCGTCCTTGCTGGCTGAACTTCCCCAGCGTAGGGCACTACAGCACTACAGTGCGGGTCCGCATCCACAATCTTTGGCTTCTGCCCGCTTCTGACGCCCCGTGAGAGCCGTCGGCGCTGTGACTCACGCAACTATCACGCTTCGCGCATGTCGACTCGTAGACGTAGCCACTCATGCCAAGCTCCACGCACTACAACTCCTCAAGCACTACCGTGAACTACAGCACGACACGAACTCGTGCGCCCCGCGTACGCCAGGGCGTACGCACTTCATCCACCCGGAGGCGAACGTGAACCTTCCTTTTGACGGCGACGGACGCAAGGGCCCCCTCGGCGCGGACTACATAACGGGCCGCACCGCCGAAACCGCCCTGCGCCTGCTCGACACCCTCGGCCGCGAAGCCGGCCACGGCCTCGACATGACCGAACGGCTGCCGGCCGTCGTGGAACTCGACAAGGTCATCGCGCTGCGTCAGGAGTGGTCCGGGTCGCCGCGCCACCGGCCGCCCGCAGACGTGCCGCGCCCGGAACAGCACTGGCAGGCGTGGGCCGAGCAGGCCATGCGGCGCATCGTGCGGGCGGTCGAGGACGCCCTGCGGGAGGCCGGCGAGGCCGGTGGGCAGCCCATCGCCGTCCTGGGAGCCGACGGCGGCCTCGACGAACGCACCACCGCCTTCCGGGACCACGTCCACGCCCGCCGCCCGGTGGTGTCCGTCTCGGCCAGCGGTTCGATACGCCGCTGGCTGACCACCCGGGACCCCACCTCGGTCTCCCTGTCCGTGCTCACGTACATACCGGGCCGCCCCCTGTACGCCGCCGTCGTCACCCCCACGGCCGCGCTGCTGTCGGACTGCTCCGGCTCCTGGCACCTGACCCTCGGCACCGGCTGGCAGGCCATGACCGGCGAGCCGTCGTACCCCGACCCGGACCCGCAGTACATCGTCCTCCCGCGCACCCTGGAACACCTCTCCGCCCGGCTGCGCCGGTTCTACCGGGAACCCCTCTTCCCCTACGACACCAGTTCCGCCATCGCCCAGGCCGTGCTCAGCGGCGCCGTCCCCGTCGCCGTCCACTTCACCGGCCCGGTGCTGGACGCCGCCATCCTCCCCGTAGCCATCGGCTACGGCCTGATCGTCAGCCTGCCGGACAGCGGTGAACTGCTGGAGAAGCCGTGGGAGGCCAGCAAGCACCTGTACAAGGCGGTCACCGGGGAGATCTCCTTCGGCGCCGATCTCGTGATCGCCCGCGACCTCTGGGCCGCCCGCCGCATCAGCAGCGTCCTGCGCCGGGAGACCGCCCGGCTGGCGCAGGCCGACCCCATCGACCTCATCGCCACCGCCGAAACGGATCTCGACGCCACCCTCTTCGGCTTCTCGCCGGACCGGGACGACGAGGTCTGACCCCCGCGCCACCACATCCCCTTCGACCACCACCCGCCTAAGGACAGCGCAGTGAGCCAGAACGTCAGCCTTCTCCCGGAGACACAAGGCGGCGCGCCCCAGCCCGGCACCGCCGGATGGCGCTTCAGCGTGATCCCGCCCAAGGCGGTGCGGGCCCGCTGGTACCGCAGGGCCACCGGCCTCCGCCGCCCCGCGGGCACCCTCGCCCTCCCCGCGATCGCCACCACCGCCGCCCTGTACTTCACCCGTACCCTGCACGACAGCGACACCGCCATGGCTTTCGGCCTCACCACGCTCACCGTCGCCTACGACGCGGTGATCGCCCTGTGCCGCACCTGGCGGGAGACCGCACAGCACCGGCACCACCACACCGGTCCGAAACGGCGCGCCGCCTGACCCCGGCACCCGCGCAGCCGGGCCACCGCCCGGGCCCGAGGCCCCCTTGCGGCGGCGCGGGACAATGGACGGTGGCCCGGTGCACGAACGTGGACGGCCGGGTCATCGTGACGTACCAGGAGGAGAGACATGGCGGAGCCCACGCCGCGTCATCACGAACCGCGGCTACGCCCCGCGCCCCTGCTCTTCGAGCCCGCGGCGGCGGCCGCCGACCCGGAGCACTTCTTCGATCTGGAGTCGATCGACGATCCGCGGGCCCTGCTGGAGCGGGCCACGGAGCTGACGCACGCGTTCCGCGCGGCGGCGGACCGCGCGGTGGAGTTCCAGGCGATGGCGGCGGCGCAGCTCGCCGACCCGCGGCGGTTCGACCGGCTGACCACCGCGGACATCGCGGACCGGGCCGAGTGGACCGAGGACTATGCCAAGAAGATGGTGGAGTTCGGCCGGGAGCTGATGCGCCGGGAGGAGCCCGCCTGAGCGCGGCACCCGAGCGGACCGGCATATGCCACGGGGGTGGGCAAGATACCTTCCCGGCCCGGCGTCTGTCCCGGATTCCGGCAACTCAGCGAGACGGCCCGCTCACCGCCGGTAGACATGAATCCCATGAGCAGCACTCCGCACGCTTCCCGCGTCACCTCGGCCGGCGCCGCCTGGCTGGCCTCCGCCGGAACGTATCCGCGCAGCACGCTCGCCCTCTGGGAGCAGCGGCCCGACGCCCCGGTGGTCCTGCCGTGCGGCTCGGTGTTCGACGTCGTGAGCGCCCCGGCGATGTTCGGACGCCGGATGCTGGACCGGATGTGGGCCGAGGGCCCCGGCTCCGGACCGGTGGCGGAGTACCGCGGCCGGATACTGCTGTTCGCCGCGCCCGGCACGGCCCAGCGGCTGCCCTCACTGCTGGAGTGGGAGGAGTGGGGAACCCGCGGCCGGTCCGAGGGGGACGGCCGCACCGGCGCCGTGCCGCCGCTGCTCTGCCACGGCACCGGGGACGCGGTGACCGTGCCGGCCCCGGCCGGGCCCGACCGGGCGGCGGCCCGCTGGCTGGTCGCCCCGGACACCCGCCGGCCCTGGCTGCCCGGCCCGGAGATCCTGCTGTGGGCGGCGGTGCGGGCGGCCCGCGCGGCCGTGCGGATATCGATTTTTCCTCCCGCCGACCTGGATGCTAATGTCTACGACGTCAGCAGGCGCCGCTAGCTCAGTTGGTTAGAGCAGCTGACTCTTAATCAGCGGGTCCGGGGTTCGAGTCCCTGGCGGCGCACCGACAGTGAAGGCCCCTCGCGCGAGCGGGGGGCCTTTCGCGTGGCGCCGTCCGGCTCAGCCGGGCGTGATCTTCACCGTCCAGGCCCCCGACACCGTGCGCCCCTCCACCTCCACCCGGACGCCCTCCCCCGGCACCGTGAAGCTCTCGCCGAGCGCGACCGGCGCGTCCGCCAGCGGCGGGTAGACCGAATCCTCCCAGCACGCCTCGGTGCGCGGGTGCGCGTCGATCACCTCGACCGGCCCGCCGCCGGACTCCGTCCCGCCGCGCACCCGGTACACCAGCACCCCCGCCCGGCAGGCGGCGACGTCGTTGCCGACCGGTCCGCGCGCCTCGAAGGCGAGCACCTCGTCGGCGCCGGTGCGGACCACCGCCAGCTTGGTGCCCCGGCCCAGCCCGAAGGCCGGCGCCCCCGCCGCGCCGGTCACCGGCACCCCCGGCCCGGCGCCGAGCGGCTCCAGGGTCAGCCGGACCGGACCGACCCCCTGCACACAGGCCACCTGCCGGGGCTCCAGCCAGCCCAGCTTCCACTTGTGCCAGCCGAACAGGTCCGGTGCCAACGCGAACTGACTGCCCATCAGGTCCCAGTCGCCGACATGGGTGTCCCAGTCGCCCCGGCCGTCGACGGGCCGGTGATAGAGGTCGGGCAGGTCGAAGACATGACCGGTCTCGTGGGCCAGGACCAGACGGTCGGGCGGATGGTTCTCGAACACCGTGACGACCCGGTGGATGTCGGTGCCGTCGGCCCGCAGCGGGGTGTTCAGGTTGACGACCTTGGTGGCGTCGGAGTCCACGCCGGGCGCGTGCGGGTCGGCGACGAAGTAGACGACGTCGTAGCGGGAGAAGTCGACCTCGGTGTCGGCGGCGGCCAGCGCGTCGCGCAGATAGGCGGCGCGGTGCTCGGCGCTCCAGTCGCGCTGTATGGCGTACGCGGTCGACGGGCGCGGCATCCGGACCCAGTGCCGCAGCGGGTGCGGGCGCAGCGTGAACTTGCCGTAGGAGGCGCGCCGGAAGAAGCGGGTGGTGGCCGGGAAGTGGTCGGCGGCCAGTTCCCGGGGCGCGGCCAGGGGGCGGGAGTCGGGGAAGGACAGGAACACCATCACCGCGTCCAGCGCGCGCGCCGGGCGGGGGTAGGCGGCGTTCCAGGTATGCACGCCCTCGGAGTGGTGCGCCGCGGTGCGCCGCAGGGCGCACGGCTGGGGCGAGAAGGGTTCGGCGACCGAGGGAGCGCTGATCAGGGAGGTCGCGGCCAGTGCCGTCATGGTGGTGGCGACCGCCGCGGACTTGCGCAGTCCCGGCCGGGCTCCGCCGCCCGGCCGGCCGCCCGCGCCGAGGCCCTTGAGGGCCTCACGGGGAAGTCGCCTCAGGGGGAGCTGGCGCGGCACATGGACCTCCGGGTGCGGTTCGCGGAACACCGCACCCAGCTTGTGCATATTTGTCGTACTGCGCCCTGTTCGCCTGAGCCGGACGGGTGAGCCGGCCGCGGATTGCCGAAAGTGCCCCCTTCACCCCACTCACGCAACGTCACAACTGGTCGGGGGTGTTTAGAACCCGGCCAGGTACGAGCAGAAACGATCTGTCAGCAGGATCCACGGGAGCTGGTGACCGCTGTGCGGCTGGAAGGGCCGGGAGCCACCCTCTATGATCGGCACACTTTCCTGCGCGGACAGAGACACGGACAGAGATCGAGGCACTGCGGGAGCTAGCGGTGAGCGGAACGTCCGAAGGGCCGGCGCCCGCGGCAGACCTCGACAGGTCGGCCGTCACAGAGAGTGACACTGACATGGCGCCCAGTGCTGTACGTCCATGCCGTACGGAACCCCCGGCCTACCGCTCGGCGTTCACGGCGGCGCCGCTGGCGATGGCCGTCGTCGACGCCGAGGGGACGGTGGTCAGCGCCAACGACACCCTGGGCGCGCTGTTCGGCACCCCGCCCCAGGCGCTGACCGGGCGCGCGGCGGCGGAGCTGGTGGATCTGGCCGCCGACACCCGGGCCTGGCGGGCCTACCGCGAGGTGCTGTGCGGCAGCCGGGCCCGGCTGCGCTGCACCCGGCGGCTGAAGCGGCCGGACGGCGAGTTCCTGTGGGCGCAGGTCACGGTGGAGCCGCTGGCCGGGGCGGCGTCCGGGCTGCTGCTGTCGGTCGCCGACATCAGTGCCCGGCACGAACTCCAGGCCCGGCTGCGGCACTTGCAGATGCACGACCCGGTGACCCGGCTGCCCAACCGGGCGCTGTTCTTCGAGCGGCTGACCGCCGCCCTGGAGCCGGAGTCCTACGCGGGCGGCACCGGGCGGATCGGGCTGTGCTACCTCGACCTGGACGGTTTCAAGGCGGTCAACGACACCCTCGGCCACCGCGCCGGGGACCGGCTGCTGGCGGCCGTCGGCGAGCGGCTGACGCGCTGCGCCGAGGAGGTCGCGCCGCCGCGCGCCGGGGCGGGTACGCCGCTGGTGGCCCGGCTCGGCGGGGACGAGTTCGCGCTGCTGGTGGAGGGGTCGACCGGCACCGACCAGCTCGCCGACCTGGCCGAGTCGGCGCTGGCCGCGCTGCGCGAACCGGTCGATCTGGCCGGCCGTCATCTGTCGGTCACCGCGTCGGTCGGCGTCGTCGAGCGGCACGCCGCCGGCACCACTCCCACCGCCCTGATGCAGGCCGCCGACACCACGCTGTACTGGGCCAAGGCCGACGGCAAGGCCCGCTGGACGCTCTTCGACCCGGAGCGCAACGCGCACCGGATGACCCGGCAGGCGCTGGCCGCGACACTCCGTCCGGCGATCGAACGCGGCGAGTTCGCGCTCGAGTACCAGCCGCTGGTCGGCATGGAGGACGGGCGGCTGCGCGGCGTCGAGGCGCTCATCCGCTGGAAACATCCTCAGTTCGGCGTACTGGCGCCGAATCGGTTCATCGCACTGGCGGAGGAGGACGGCTCGATCGTTCCACTGGGCCGCTGGGTGCTGCGCACGGCGTGCGAGCAGGCGCGGCGCTGGCAGCTGGACCGTCCCGGCGAGCCGCCGATCTTCGTCAGTGTCAATGTCGCGGTGCGCCAGGTGTGGGACTCCGACCTGGTGGCGGACGTGGCGCGGACGCTGGCGGAGACCGGGCTGGCGCCGGAGCTGCTGCAACTGGAGCTGACCGAGTCCGCGGTGATGGGGTCGGCGGGGCGGCCGTTGCAGGCGCTGAAGGCGCTCAGCGACATGGGGGTGCACATCGCGATCGACGACTTCGGCACCGGCTATTCGAACCTGGCGTACCTGAGCCGGCTGCCGGTCTCCGTGCTGAAGCTGGACGGCTCCTTCGTCCGCGGCTTCCAGTACGACGCGCGCGGCGCCGAACGGGACGGGGAGACCGAACAGGACGGTACGAGTCCGGCGGACGAGGTCATCGTCGAGGCGATGGTGCAGCTCGCGCACCGGCTGGGGCTGACCGTCACGGCGGAGTGCGTGGAGACGTCGGACCAGGCCACCCGGCTGCGGCGGATCGGCTGCGACACGGGACAGGGCTGGCTGTACTCCCGTCCCGTGCCGCCGGACCGCATCTCCGAGCTGTTGGTTCAGCCGGTCGCGGGCAAGCCGTAGGCGTCGGCGATCAGTTCGTAGCTGCGCAGGCGTATGTCGCCGCCGTGTGCGTTGGCGGTGATCATCAGTTCGTCGGCGCCGGTGCGCTTCTGGAGGTCGTCGAGGCCGGCCCGGACGGCGTCCGGGGTGCCGTGGATGACGTTGCTGTTCCAGGACGCGACGAACTCCTGCTCCAGCGGGCTGAAGTCGTACGCCTCCGCCTCGGCCGGGGTGGGGACCAGGCCAGGGTTGCCGGTGCGCAGCCGCACCATGTTGAGGGCCGCGGCGAGCACCTGGCGGCGGGCCTCCCGCTCGTCGTCGGTGGCGAGGGCGGAGACGCCGATCAGGGCGTAGGGCTCGGCGAGGAGCTCGGACGGGCGGAAGTTCTCCCGGTACAGGTCCAGCGCGGGGATGGTGTTCTGCGCGGAGAAGTGGTGGGCGAAGGCGAACGGCAGGCCGAGGGTGGCGGCCAGCCGGGCGCTGAAGCCGGAGGAGCCGAGCAGCCAGACCGGGGGGCGGTGCGGGGACTGCACGCCGCCCGGGGAGGTCGCCTGGACCGGGCCGGGGACGGCGTGGATACGGCTGTAGGGGTGCCCGTCGGGGAAGTCGTCGTCGAGGAACCGGGTCAGCTCGATGAGCTGCTGGGGGAAGTCGTCGGCGCCCTCGTGCAGCCGGTCGCTGCGGCGCAGGGCGGCGGCGGTGGCGCCGTCG
This sequence comes from Streptomyces sp. NPDC023723, assembly GCF_040639815.1. Taxonomy (NCBI): domain Bacteria; kingdom Bacillati; phylum Actinomycetota; class Actinomycetes; order Kitasatosporales; family Streptomycetaceae; genus Streptomyces; species Streptomyces sp. NPDC023723. Next base: position 136,720 of record NZ_JBFAAP010000004.1, read on the forward strand.
GTGCCGGGGGCCCGGCCGAGGCCGAGGTCGACCCGGTGCGGGGCCAGGGCTTCCAGGGTGCCGAACTGTTCGGCGATGACGAGCGGGGCGTGGTTGGGGAGCATGACGCCGCCGGAGCCGAGGCGGATGCGGTCGGTGTGGGCGGCGAGGTGGGCGAGGATCACGGCGGGCGAGGAGGAGGCCACGCCCGGCATGGAGTGGTGCTCGGCGACCCAGTAGCGGTGGTAGCCGCGGGTCTCCGCGAGGCGGGCGATGTCCACGCTGGTGCGCAGGGCGTCGGTGGCGGTACGGCCGGCGCCGACGGTGACCAGGTCCAGGACGGAGAGGGGGACGGGGGCGGTGCCGTGCGTGGTGCCCCGGATTTCCTCTGCGGCGTCTGCGGACTTGGACATGTGCGGCCTCCTGCGGTTCCGGGTTCCGTTCGCCCGGTTTCCAACGGGAGGGGCCGGCCGGCTATTCCCGGGGGCGAAAGGCCGCCAGGAAGGCGGCGAACACGGGTGCGCGGAAGGTGAGGGTGCCGTGGGCCGGCACCTTCGAGTCGCGGACGGCCACGTGCGGCGTGCGGTACGCCACTTCCACGCAGGCGTCGCCCTGCCCGCCACCGGAGAAGGACGACTTCTGCCAGACACCGGGGGTGATCATGCCCTCACAGCTCCTTCGCCAGCCCGTGGATGAAATCCACTCGCGGAACAGAAAGACATGCGCTGCATCACCGGCGATCACTTCAAGCGGTTCGCCCTGGCTCTCGGAACCGACCCCGCGCAGGTACTCGGCGTCGTCCGTGAGACGGTCACCGCGTTGCATGCGCATGGACCGGCTTCCTCTCCTGCGCGGATTCTGACGCCGCCGGAAAGCACCGGTACCGAGTGGTACCGGTGCTTTCCGCGTCAGCCCAGCTTGGCCGCCTGCGCCTCGATCACCGCCGTCGGCTGCTCGTAGGCGTCGCCCCGGCTGGCGGCCGCTATGTTGAAGGACGAGAAGCCCGCGAGGGTCGTGCCCTGGCGGAAGACGGTGACCTTGGTCTCGACCGGCTCGCCGTCCACCTTCTCCTTCACCGTCCAGGCGACCGCGTCCTCGCCGGCGCCGCTCTTCTCCACCGCGACCCCGGTCACCTGCGACGTGTCGCCGCCGTCCGTCAGGGCGAAGCCGCCCGCGCACTTCTCGCCGGCCGTGCGGATCGCGTCGAGGGCCCGCTCGGCGCCGTCCGCGTCGTAGGACCACAGGGAGGTCATCGTCTTGGTGATGTCGAGGGAGTCGATCGTCGCCTCCTCGGCCTCCTTCTCCGACATCTTCGCCAGCTCCTCCATCGACGGCATGCCCTTCTTGGCCGTCTCGGACTCCAGCACCACCAGCCGCTGGGTGCTCGCCGCGGGCTCGTTCACCGGCAGCGCCCGCAGCACCGCGGCGACGGGCTGGCACTGGGCGTCGCCGGCCTTGACCGTGCCCGGGTCGGCCACGTCGTCCTTGCCCGGCTTCTCCGCCGTCTCGCCCTTCAGGTCGGCGGCGGTGAGCGCGAGCTCGTCCAGCTCGGCGGCGGTCAGCGCCTTGGCGGCCGGCGACGCGGACGCGGACGCGGCGCTCTTCGCCTCGTCGTCCCCGTCCTCGCTCCCGCCTCCGCAGGCGGTGACGAGAAGGCCGAGGGCGACCGCGGACGCGGACAGGACGGAACGGCGGACGGCGGTGGCTCGCATGGTGCACTCCCTGATCAAACGCCCCGCGCACAGGTTCGGCACAGGGTTCACGCGAGCAAGACCGTCATGGACCGTTCAAGGTTGTACGGTCTCGCGGACCACTCACCGCGGTCGTGGCCGGTCCCGGTCCGGCAGTACCGTGGGAGGAGCTGTCCGGCCAGTGGCGGCCCGGGCCCCGAGCCGGGGGCACAACGGCGACGACGGACAGGCGGTGGGCCCTTGAGCGGGGAGCGCGAGCGGACGGAACCGGACGGCAGGCAGTGGCCGGCGCGGCTGCACGCACTGTGGCAGGCGTCCCAGCAGGTGGCCGACGTCACCGAGATGGCCCGGCACATCTACGCGCTGATGCTCACCGAACCCGGCGTCCTGGCCGTGACGGGGACGCGCTGGTGCGGCGACGAGCTGCGCTACCTGCGGCGGGCCACCGCCGAGGAGCCGCTCAGCACGAGCAGTGGACCGCTGCCGGGCAGGGGCGCCGTCCGCCTGCGGCCGGTACCGGACGCCGCCGCCCCTCCGGTCGTACGCCTGCACGATCTGTCGGCCGGTCCCGGCGTGCTGGTACCGGAGGAGAGCGTGCTCACGGCGGCGGGGGCGCGCTGGGCGCTGGAGGCCCGGTTCGGGTTCGGCGGGGACGACTGGGCGGCCATCTGCGTCGGCCTGCGGTCGCGGCCGGAGCTGGACGGCGACCTCGTGCCGCGGCTGGTCCAGCTGACCGAGGTCCTGATCGCCAGTCACCGCCGGATCATGGAGCAGCGCGAGCACGAGCGCCGGCAGACCGAGGACGCCCTGCTCGCCGAGGCCTCGCTCCAGATGGACTCCAGCCTGGACGTGCAGGAGACCCTCGGGCGGGTCGCCCGGCTGGCGGTGCCCGCGGTGGCCGAGGGGTGCGTGGTCCATCTGTTCCGCAGCAGCGGACGGCTGGCCCCGGTGGCGTCCGCGCACGTGGCCGCCACCGCGCAGCCCTGGCTGGACGGCCTGGCCCGGGACGACCGGTGGCTCGCGGCACTGCTGAGCCGCGCCGTCGACCGGGACGAGAACGTCCTGCTCAGCGGCGCCGGGCTGGACGGCGGGCCGTTCGGCCCCGACGCCCGGGGGCCCGGCTCGGCCGTCCGCGCGGTGACGGTGAACGCGCTGCGCGCCCGCGGCAAGGCGATCGGCACCCTCACCTTCACCTACCAGCGTGCCGTCGAGGACGTGGCCAGCCCCCGCCTGCTGCGCGACCTGGCGCTGCGCGCCGCCCTGGCCATCGACACCACGACCGCCTACGAGCAGCGCCGCCGCCACGTCGAACTGCTCCAGAACCAGCTGCTGCCGCGCGCGCTGCCGGCCTGGCCGGGCGTCGAACTGCACTCCGCCTACGCGGTCGCCGACGACTCCCTGGACGTCGGCGGCGACTTCTACGACGCGGTCGTCGACCGGGACGGACGGCTGGCCCTGGTCATCGGGGACGTGTGCGGTCGCGGCGCCGAGGCCGCGGCGATGACCGGACTGGCCCGGCACACCCTGCGCACCCTGCTGGAGGACGGCACCCCGCCGGCCAACGCCCTGGACCGGCTGAACGCGGCCCTGCTCGACCAGTCGGCGAACCGGTTCGTCACCGCGCTGGTCGCCCTGCTCACGCCCAGCGGCCGGCAGGAGTGCTCGGTGGAGGTCGTCACCGCCGGTCATCCCAGGCCGCTGGTCAGACGGGCCGGCGGGCGGGTGGAGGAGATACCGGGCACCGGCGTGTTCCTTGGGGTGGTGCCCGACATCGGGTCCGAACCCACGCGGCTGAAGATGTCGCCGGGGGACACCCTGGTGATGTTCACCGACGGTCTGACCGAAGCGCGCTCGGCGGAGGGCACCATGTTCGAGGAGTTGCTGCCGGCGGCGGTGGCGGAGTGCGCCGAGCGGCCCGACCCGGCGGGCGAGCTGATCGCCCGGGCGGCGAAGTTCCGGACCACCGGCAACGACGACACCGCCGTGCTCGTCGCGCGGCTGGAGGGACAGCCGTGACGGCGCCGGACGGCGCCGGACGGATCGACCCGGGCAGCGTCCTGGTCGTGGAGGACAGTCCCGAGGACACCGAGGCGATCGAGCGCGCCCTGCGGCAGACCCATCCCGACCTGCGTACCGAGTTCGTCGCCCGGGGTGCCGGGCTGGTGGAGTCGCTGCTGGCCCGGGACGCGCTGCCGGGGCTGATCCTGCTGGATCTGAACATGCCGGGCGTCAGCGGGCACGCCCTGCTGGCCGCGATCCGGGCCCGGCCGGAGCTGCGGGAGGTCACCGTGGTGGTGTTCACCTCCTCCACCTCGCCGCACGAGGTGGAGTCCTGCTACGCGGCCGGTGCCGACAGCTACATCTACAAGCCGGTCAACTTCCACCTGTTCCGTACGGTGCTCAAGGGCGCGGTCGACTACTGGCGGCAGTCCGGGCCGCGCGGCGCGGACGGCGCGGACCGGGGCCCGGTCACCTGACCGCGGGCGGGGCGCCCAGCGTGAAGAGGAACGCGGTGCCCACGCCCGGCTCGCTCTCCAGCCACATCCGGCCGCCGTGCCGCTCCACGATGCGCTTGACCACCGCGAGGCCGACGCCCGTGCCGCCGCCGCGCTCGGCCGCCGGGTGCAGCCGACGGAACAGTCCGAACACCTCGTCCTGCTGCTCGGCGGGGATGCCGATGCCGTTGTCCCGGACCACGACGACCAGCTCCCCCGCGGCGTCGCGCCGAGCCGACACCTCCACCCAGCGCTCGACCCCGTCCCGGGCGTACTTGGCCGCGTTGACCAGCAGGTTGACCAGCACCTCGTGCAGCCGGTCGGGGTCGGCCGGCACCCGGGGCAGCTCCCCGCGGCGCAGCGTGACCCGCTCTTCCGCCAGCCGCGGGCCGGCCACCTCCACGGCCGCGTCCAGCACCGCGCCCAGGTCGGTGTCCACCACCCGCAGCCCGGCCTGGCCGAGGCGGGAGTAGTGCAGCAGCGAGTTGAGCAGCGCGTCCATGTGGTCGGCGAGCCGCCGCATGGTGCGCAGCCGGCGCAGCGTCACCGGGTCCAGGCCGGTGGCGTCCTCCAGGGCGAAGGTGGCGGCGTTGGAGATGCCGCGCAGCGGTTCCTTGAGGTCGTGCGCGGCGGCGTGCGCGAACGAGGCCAGGTCCTGGTTGGTGGTGCGCAGCTCCTCGTTGAGGTGGGTGACGGCGTCGGCGTGCCGCAGCACCAGCTCGGTCAGCAGCCGCCACAGTTCCCGGGCGGCCGCCTGGTCCCGGGCCGTCCACGGCAGGCTGCGGCCGCGCATGGTGGCCCGGAACACCGCCGAGGAGCCGCGCGGGGTGAGCCGCTCGCCGCGCGGGCCGAGCCTTATCGGGGTGGCGGGGTCGGCCGCCCACTGCCGGGGGGCCGGGCGCTCCCGCCGGGACCAGGCCAGGAAGTCGCCGCTGCGGCTGAGCGGCACCAGCAGCACGCCCGCCGGGACCGGCTCCCGGTCCCGCTCCCCGTCCGCCGCCCAGGCCAGTTCGTCCGCCGGGACCTCGGCCAGCCGGTCGGTGGCCCACACCTCGCCTGGGGTGAGCGCGGCGGCCCGCCGGCCCAGCGCCCGGGCCAGGCCCGCGGGGAAGGGGTCGCCGCCGGCCGCCGGCCGGTCGTCGCGGCACAGCAGTACGCCGTCGGCCCGCAGCAGGTCGGCGACCGACCCGGCGTGTTCGGTGAAGCGGTCCTCCAGGCCGTGTTCCAGGAGCCGGGCCACCGAGGCCGCCCGGCGCCCGGACTCGGCCAGCGCGTCCGCCCGTTCCCGTTCCTCGAGCACGGCCAGGTGCAAGGAGAAGGCGGTGCCGAACATCTCGCAGGCCGAGCGGACCTCCGGGGACAGCCGCACCGGTCCGGCGCCGTGGCAGGCCACCAGTCCCCACAGCCGGTCCTCGCGCAGCACGGACACCGACATCGAGGAGCGCACCCCGATGTTGCGCAGGTACTCCAGGTGGAAGCCGGAGACGGTGCGCAGCGCAGCCTGCGACAGGTCCAGCGGCGCCCCGGTGGCCGGCCGCACGGCGGGCCACAGCCGGACGGTGACGTCGTCGACGTCGCTGATCACCCGGGTCCAGTTCTGCCGGTACAGCCGGCGGGCCTGCGGCGGGATGTCGGTGGCCGGGAACCACAGGCCCAGCCACGGTTCCCACACGTCGGCGACCTGCTCGGCGAGCACCTCGGCGAGCACCTCGCCGGGGCCGTCGTCGCCGTCGAAGCGGTAGACCACCACCCGGTCGAAGCCGGTCAGCGCGCGCACCTCGCGGGCGGCGATGCGGCAGCAGTCCTCGACGGTCGCGGCGGCCCGCAGCCGGGCCAGGGCCCGCCGGACGCCCTGGTAGAAGGTGGAGAAGGCGGGGGCGTCGGCGGCCCGGGGCTCGAACTCCAGGACCAGCAGGCCGTCGCGCCGGTGCGCCGAGACGTCGACCGGTCCGCCGGTCGGCCAGCCGTCGCCGGCGACGACGGGGAAGGCGACGGGCACCTCCTCGTCCCCGGCCGTGCCGGACAGCGCCTCCTGGTAGTAGTCGGTGGACAGGACGCGCGAGACCGGCTCGCCCACCAGTTCCTTCGCCGGTACGCCGAAGAACGCGCCGGTGTTCTCGGCGGCGACCTCCACCCGTGCGGTGGCCGGGTCGACCGCGAGCAGGCAGCCGTAGGACTGGACACCGCCCAGCAGGTGGATGGGTTCGCGTACACACTCCGAGAGGTCGAAGCCGTCCGAGACGGCGGCCTCCGCCGCCCAGGCCCGCTCCGACAGCCACCGGTCGTCCGTCATGCCACCGCCCTCGCCTGTGCCCGGGCCGACACCCGGGACCGTCAGGCGAACCTACCGGCCGGGGGGGCGCTCACCCCCGCGTCACGCGATGTGCGCGCCCCGCACATCTGCGGTATGATCATCATGCGCTGGTCGACGGGGCAACTCCTCCACACCGGCGATGCGTTGGTCGTCTAAGGAAAGACGCCCCGCTTCCTGCGGGGAAATGCAGGTGCAAGGCCTGCCCGGCGCTCCGGACGAAAGGCCCGGTCCCGCTTCGGCGGGGCCGGGCCTTTCGGTGTTCACGCGTTCACGCCTGAACCAGTGGCTCCCGCGTGAACAGCGCGCCCAGTTCCGGCGCGTTCACCCGGCGGTCCGCCAGCCGCAGGCCCTCCCAGACGGTGACCTGGTTGGCGGTGAGGACCGGCTTGCCCAGCTCCTGCTCCAGCGAGGGGATGTACGCGGCCGTGTGCAGGGCGGTGTCCGGGAGCAGGAGGACCTCCGCGTCCGGGTGGTCGGCCGCGCGGGCCAGCGACCGGACCTCCCGCTCGCCCCAGGTGCCGACCTCGGCCGCCGTGACGACGCCCGCGCCGCGCACGCCGAGGACCTCCAGGCCGGCCGCGCGCAGGAAGTCCGCGAAGAGGAGGGCCACGTCCTCGGGGTACGTCGCGCCGATCGCGACCCGGCGCGCGCCCAGCTCCCGTACCGCGTGCGCGAAGGCGAAGGACGTGGAGGAGGCCGGCAGGCCGGCCGTCGCCGCCAGGGCGCGGACCTGCTCGTGGGCGCCGTCCCAGCCGTGCACGAAACTGCCGCTGGTGCAGGCCCACACCACGGCGTCGGCGCCCGCGTGCCGCAGTTCCTCGACGCCCGCCGCGAGCCGCGCGGAGGAGCCCATCTCCAGCAGCGCGTCCACCCGGTGCGCGTCCTCGCCGATGTCGGTGTGCACCAGGTCCACCCGGATGTCGCTGCCCAGCAGCTGCTCGATGCGTGGGTAGTCGTCCTCGCCGGAGTGGCCCGGGTACAGGAATCCCAGTGCTGTCATGTCCACCCTTCCTGCTGCTGCTCTTCTTCCGGCACGCACCGCGCCGCCGGATCGGTCAGCGCCTGGTACGGCCCCACGGCACGGGTACCCAGTCGGCGCAGCGCCGCCCACATCGTCACTTGGTTGGCCGAGATCACCGGGAGCCGCAGCTCGGCCTCCAGTTGCGGGATGACGTCGTAGGTGGGCAGGTTGGTGCAGGAGATGAACAGCGCGTCCGCCGCGCCGGGGCGCGGGACGGCCTGCCGGGCCATGGCGGCGACCTCCCGGTAGGGGACCTTCCAGATGTGCCGGGTCAGGCCCATGAAGGCGCAGCCGGTGACCGTGACGCCGCCCTCGGCGACGTACTCCTCCAGAGAGCGGGTGACCGACACGGTGTACGGCGTCACCAGCGCCACCCGGCGGGCGCGCAGCTCGGCGAGGGCCTCCAGGAGCGCGCCGGAGGTGGTGACGGACGGGGTGGCGCCGGCCCGGGTCATCGCCGCGCACATCGCGCGCTCGCCGGGGACGCCGCCGACGAAGCTGCCGGAGGCGCAGGCGTACGCGACGACGTCGGGCGAGATGGCGTTCAGGGTCCGGGTGGCTTCCTGGAGGGTCTCGTGCTCGCTGACCAGGCGGGCCAGGTCGAGGCCGACCTCGACGGGGACGAACGGGGTCCGGGTCATGTGCAGGGAGACCTCGTCCGGGACCCAGCGCCACAGTTCGCGGTCGAGTGCGAAGTCGAAGGGAGCGACGACACCGATCCCGCGCTGCGGGGCCGGACCGCCGAGAAAGGAGATGTCCATGGGCACGCACCCACCTCACACCGAAGGAGCCTCACACTGAGCGAGGAGAGGACAACGCGCCGTACGCACGGCCGTGTTGACGAAGGTAGGTTCCGGTGCGAGCGTGGTCAATCCGCCCGCGTCACCGGCAGGTCAACAGCTGGTTAATCCATCGCTCAGGCCCATCGCTCAGGCCCTTTCCATGGAGAACATCCGTGTCCCCTTCCGGCCGTCCCCGCGTCCTCGTGCTCGATGCCGACCCCCGGCCCCGGCTCGGCCGGCTGACCGGGCGGGCCGTCGTCGAGTACGTGTCCCCCGCCGCGCTCGCCGGGCGGCTGCCGTCGGCCGACGTGCTGCTGGTGTGGGACTTCTGCTCGGACGCCGTGCGCCGGGCCTGGCCGGGCCCGGGGCCGCGGCCGCGCTGGGTGCACACGGCGAGCGCGGGCGTGGACCACCTGATGGGCCCGGAGCTGGCCGCCTGCGACACGGTGGTGACCAACGCGCGCGGCATCTTCGACGAGCCGATCGCGGAGTACGTCGCCGCGCTGGTGCTGGCGCTGGCCAAGGACCTGCCGCGGACGCTGGAGCTGCAACGGGAGCGGAGCTGGCGCCACCGGGAGTCGCAGCGGGTGGCGGGCGGCCGGGCGGTGGTCGTCGGCACCGGGCCGATCGGCCGGGCGGTCGGGCGCACTCTGGGGGCGCTCGGTATCAAGACGGCGCTGGTGGGGCGAGTCGCGCGCCCCGGCGTGCACGGTCCGGAGGATCTGGACCGGCTGCTCGCCCGCGCCGACTGGGTGATCGCGGCGGCGCCGCTGACCGAGCAGACCCGGGGGATGTTCGACGAGCGGCGGTTCGGGGTGATGCAGCCGTCCGCCCGGTTCGTCAACGTCGGGCGCGGGCCGCTGGTCGACGAGGAGGCGCTGGTCCGGGCGTTGCGCGAGCGCGGTGTCGCGGGGGCCGCGCTCGATGTGTTCGCGCACGAGCCGCTGCCCGCCGACAGCCCGCTGTGGGACGTTCCCGGGCTGATCGTCTCGCCGCACATGAGCGGCGACACGGTGGGCTGGCGGGACGAACTCGGCGCCCAGTTCGTGGAGTTGTTCGAGCTGTGGGCGGCGGGCCGGCCGCTGCCGAACGTGGTCGACAAGAAGCGCGGGTACGTACCCGGACACTGACGCCCCGGGAGGGTGCATGACCGACCATGACCTCAGCACACGGACCGCGGTCCAGCTCCTCGACGGCTACCGTACGGGCGCCTTCAGCCCCGTGGACGCGGCCCGCGCGGCGCTGGCACGGGCCGCGGAGATCCAGCCGGAGGTGAACGCGTTCGTGCGGATCACCGCCGAGGAGGCGCTCGCCCGGGCCCGGGAGTCGGAGCGGCGGTGGCGGCGCGGGGAGCCGCGCGGGCGGCTGGACGGGGTGCCGGTGACGGTCAAGGACATCCTGCTGATGCGCGGGCATCCGACGCTGAAGGGGTCCCGGGCCATCGCGGAACAGGGTGCCTGGGACGAGGACGCGCCGGCCGTGGCCCGGCTGCGCGAGCACGGCGCGGTGTTCCTCGGCAAGACCACGACACCCGAGTACGGCTGGAAGGCGGTGACCGACTCGCCGCTGTCCGGCGTGACCCGCAACCCCCGCGACCCGGCCCGGACCGCGGGCGGCTCCAGCGGGGGCGCGGCGGCGGCCGTGGCGCTCGGCGCGGGGCCGCTGGCGCTGGGCACGGACGGCGGCGGCAGTGTGCGCATTCCGGCGTCGTTCTGCGGGATCTTCGGGCTGAAGCCGACCTACGGGCGGGTGCCGCTGTACCCGGCGAGCGCCTTCGGGACGCTCGCCCACGTGGGTCCGATGACCCGGGACGCGGCGGACGCGGCGCTGCTGCTGGACGTGATCGGGGTGCCGGACGCCCGGGACTGGTCGGCGCTCGGGCCGCCGGCGGTGTCGTACAGCGAGGTGCTCGGCGACGGGGTGCGGGGGCTGCGGGTGGCGTACTCCCCCACCCTCGGCGGGCAGGTGGCGGTGCGGCCGGCGGTGACGGCGGCGGTGCGCCGGGCGGTGGAGCGGCTGGCGGAGCTGGGCGCGTACGTGACGGAGGCCGACCCGGACGTCACCGACCCGGTGGACGCCTTCCACACGCTGTGGTTCAGCGGCGCGGCGCGGGTCGTGCAGCACCTCGGGCCGCGCCGCCGGGAGGTGCTCGACCCGGGGCTGCGGGAGATCTGCGGGCAGGGCGCGCGATACTCGGCGCTGGAGTATCTCGCCGCGGTGGACGCCCGGATGGAGCTGGGCCGGCGGATGGGCCGCTTCCACGAGGTGTACGACCTGCTGATCACGCCGACGCTGCCGATCACGGCGTTCGAGGCGGGCGCGGAGGTGCCGAAGGGCTCGGGGCACCGGCGCTGGACGGGCTGGACGCCGTTCACCTACCCCTTCAACCTGACCCAGCAGCCGGCCGCCACGGTCCCGGTCGGGCACGACGCCGACGGCCTGCCCATCGGCCTCCAGCTGGTGGCCGCCCGGCACCGCGACGACCTGGTACTGCGGGCGGCGCACGCGTTGTACGAGGCGGGGGCCGCCGCGTGACCGTACGGAGAGCCGGGTGAGCGCGGAGACGGTCGTCGCGGTCGCCGCCACCGTCATCGCGCTCGGGTCGCTCTGGGTCAGCTGGGCGCAGACCAGGGCGACCCGGCTGCACAGCCGGCAGTCGGTCAGACCGCTGCTGCGAATTCGCCGGATACGGCAGGACGACCTGGTCGGGCTGAAGCTCGTCAACGCCGGGCTGGGGCCGGCCGTCGTGACGCGCAGCGTGGTGTTCCTGGACGGCGTGCCGGCCGGGGAGTGGAACCGGGAGGTCAAAGCGGTCCTGTTCACTCCCGACCGGTGGCCGAGGACGTACTCCCTGCGGGCGGGCTCGGTGGTGCTCGCCGGGCAGGAGGCCTTTCTGGTGCGGCTGGACGGGCCCGGTCCCGACCGGCTCCAGGAGTTCTGGAGCCTGCTCGACCAGCGGCTCGTCATCGAGGTCGAGTACGAGTCGCTGTACGGCGGTGAGGGCTTCTCCGTGACGTCCGCTAAGCCGCCCGCCGGAAGCTGAGGGTCTCGCCCTGCGCGCCGGTGCGCCACAGGTCGTTGCAGGCTGCGGCCATCTCGTCCAGGCCCTCGGTCACCTGGCCCCAGACGGTGCCGGGGATCCAGCCGACGTCGCCGTTGAGCAGCAGGTTGTTGCGTTCGTAGAAGAGGGCCAGGTCGACCAGGGTGGTGCCGGCGTCGACCCGGCGGTCGTAGCCGTATGCCTTGGTGCCCAACTCGGCGCCGGCGAAGGCGAAATAGCACAGGTCGCCCGGGATGGGGGTGACGGTCGGGTTCTCCAGGGGTGGTTCCTTTGCCGCGAAGGGAGGGAAGAGGGCGTAGATCTCGTTTCGGGCGTATTTGGCGTGGTAGACGTCGCCGGACAGCGGGAGTGCGTCCCAGACGGCCGCGCAGGTGAGCGGGGCGCGGTCGTCGAGCAGCCGTGCGGTGCACTGGATCCCGCGCTTGACCAGCGAGACCTCGAGGTAGCGATCGGTCATGCCGTCCATGGCAGTGCCCCCGGCCGCGCGGGTCAAGAGGGCCCGCCCGCGCGAAGGGGCCGGAAAAGACCGGCATAACTTCCCGGGAGTCGGGAAGGCGCGCGCCCATGGCTCCACCACACAGAACCCCGGCACGGGGACGATTCGACCGCATGCGCGGGATATCCGGGACCGCCGGGCCCAGTCGCCGAACGCTGCTCGCGGGGGTCGCGGCGCTCGGCGCGCTGGGCGCCGCCGGATGCTCGCGGGTGGCCACCGCCTCCGGCACCGAGGGCGGTGACCTCCTGGACCGGCTGCGGGCGCAGGGCGTGGCGCGGCTCGGTATCGCCGGTGAGATCCCGTTCGGGTACATCGACAAGAACGGGGAGCTGACCGGCGAGGCGCCGGAGTTGGCGAAGGTCATCTTCAAGCGGCTCGGCGTGGACCGGGTGCAGCCGGTGCCGACCGAGTTCGGCTCGCTCATCCCGGGGCTGGCGTCGCAGCAGTTCGACGTCGTCGCGGCCGGGATGTACATCAACCCCGAACGCTGCGAGCAGGTCATCTTCTCCGACCCCGACTACCAGATGCTCGACTCCTTCATCGTCCGCAAGGGCAATCCGCTGGGGATCGAGAACTACCAGGACGTCGTCGCGAAGAAGGCGAAGTTCGCCACCGGTACCGGCTACGCGGAGATCGCCTACGCGGTGGGGGCCGGTTACCAGGAGAGCGACATCCTGATCGTCCCCGACCAGGTGGCCGGTCTGAACGCCGTCGAGGCCGGACGGGTGGACGTGTTCGCGGGCACCGCGCTGACCACCCGCGAGGTGGTGAAGAAGTCCAGCAAGGCGGAGGTGACCGAGGCGTTCAAGCCGGTCGTCGACGGCGAACCGCACGTCGACGGCGGCGGGTTCGCCTTCCGGCCCACCGAGACCAGCCTCCGGGACGCCTTCAACGAGGAACTCCAGAAGCTGAAGGACAGCGGCGAACTGCTGCGCATCCTCAAGCCGTTCGGGTTCACCGAGGACGAGATGACGGATCTGACCGCGAAGGAGCTGTGCGGCGGATGACCTCGGGACTGTGGGAACTCGTACTCAAGGGCGTCTGGGTCACCATCCAGCTGCTCGTCTGCTCGGCGCTGCTGGCGACCGCCGTCGCCTTCGTGGCCGGCGTCGCGCGCACCCACCGGCTGTGGATCGTCCGCTTCCTGGCGGGCTTCTACACCGAGGTGTTCCGCGGGACTTCGGCCCTGGTGATGATCTTCTGGGTGTTCTTCGTGCTGCCCCCGGCGTTCGGCTGGCAGCTCGTCCCGCTGTGGGCGGGCACCCTGGCGCTCGGCCTGACCTACGGCGCGTACGGCGCGGAGATCGTGCGCGGCGGGCTGCTCGCCGTCGACCCGGCGCAGAAGGAGGGCGGCATCGCGCTCAGCTTCACGCCCTGGCAGCGGATGCGGCTGATCCTGCTGCCGCAGGCGGTGCCGGAGATGATCCCGCCGTTCTCCAACCTGCTGATCGAACTGCTCAAGGGCACCGCCCTGGTGTCGATCATGGGCATGGGCGACCTGGCGTTCAGCGGCAACCTGGTGCGGCTCGCGCTCCAGGAGAGCGCGGAGATCTACACGTACATCCTGCTCATCTACTTCGTGATCGCGTTCCTGCTCACCCGGGTGATGCGCGGGCTGGAGAAGAAGCTGAAGGCGGGGGTCGGCAAGGCGCCGGTCAGCAAGACGGTCATGCCCGAGCCGGTCGAGATCGAGGCGGGTGCGCGATGAACTGGGACTGGGACGCGGTGTCCGACTTCATGCCGCACTTCTGGGACGGTCTGCTGGTCACCCTGCAGATCCTGGTCATCGGCTCGGTGATCTCGTTCCTGCTGGGCCTGGTGTGGGCGCTGCTGATGCGGGTGCCGTCGCGCTGGGTGACCTGGCCGGTCGGGGTGGTCACGGAGTTCGTCCGCAACACCCCGCTGCTGGTGCAGCTGTTCTTCCTCTTCTACGTGCTGCCCGAGTGGGGGATCACCGCCTCCGCGATGACCACCGGTGTGATCGGCATCGGCCTGCACTACTCGACGTACACGATGCAGGTCTACCGGGCCGGCATCGAGGCGGTGCCGGTCGGCCAGTGGGAGGCCGCGACGGCGCTGAACCTGCCGCTGCGCCGCACCTGGACCGCGGTGATCCTGCCGCAGGCGGTGCGCCGGGTGGTGCCCGCGCTCGGCAACTACGTGATCTCCATGCTGAAGGACACGCCGATGCTGATGGCGATCACCGTGCTGGAGATGCTCGGTGAGGCCCGCCTGTTCTCCCAGGAGACCTTCCGGTTCACCGAACCCCTGACGGTGATCGGCCTCGCCTTCATCGTCATCTCCTATCTGGCCTCCCTTGCCCTGCGAGCCCTGGAGCGACGCCTTGCCCACTGACACCCTTCCCCAGCCCGAGAAGAGCCCCGAGAAGCCGGCCGGTGAGCTGATCCGCCTGGAGCAGGTCACCAAGCGGTTCGGCACCAACACCGTCCTCGACCACCTCGACTTCTCCGTCGACGCCGGCAAGCACGTCACGCTGATCGGCCCGTCCGGGTCGGGCAAGACGACGATCCTGCGGCTGCTGATGACGCTGCTCAAGCCCGACGAGGGCACCATCACGGTGGCCGGGCAGCAGCTCTTCCCGGCGCCCGACAAGCAGGTCCGCGAGGTCCGCAAGAAGATCGGGATGGTGTTCCAGCAGTTCAACCTGTTCCCGAACATGTCGGTGCTGCGCAACATCACCGAGGCGCCGGTCACCGTGCTCGGCATGTCCAAGGACGAGGCGGAGGTGCGGGCCCGGGAGCTCCTCGACCTGGTGGGGCTGGCCGACAAGTGCGACGCCCGGCCCACCCAGCTCTCCGGCGGCCAGCAGCAGCGCGTCGCGATCGCCCGCGCGCTGGCGATGCGGCCGCAGGTGCTGCTGCTCGACGAGGTGACCTCCGCGCTCGACCCGGAGCTGGTCGCCGGCGTGCTGGACGTGCTGCGGGACATCGCGCGCTCCACGGACATCACGATGCTCTGTGTGACCCACGAGATGAACTTCGCCCGGGACATCTCCGACCAGGTACTGATGTTCGACTCCGGCCATGTCATCGAGGCCGGCTCACCGGAGAAGATCTTCAACGAGCCGGAACACGACCGGACCCGGGAGTTCCTCAGCGCGGTGCTGTGACGCGACGGTGCCGGGCGGGCGGTGGATGTGGCCAACCACCGCCCGTTTCCGGCCGCCCGCCCCTATCGTGGAAGGAGCTTCGCCGGCGAGCGCAGGGGGAGACCACCGTGGCGCTGCAACCCGAGCCGACCGCGCCGCACCACCGCGTCCCGGACGCCCTGCGCGTACTGGAGACGGTGGCGCGGCGGACCACCGGCGTCACCGACACCGAGCTCGCCCGGCGCACCGGCCTCGGCCGGGAGCGACTGGCCCCGCTGCTGCGGATGCTGCGCCGCGAGGGATACGTCGAGCAGACCACCGACGGGACGTACCTGGCCGGGGCGGCCCTGGCCCGGCTGAGCTCGGCGCACGGCCGCGAGGCGGCGCTGCGCGAGAAACTCCAGCAGACCCTGGACCGGCTGCGCGACGCGGTCGGCGCGGCGGTCTATCTGAGCCGGTACGTCGACGGGGAGGTCAGCGTCACCCAGTACGCGGACGGCCCCGGCGCGCCCAAGGTCAACGAGTGGGTGGACTTCCGGCACTCGGCGCACGCCACGGCGATCGGCAAGAGCCTGCTGACCCAGCTGGACCACGCCGGCCGCCGTGACCATCTGGCCCGGCACCGGATGGCGCGGCTCACCTCGCGGACGATCACCAGTGACCGGGTGCTGCTGTCCCGGCTGGCGGCGCAGCCGGCGGCGGTGCCGGTGCTGGATCTCCAGGAGTACGCGGTGGGGACGGTGTGCGCGGCGGTGCCGATCACCGCGGGGTCGGCGGTGGGGTGCCTCGCGTTGTCGTTGCCGGTGGAGCGGGCGTACCGGCTGCGCCGGGCCGCGGAGGCGCTGAACCGGGGGGCGGCGCCGGTGCTGCTGTCCCTGGCCATCTAGGCAACCTGGCACTGGGCGCGAGCACCCCGCCGGACCAGGTACTATTTATCCGCACGCGCCGCTAGCTCAGTTGGTTAGAGCAGCTGACTCTTAATCAGCGGGTCCGGGGTTCGAGTCCCTGGCGGCGCACCGGACGGAAGGCCCCTCGCGAGAGCGAGGGGCCTTCCGCGTGCCCCGGACCGGACCGCTCAGAACGTGACGTCCGAGCACGCGTAGAACGCGTTGGCGGTGTCCGCGACCGTCCACACCGCGACGATCACATGGTGTCCGCTCAGCCCGGTCGGCAGCGCGCCGCTGTGCGAGAGCGTGGCCGGCGGCTGCTTGCCGCCGTAGGGGACCGTCAGGAACGGCGTGAGGTTGAGGTCGGACCGGGCCAGGTTGTGGTTCTGGTTCCAGCCCGCCTTGGTGATGTAGTAGGAGAAGTCGCTGGTGGAGTGCATCGCGGTGAACTGCCACCGGAAGGTGTAGTTCTGCCCGCCGGTGACCTTCGTGGTGGGCCAGGCGCCGCCGCCGGGCGTCTTCGGGGCGTCGAGCTGGGCGAACCGGGTGTTGTTCGCGGAACAGATCTGCCCGTCGGCCGCACCGGAGGACGGGAAGCCCTTGGGGCCCTCGACGCTCTGCGGCTCCCACTGGATCGAGCCGCAGTTGCTGACGGAGCCGTTCTGGCAGAGCTTCTGCCGGCTGACCGGCAGGTCGGTGTAGCCGTGGCCGCTGGCGGCGCCGCCGGAGGTGAGCACGAGGGCCCCGGTGGTCGCCAGGCCCACCAGCCCGGCACCGAGCTTGGTCTTCTTGCGCATGCTGCCGCTCCCTGGGGGACGTGGGGGAAGTTCAGTGAGCCGTGCAGGTCTAGACCAAGTCTCAGATTATTGCGGCTACTTGAACATGTCCATACCAATAGGGGAACCGGCTGCGGGAGCGGCGCAGAACGCCACCGTGAGGTCCTTCACCAGCGCCTTGCGCTCGTAGTCGTCGAGTTCGACCAGCCCCCGGGTGGTGAGCCGGGTCACCGTGTCCTCCACCGAGTCCACCACCGAGGTGAGCAGACTCGCCCGCTGCGCCGCGTCGAGCACGGCGATCCGGCGCCGGTGCATCGCGGCGGCCACCTCGGGCGCGTACTCCACCCGCACCGGCCGGACCGCGAACACCTCCAGGCCGATCGCCGCCGCGTCCGCCGCCACCAGCCGGGTCAGCGCCTCCCCCGCCGTGTCGGCCGAGGCCCGCGAGGTGCCCGGCGGCTCCACCGGCACCCGGGCCAGCGCCGCCTCCACGCACTCGCGCAGATACGTCTCGTGGTCCTCGACGCCGAGCACCGCCCGCGCGGTGTCCCGCACCCGCCACACCACCAGCGTCACCGCCCGCAGCGCCACCCCGTTGCCGTCGGCGGCCGGCATCGGCTCGCTGCGCCAGTGCCGCAGCCGGACATCGACCCGGCGGCGCAGCAGCAGCGGGTTGACCCACATCAGGCCGGTGCGCCGCACCGTCCCCCGGTAGCGGCCGAACAGGCCCAGCACCCAGGCCCGGCCGGTGCGGCCGCGGGCCAGCCCGCCGAAGCCGAACAGCCCGAGCGCCCCGGCGCCCGCGTACGCCGCCCACTGCCCGGGGCCGAGCCCCGCCCCGCCGCCCGCCGGCAGCCGCAGCGCGGTCAGGGCGAGCGGCGGCAGGACGCCCGCCCACCAGGAGGTGGCCGCGCAGCCGGCCGCGCCGCAGACGCCGGCCAGCACGCCCGCGGCGCCGGGCAGCACCCTGGCCGGGCGTTCGGTCAGCGCCGGGTCGACCTCGGGGACGGGACGCGGCTTGGACACCGGGCGCCGGATTCGGGGCTGCTCGCCGGTGCCGTGCCGGCGGCCGACGACCGCGGGGCGCAGCGGCACCGGCGCCGGTTCGGGATCGTCCCGGAAGAGCAGGTGGACCGGGATCTCGGTGGTGGCCTCGTTCTGGATGAGGCGCACCGGACGGGACAGCCCGTCCGGTGCGCCGCCCGGCTCGGGGGGTGGTGGGGTGGTGGTCGAGGTGGTACTCATGCGTGCTCCAGCCTCCGCGCCAGATGCGTCATGAACGTCGGGAAGGGATGTCAGGAGAAGAGCCGGCGCCAGGTCTCCGGGCCCGGGAAGCCGTCCGCCGCGCCGCCGCGCCAGCCCTGGGCTCGCTGGAACGCCTCGACGGCCCGGCGGTCCGCGACGCCCCAGCGCGGACCGGGACCGGCGGCGTAGAACCTGCCGTACCCCTTGGCCACCAGCTGTCTGCCCAGCCGGGTGACGTCGTCGCCGGACGCGCCCGGGCGGAACGCGGCCCGGCCCGGGTAGCCGGGCACGCCGGCCTGGACCGGCCCGGTGGCCGGGACGTCCTTGCCCGTGCCGGACACCAGCAGCCGCCAGGTGGCCGGGCCCGGCAGCCCGTCGGCGTCGGCGCCCCGCCAGCCCTGGGCCTGCTGGAACGCCCTGGTCGCCGCCCGGTCCGCCGCCGACCAGCGCGGCCCCGGGCCGGTGGCGTAGTAGCGGGCGGCGCCGCGCCGGGCCAGCAGGCGGCCGAGCCGGGTGACGGAGGCGTTGTGCGCGCCGGGGCCGAAGGCCGCCGTCCCCGGGTAGGCGGCCGGCTCGGCACCGGCGGCGGACGCCACCACGCCCTTGTAGCGGTAGGGCAGATAGCTGGCGGAGTTGTTCCAGTAGGCGTACGGCGTGGCCTTGCGGCGGGTGTGCGGGGGCGTCTGCTCGTAGGCGACGTACTCGGTGTGCGTCGAGTCCGTCCAGCCGCCGAAGATCACCACGTGGGAGCCCTTCTCGGGGTCGGCCGTGTTGTGGAACAGCAGGACGTCGCCGGGCTGGAGCTCGTCCTTGGTGACCCGGTCGGAGAACGTGCCGAGGCTGCCGGTCCACTCGTTGGCGGGCAGTCCCCAGGCCATCGAGACATAGCCCGAGCAGTCCTGCCGGTAGCCGTCGGACCAGTAGGCGCTCATGCTGTACGGCACCTTCGCGTCGACCCAGGTCTGGGCCCGCGCCATGATCTGTTCCCGGGTGGTCTCGGGCAGCGGGGCGCCGGCCGGCGGGACGGCGGGCGTCCCGCCGGGGCCGTGCAGCGGCGCCCGCTTGCCCTGGGGGGTGTCGGGGGTGTCAGGGGTGTCAGTGCGGTCGGGGGTGCTGGTGCCGTCGGGCGCCTCGGTGCGGTCGGCGGCGGGACCGCCGGGGTGCTGCGGGGCGTGGGCGGCGGCCGGGAGGGCGGTCGCCGCGCCGGTGGCGAGGGCGGCGGAGGCGGTGGCCGCCACGACCAGGGCCCGCCGGGCGGCCGGATGGGCGGGGGTGGCGGTGGCGTGCGGCAGCACCCGGCGCCAGTGCCGGCAGCCTGGGCAGTCGCAGTCGTTCGCCGGGTCGATCTCCTCGAATACCGGCGTCTCCATGCGATTCCCCTCACACTCCGGCCGAAAATGTCCGCTTCGGTACACGTGCGTCAGTTTCGCAACGGTCAGCGGGACGCGCATGTTGACGGTCCGAATGATGTAGGGGGCCGCCCGGGCGGGTGGCCGGTGGTCCGGAGCACCGCGCCGGGTCGGGTAAAGTTGTCGTCGTCAGCAGGCGCCGCTAGCTCAGTTGGTTAGAGCAGCTGACTCTTAATCAGCGGGTCCGGGGTTCGAGTCCCTGGCGGCGCACCGACAGCCGAAGGCCCCTCGCGAGAGCGAGGGGCCTTCGGCGTTTCCGACCTCTCCGCCCGATCTCCACAGACACCGCAATTCGCGCGTATGACCGGTAAACACCTCGTTTCCCGTCTTGCGATCATGCGGACGGGCGTAGAACCCTGGTGGGTCCAGGGGGGCACGGAACCGGTTGGCGGTACTGCGGGACGAGGGGCCGCAGGAGCCGGATGCCGAGGGGGCGTCGTGCAACCGGAAGGACGCCGTTCCATGTCTATAGGGTGTGGATGGTGTGGTGACGGCGATCCACCACTGTTACGCCTGCGACGGTCCAGGGGAACACCGGCAGCGGGCGCTGTACGCGACGAAACACGCGTGACCTGCGTGTGGGGGGATGACTCATGACGTCGACGCCGCCGGGCGCCGGGCCTGACTTCGACCCGTCCGAGACCACCCAGCTCAGAGTGGTCCCGCATCGGATGTCCACCACCGGCACGTTCCGCCGGATAAGGAGAACGCTGCCGCGCTACGACTACGAGCACTACAGCCGGCTGGCCGGTCCGCTCACCCAGCCCGAGGACCCGGACCAGCCGTACCGGGTGCGCTACCGCTCGCTGCTGTCGCAGGAGCCGCACCGTATACGGGTGGCGCTGATGCTGGCCGCGGCGCCGCTGCTGTCGGTGGTGCTGCTGGTCTGGCTGCTCCAGCCCGAGCACTGGACCGAGCGGGACTATCCGGCGTTCGACTGGCTGCCCGCGCTCGACGTGGTCATGCTCGTCTCCATCGGCCTGATCGAGCTGTTCCGGTGTGCGAACGTTTTGTCGAACGCGCATGCCACGCTCGTCGCCCGCGATCCGGTGCCGGTGGTACCCGAAAGCGGAACCCGGGTCGCCTTCCTCACCTCCTTCGTGCCCGGCAAGGAACCGCTGGAGATGGTGACCAGGACGCTGGAGGCGGCCGTCAAGATACGCCACCGGGGCGTCATGCACGTCTGGCTGCTCGACGAGGGCGACGACCCCGAGGTGAAGGCGGTCTGCGCGCGCCTGGGCGTGCACCACTTCTCCCGCAAGGGCGTCGCCAAGTGGAACCAGCCCAAGGGCCCGCACCGCGCCAAGACCAAGCACGGCAACTACAACGCCTGGCTGGAGGCGCACGGCGACGACTACGACTACTTCGCCTCCGTCGACACCGACCACGTCCCGCTGCCCAACTACCTGGAGCGGATGCTCGGTTACTTCCGCGACCCGAACGTCGGCTTCGTCATCGGCCCGCAGGTCTACGGCAACTACGACAACCCGGTCACCAAGGCCGCCGAGTCGCAGCAGTTCCTCTTCCACGCCCTGATCCAGCGGGCCGGCAACCGCTACGGCTCCCCCATGTTCGTGGGCACCTCCAACGCGGTGCGGATCAAGGCGCTCAAGCAGATCGGCGGCCTGTACGACTCGATCACCGAGGACATGGCCACCGGGTTCGAGATCCACCGGCACCGCAATCCCGCGACGGGCCGCAAGTGGCGCTCGGTCTACACCCCCGACGTACTCGCGGTCGGCGAGGGCCCGAACGCCTGGACGGACTTCTTCACCCAGCAGATGCGCTGGTCGCGCGGCACCTACGAGACGATCCTCAAGCAGTACTGGAAGGGCTGGTACTCGCTGCCGCCGAGCAAGCTCTTCAACTACACCATGATGATCATCTTCTATCCGATGTCGGCCATGAACTGGATACTGGCCGCGCTGAGCTGCGCCCTGTTCCTCGGCCTCGGCGCCTCCGGCGTCAACATCGACCCGGCGGTCTGG
Organism: Streptomyces sp. NPDC023723; assembly: GCF_040639815.1. Classification (NCBI taxonomy): domain Bacteria; kingdom Bacillati; phylum Actinomycetota; class Actinomycetes; order Kitasatosporales; family Streptomycetaceae; genus Streptomyces; species Streptomyces sp. NPDC023723. The sequence goes on from NZ_JBFAAP010000004.1 coordinate 157,973, forward strand.
CTGATGCTCTACGGCAACGCCTCCGCGCTCCAGATCGGCCTGTACGTCTGGAACCGCCGGCACAACATCTCGCCGCACGAGCCCGAGGGCTCCGGCGGTGTCGCGGGCATGATCATGTCGGCCCTGTCGGCACCGCTGTACGCGAAGGCGCTGATCGACTCGGTACTGCGCCGCAAGAGCAGGTTCGTGGTGACCCCGAAGGGCGACTCGGCCAGCCCGGACACCTGGTTCGGCACCTTCCGGTACCACTGGTACTTCATCGTCATCTTCGGCGGTTCGATCACCGCCGGGTTCATGTACGGGCACTCGCACCCCGCGATGATCATCTGGGCCACGTTCGCGCTGCTGATCACCGCGTCGCCGATGTTCGCGTGGCGGCACCAGTTGCGGCAGCTGCGGAAGACGGCGGGTCCGGCCGTCGAGGAGACGCCGGTCGTCGCTCAGGCACCGGTGCCCGCCCAGTACCCGGGACCGCACGCGCCGCAGCAGCGCCCCACCTGGGCCGCGTCCGGCGGGGCGGCCGCCGACGCGGTGGCGGACGACCAGACCATGCAGATCGCCCTGGGCGGACTCGGACTTGGGGGACGTGAGGAATGAAGCACCAGGCCGGCCGCCGTCGGGCCCGTCGACTCGCGATAGGCACGGTGGTGGTACTCGCGCTGGCCGGGATGAACGGGCCGTGGCTGTACCGCTTCGGTACCGAGAAATACCACCAGTACAAGATCAACCAGCCGGAGTACAAGGCCGCGAACGGCCGCTGGGAGATCGTCGACTTCCCGGACGAGTACCAGCAGAACACCATTCACGCGGCGCTGCTGCGCACCGGCAAGGTGCTGCTGGTCGCCGGGTCGGGGAACAACCAGGACAACTTCGACGCGAAGAAGTTCGACACCCGGATCTGGGACCCGGTCAAGGGCACCGTGAAGAAGGTGCCGACGCCGACCGACCTGTTCTGCACCGGGCACACCCAGCTCGCAGGCGGCAATCTGCTGATCGCGGGCGGGACGAAACGGTACGAGAAACTGCAAGGGGATGTCACCAAGGCCGGCGGGCTGATGGTGGTGCACAACGAGAACCCGGACAAGCCGATCACGCTGCCCGCCGGGACGAAGTTCACCGGCAAGGAGAACGGCAAGACCTTCGTCTCCAAGGACCCGGTGCTGGTGCCGCGCGCCGAGAAGGTCTTCGACGAGACGACCGGCGAGTTCCTGCGCAACGACCCGGGGCTGGGCCGGATCTATGTCGAGGCGCAGAAGAGCGGCGCGAAGTACGAGACCGGCACCCAGGACAACTACCAGGTGCGGGGGCTGTCCGGGACCGACGCGAAGAACACGTACGGCATCGCGGAGAAACTCGCCCTCGACAAGAAGGACTTCCAGGGCATCCGGGACGCGTACGAGTTCGACCCGGTGGCCGAGAAGTACATCAAGGTCGACCCGATGCACGAGGCCCGCTGGTACCCGACGCTCACCACGCTCAGCGACGGCAGCATCCTCAGCGTCTCCGGCCTCGACGACATCGGGCAGCTGGTGCCGGGCAAGAACGAGGTGTTCGACCCCGAGACCAGGACCTGGAGCTACACCGACAAGACCCGGCAGTTCCCGACGTACCCGGCGCTGTTCCTGACGCAGAACGGGAAGATCTTCTACTCGGGTTCGAACGCGGGGTACGGGCCCGACGACGTCGGGCGGGAACCCGGCCTGTGGGATGTGGAGACCAACGAGTTCGACAGGATTCCCGGGCTGAGCGACGCCGACCGGATGGAGACGTCCGGGACGGTGCTGCTGCCGCCGGCGCAGGACGAGAAGTACATGGTGATCGGTGGCGGCGGGGTCGGTGAGTCCAAGCTGTCGAGCGCGAAGACCCGGATCGTGGATCTGAAGGCCGACAGTCCGGCGTTCGTGGACGGGCCCTCGCTGGAGAAGGGGACGCGGTATCCGCAGGCGTCCGTGCTGCCCGACGACAGTGTGCTGGTGTCCGGGGGGTCGCAGGACTACCGGGGGCGCGGCGACTCCAACATCTTGCAGGCGCGGCTGTACGACACGGCGACCAATTCCTTCGACCGGGTCGCCGATCCGCTGGTGGGGCGGAACTACCACTCCGGGTCGATTCTGCTGCCCGACGGGCGGGTGATGTTCTTCGGGTCGGACTCGCTGTACGGGGACAAGGCGAATACGAAGCCGGGGAAGTTCGAGCAGCGGATCGAGATCTACACGCCGCCCTATCTGTACGGCGGTGAGCGGCCCGATCTCGCGGGTGGGCCGGGGGCCATCTCCCGGGGGGAGTCGGGGACGTTCACGTCGAAGGCGGCGTCCTCCATCGCGAAGGTGCGGCTGATTCGGCCCAGTGCGGCCACGCATGTCACTGACGTGGATCAGCGGTCCATCGCCCTCGACTACAAGGTGGCCGGGGACAAGGTGACGGTTACCGTTCCGAAGAACAAGAACCTTGTGCAGTCGGGGTGGTACATGCTGTTCGTGACCGACCGGGACGGGGTGCCGAGCAAGGCGCAGTGGGTGGAGGTTCCTTAGCGGGCGGGGGCGATCGCTAGGCGCCTTGCGCCAGTTCCAAGGCGTAGTCCTGCCACCACTCGCCCGCCTTCGGGCCGCCCTTGCATTCGCCGTCCGATTCGCCGGGCCGCTTGATCCACAGGTAGGCGTCGACCAGCGGGTCGGCCGTGCGGGTGGTCGGGGTCTCGCCGAGGGCCCGGCCCGGCGGGTTGCACCAGCGTTCCGTTTCGTCGCCCTCGGTGTAGGGGCCGTTGCCGTTGCGGCTGGTGTCGATGACGAAGTGCTTGCCGCCGACCTTGGCGGAGAGCTGCTTGCCGTAGGCGATGGAGTCGTCGGTGGCGTAGAAGTTGGAGACGTTGACCGCGAAGCCGTCGGCGCGGTCGACGCCCGCGCGGGTGAGGGGCTCGTGGATCTGGTCCGGGTCGCCCCAGCCGGCGTTGCCCGCGTCCAGGTAGACCTTGGTGTTCTTCAGCGCCTTCAGGGTGTCGACGGCGCCGCCCAGCAGGTCGTAGCGCTCCTCGTGGAACTCCTCGGGGGTGCAGCCGTCCACCAGGTGCAGGACCGCGTCCGGTTCGAGTATCACCGTGGCCAAGCGGTCGCCGATGCCCTTGGCGACCGCGTCGACGAAGCTGCGGTAGGCGTCGCCGTCGGCGGCGCCGCCCTGGGAGTACTGGCCGCAGTCGCGGTGCGGGATGTTGTAGAGGACGAGCAGCGCGGTGCGGCCGGCCTCGTCGGCGGCCTCGGTGAAGCCGCGGGCCTGTTCCTCGGGGTTCTCCGGGCTGATCCACTCGCCGACCGGCTGCTCGGCGATCTTCCGGATCCGGGCGGCCTCGCTGTCCTGGCCGGCCTGCTCCAGCTCGGCGAGCTGCCGGGCCGCGGTGGAGTCCGGGTTGACCCAGAACGGGTCGGCCTCCTTGGGCTGCTGGGTGATGCCGGCGCCGGCGTCCTTGCCCTGACCGCCGTCGTCCCCGTCGTTCCCGTCGTCGCCCGACGAACATCCGGCGACCAGCAGCGCCGCCCCCAGCAGCACCGCGGACGCGCGCGTCACGGCGAAAGTCCCGGCCCCCCTGCTGCCGTACATCCAACCCCCCCTTGGGTGCACTGTTCCCGCTTCGTTCCAGGGGTCAATCCTGGCATACGGCCGCCGCCCGCCCACGAGATCTCCGGGAAGCCGTGAGCGCGAAGCGGCGGGGCCGCCCCCTAGGCCGGAACGCCCGTACGTCCTAAGGTGGTTCGGACGGCGCCGGCCCCCGGCTCGTCATCCACCAGACCTCCCGCGCGCCCGACGGGTTACTCCCGCAATCCGTCCGCGCGCGGTCGAGGACCGGCTCGGCCGGCGGCATCGGGGGAGTGGGCCGTCGGCCGGGCAGGGCCTGGGTCTCAGGTACCGGAGCGCGTGCCGGTGAGGTAGGCCGAGACGATCACATTGGCCGTGTAGGTGTTGCTGACCCGGTCGAAGGTGCCGCCGCAGGTGATCAGGCGGAGTTCGGCGCGTCCGGAGCGGTGCTGGCCGTATGCCTGGCGGGCGTCGAAGCGCTCGCGGGTGAGGACCTGGACGTCGTCCACGGTGAACTCGGCGACCTCGGCGACCTCCGTGGTGCCGCGCAGGACGCGGATCGTGTCGCCGGGCTCGATGGTGGAGAGCTGGTAGAAGACGGCCGGGCGGGTCGCGGTGTCGACGTGGCCGACCAGCAGGGCGGTGCCCGCGGCGCCGGGGGTGGCACCGGACGTCCACCAGCCGACCGTGCCGGGGCGGCTGAAGGGCGGCGGCTGAAGGGCGCCCTTGGTGTCGAGGCCGCGGCCGATCACCGGGGCGTGCACGCCGAGCCGGGGTATGTCCAGGCGCCGGGGCGGGGGGTCGCCGCCGAGCGGCTGGTGCGCGGGCGGGAGGGAGCGGTACGGGGGTCGGCCGGCCGCCGCCATGTCGCCGGTGGCCGGCCCGGATATGCCGTCGGTGGCCTCGCGGCCCCACAGCCACAGCCCGAGGAGCAGCACCGTCCAGGCGATGCCGGTCACCAGGCGGCCGGGGGCGGCGGGGCGCTCGCGGTCGCTCTCGGACATGGCCGGTCAGTCCGTTCCGCGGCCCCGGCGGGCGCTGCGCAGCGCGACGGCCACGGCGGCGACGCCGGCGAGGACCAGACCGATGACCGCGTGGGCGGTGCCGGGCCCGTCGGGGCGGGCCTCGCCCTGCGGGTCGTTGGCGGTGCCGGCGTCCGTGGCGGCCAGCCGGGCGGCGCCGCCGCCGCCCGCGTCGACGGGGGCGACCGGAGAGGCGTGGGCGGTGGCCGGGACGCGGCCCTCGGACCGGTCGCCGGGGTCGCCGACGGTGAGCCGGCCCTCGCGCTGCTGGGCGCCGCAGCGGACCTTGACGACGTAGGCGCCGGCGGTGACCGAGGTGCGGACCCGGCCGGCGCCGACGAGCGCGCCGTCGCTGCTGGCCAGGGAGAGCCGTACGTCGGACTCGAAGGCCGTCGAGACGGCCACCGCGCTCTTCTCGGCGCAGTCGGGCGCGCGGAGGGTGACGTCGGTGCCGGGGGCGGGGGCCGCCGGGGTGACCAGGACCCCGTCGGTGTCCGCCGCGTACGCCGTCGCCGGGGTGAGCGCCGCGAGCAGCGCGGTCCCGGCACAGAGAGTGGCTTTCAGTGAGCCCATCGTGTACCTCCAGTCACCTTGGAGACTCCCCCGCCGGCCGGGCCGCCGCATCCGGTGCGGGGGCCCGGCTGCTCCGAACGGGCGACGCGGGCCGCCGACGGGTTTGGTGCTTAGCATGGTCGTCCACAGGCCCATCCCCAGGTCGCCGCACGGCCGCCGCACGGCAGGAGTCCGCCCGCATGACAGAGCGCAAGCCCATCGAATCGTGGCTCACCGACATGGATGGGGTGCTGATGCATGAGGGCGTGCCGGTGCCCGGCGCCGATGCCTTCATCAAGAAGCTGAGGGACTCCGGGCGGCCGTTCCTGGTCCTCACCAACAACTCGATCTACACGGCCCGGGACCTGCACGCCCGGCTGAACCGGATCGGCCTGGAGGTGCCGGTCGAGAACATCTGGACCTCGGCGCTGGCCACGGCGAAGTTCCTGGACACCCAGCACCCCGGCGGCACCGCCTACGTCATCGGCGAGGCCGGGCTGACCACCGCGCTGCACGAGGCGGGGTACGTCATGACGGACACCGACCCCGACTTCGTGGTCCTCGGCGAGACCCGGACGTACTCCTTCGAGGCGCTGACCAAGGCGATCCGGCTGATCAACAACGGGGCCCGGTTCATCGCGACCAACCCCGACAACACCGGGCCGTCCCCGCAGGGCGCGCTGCCCGCGACGGGTTCGGTGGCCGCGCTGATCACCAAGGCGACCGGGAAGGACCCGTACTTCGTCGGCAAGCCGAACCCGCTGATGATGCGCACCGGGCTGAACGTGATCGGCGCGCACTCCGAGTCCAGCGCCATGATCGGGGACCGGATGGACACCGACGTACTGGCCGGTCTGGAGGCCGGGATGGAGACGTTCCTGGTGCTGACGGGGCTGACGACGACGGCCGACATCCACCAGTACCCGTACCGGCCGACGAAGGTCGTCGACTCGATCGCGGATCTGGTGGACCTGGTCTGAGCCTCCTGGCCGTCGCGGGGGCTCAGCTGCCCGGCGCCGACTTCCAAGTGCGGGAACATGGCGTACCTGGACCACCATGCCGATCCCCCAGCACCCTGACCTCGCCGGGCGCGACGGTGAGGTCGAGGGCGTCCAGGACCACGTTGCCGTCGTAGGCGACGGTCACGCCGTCGAAGCGGATGCCCATCAGCCGGCCCCCCGCAGCAGGGCGGGCAGTTCGGCCACCGAGTCGAGGACGTGGCCGGCGCCCGCCGCCCGGAACGCGTCGTCGCGGTGCGCGCCGGTGCGCACGCCGGCCACCAGGCCGGCCCCGGCGCGGACGCCGCTGAGCACGTCGTAGGAGGTGTCCCCGACGACGGCGACCTCGGCCATGGCGTCGGCGGCCCGCGTGCGCAGGAACGCCTCCAGGACCAGGTCGGGGTACGGCCGTCCGCGGCCGCCCGCGTCGGCCGGGCACAGGGTGAGCGGCACCAGGTCGCGCCAGCCGAGGGCGTCCAGGACGGCGTCCTGGGTGACGCGGGCGAAGCCGGTGGTCAGGACGGTGGTCCGGCCGTCGGCGGCGAGTTCCCCGATGGCCTCGCGGGCGCCGGGGACCGGTGCGATCAGCCCCTCGTCGACCAGGTCGCCGTACGCCTGCTCGAAGGCGGCGTTGGCGCGCTGGGCGCGCTCCTCGGTGTCGAACAGGTGCCGGAAGACGGAGATCTTGGACTCGCCCATGGTGGCGCGGACGTAGTCGAGTTTCGCGGCGTGGTCGGCGGTGCCGGGTTCGACGCCGAGGGCGCGGGCGGCGGTGTCGAAGGCGCGCTCGACCAGGCCGCCGTCGGCGACCGTGGTGCCGGCCATGTCGAGGACGACGAGACGGATGTTGTCGGAGGACACAGGTGTCACCAGCCCAGTTCGTTCGCGGTGGTCTCGGCTATCGCGGGCGAGCAGGTCATGCCGCGCCCGCCGGGCCCGGTGACCAGCCAGACGCCGTCGCGCACCCGCTGCCGGTGCACGACCCGGCGGGGGTCGACGCACTGCGCGTACACGCCGGCCCAGCGGCGCCGGATCGCCGGCAGCGGGCGGCCGAGGAGGGACTCGACGACGCCGGCGAGGTGCTCGTAGGGGTCTTCGAGGGTGTCGAAGGCGAAGGGGTGCTCGTACTCGTGGGTGTCGCCGATGGTCAGTCCGCCGTCGGCGCGCTGCACCATCAGCAGTTGCATCCGGTGCTCGGCGGCGGTGGCCGGCTGCGGCTGGGCGGCGTTCAGCTCGTCCAGGGCGGGCGAGGCGTACGCCGGGTAGTAGCGGAAGGAGTCGGCGTCGGCGACCGAGGTGGTGAGCGGTTCGCCGAGCGGCGCGGTCTGCATCATCTGGAGGCGGACCCGGCGCACCGGCAGGCCGGGACCGGCCAGTTCGCGGACGAGGCCGCCGAGCCAGGCGCCGGTGCACAGGACGACGGCGTCGCCGGTGTGGGTGTCGCCGTGGTCGTCGCGGACGGCGTTGTCGCCGACGACGTCGCGGACCTCGCGGCCGGGCAGGAAGGTGTAGCGGGGGGATGTGCGGAGTTCCGCGCGCAGGGCGAGCTGGGCGGTGCGGGGTTCGACGGCCGCGTCCCGCGCGCAGTGCAGGGCGGCGTCGAACGCGCCGCGCAGGGCCGGGTTGACCGCCCGCGCCTCGGCGGGGGTGAGCAGCCGGTAGCCGCGGGCGGCGGCGTCCGGGCGGGCCGCGGCGGCTTCGGCGACGGCGAGTTCGAGCGCGCCGCGGACCGGGGTCAGGGAGCCGTTGGCGCGGAAGCCCAGCGCCGGCACCCGGGCGCCGAGCTCCGCCCACAGCTCGCGGGCGCGCAGCGCGGTGGCCAGTTCCTCGCCGGCCGCCCGGCCGCTCGCCCAGATCTGGCCGAAGTTGCGCAACGAGGCGCCGCGAGCCTCCGCCTCGCGCTCGATCTGTACGACCTCATGGCCGCGGTTGACTGCGTGCCAGGCGTGCATGGTGCCCACCACGCCGGCTCCGACGACTATCACTCTCACGTCGGTCACGCTCCTCGCCATCGGGGAACCGGAGGAATCCGGCTGACAACGAGAGCGTGAACCGGCCATCACGTTTGGGCTAGACCCGTTATCTACTCGTTACCGATGTGAGTGGTGACCGAGGTGGGTGGTGAAGGAGAACCGGTCGCCCCGGTAGAGGGTCCGCACCCGCTCCAGCGGGCCGCCGTCGGTGTCGCGCGAGACGCGGTGGATGAGGAGCATCGGCAGCGCGGGCGGGGTGCCGATGAGCAGTGCCTCGCGCGGGGTGGCGAGCACCGTCTCGATCCGTTCGTCGGCGCTGCCGAAGCCGATGCCGTGCCGGTCGAGGTAGGCGTAGAAGGAGGAGTCGGGGTCGAAGTCGCGGTCCAGGTCGGGGACCCGGGCCAGCGCGACGTAGGTGCTCTCCAGGCCGACCCGCTCGTCGTCGGCGAGCAGCACCCGCTCCAGGTGCCAGACGGGTTCGCCGCGGGTCAGGCCGGTCTCGGCGGCCAGCGCCCCGGGGCAGGGGAAGCGGTCCAGGGTGACGAGGGAGCGGCCGGGGGTACGGCCCTGGCGGCGCACCCCCTCGGTGTAGCTGGCCAGCGACAGCGGCTGGGCCAGCTTGGGGCCGGCCACCACCGTGCCGCGGCCCTGCCGGCGCAGCTTGCCCTCCAGCAGCAGTTCGCGCAGGGCCTGCCGGACGGTCTCGCGGGCGACCTCGTAGCGCTCGGCGAGGTCGCGTTCGGTCGGGATCGGGGCGCCCTCCCCGAGGTCGTCCACCAGCCGGTCTATGCGGGCCTTGACGGCGTAGTACTTCGGTACGCGGCCGTGCTCCGGGATGCCGGAGCGGACGGGGGCGCCGGGGGCCTGGTCGTTCGGGTAGTCCACGCGGAGGATCGTCGCAGACCCGGGCGCGGGGCGGTGACCGGTCAGCGGTGCCGGCGGGCCAGCAGGACGGCGGCGGTGCCGGCGGCGACCAGCAGCGCGCCGAGCGCCAGCGCGGTCCAGGTCCGGGCCCGTCCGGTGCCGGCGAGTTCGTGGGCGGGCGGGGACGGGGCGGCGGAGCCGGCGGTGGCGGTGGCGGTGGCGGTGACCGACGGGACGTTGTCGGCCGTGACGCGGAACCGGTAGTCCTGCGACTGCCCGATCCACTCCCCGTCGCCGGCCCGGCGCTGGACGACGGCGGCGGCCGCGGTGACCTCGTCCGGCCCGGTGTCCGGGGTGAAGGCGAGCCGCAGTTCGACGCGCACCGTCCGCCCGGCCTCCACGGTGAACCCGGGGAAGCCATCGAGGACCGCGACCAGTTCGTCGGCGTCGGTCCGCTCGAAGCGGACCGGACGCGGCCGGCCGTCGCCGTCCCGGAACTCCAGGCGGGCCTGCGCGGGCCGCAGTGCGTGCCGTGCGTCGGTGAGGACGACGACGGGGTGGATGCCGGAGCAGCCGCGGTCGGTGGTGTTGGTGAGGTCCAGGTACCAGGTGCCGGGGCCGCCGCCGGCCGCGTAGGCGGCGGGGCCGCCGTGCACCCGGGTGGTCAGCGGGAAGGTGTGGTCGTCGGGGGCGGTGCAGGCGGGGAGCGGGGCGGGCGCCTGGGCCGAGGCGGCGGGCGCCGGTCCGGTGAGGAGGGCGGCCGCCGCCACCGGGCAGGCCATCACGGAAGCACACAGTCGCATGACCACATGAGCGGGCCGGGCACGCGCGGGCGGGCGGTGCCACTCCGGCGCTCCCTCCGGACGGACGTACCCCGCACCGCCGACCGGCGCAACCACCGGCTGTCAGACGTCCCCCCTGCCGAACAGCGGCACCAACCACCGGCCGTCAGACGTCCCCCCTACCGAACAGCGGCGCCAGGACGAGCTGCGCGGCGCCCTCCGCGATGGCGCGCGCCCCGCCGGGGGCCACCCGTACCGGTACGGCGCCCGCTCGTCCGCCCGCCCGCCGGGGGGGGGCACCCGTACCGGGGGGCACCCGTACCGGTACGGCGCGCCCGCCCCGCCGGACGCCACCGCGGACGGACGCACCCCCACACCGCCGCCCCCACACCACCGACCCCCACACCACCGACCCACGCAACCACCGGCCGTCACGCATCCCCCCTGCCGAACAGCGGCGCGAGAACGAGCTGCGCGGCGCCCTCCGCGATGGCGCGCGCCCCGCCGGGGGCCACCCGTACCGGTACGGCGCCCGCGCGTCCGCCCGCCCGCCGGGCCCGGGCGTCCAGTACGGCGCCGACCCCGCCGACGAACTCGTCCGGCGCGCCGGTGACGGTACGGCCGCCGAGCAGTACCAGGTCGATGTCGAGCAGCCCGGCCAGGTTGGCGGCGCCGGTGCCCAGTACCCGGGCCGCCTCGGCCAGGTCGCCGCGGGCCACGGCGGCCAGACAGAGCGCCTCCACGCAGCCGCGGGCGCCGCACGGGCAGGGCGGCCCGTCGAGCTGGATCACCTGGTGCCCGAACTCCCCCGCCCCGGTCCGCGCCCCCCGGTGCACGCTCCCGTCGAACACCAGCCCCGCGCCGAGCCCGGTGCCCAGATGCAGGTATGCGAAGGAGCCGGGCTCGCCGCCGACCGCGAGGCCGAGCGCCGCCGCGTTGGTGTCCTTGTCCACGACGACCGGCACGCCGAGCCGCCGGGCCAGCGCGTCGCGCAGCGGGAAGCCGTCCCAGGCGGGGAATCCGGTGACCCGGTGCAGCACGCCCCGGGTGTGGTCCAGGGGGCCGGGGAGGGCGACGCCGGCGCCGCGCAGGGTGGGCGGGGCCGGGGTCCGCAGCACGTCCGTGACCAGGTCCGTCACCGCGCGGGACACGTCCGTCAGCACCGCCGCGGCGCCCGCGCCCAGGTCGAGCGGGGCCCGCCGCTCCCCCGTCACGGTGCCGGCCAGGTCGACCAGGACGGCCCGCAGCTCGTCCCGGTCCAGGTGCACGCCGACCGCGTGGCCGGCCTCCGGCCGCAGCCTGAGCACCGTACGCGGCTTGCCGCCGGTGGACGCCCGCCGGCCGGCCTCGGCGGCCAGGCCGGCCGCCCGCAGCCGAGCGGTGATCTTACTGACCGCCTGCGGGGTGAGGCCGGTCCGCTCGGCCAGCTCCAGCCGGCTGATGCCCGCCGCCCCGGCCGCCCGCAGCCGGTCCAGGACCAGGGCGGTGCCGCCGCCGCGCGGGGCCCGCGGGCCGAGGTCGGGTCCGGGGCCGGGTCCGGGTCCGGTGTCGGGTCCGTTCGCGCTGTTCACGCCGCCATTCTCCCCCCTGCTTGCACTTTGGCAACACGGTTGCCAAAGTGGACGCATGACTGGTACTCCTCCCCTCCGCGTCGGCCTCGTCGGCTACGGCCTCGCGGGTTCCGTCTTCCACGCCCCGCTGATCGCCGCCACCGGGGGACTCGTCCTGGACACGGTGGCCACGTCCAGCCCGGAGCGGCAGCGGCAGGCCCGCGCCGAGTTCCCCGACGTGCGGATCGCCGGTTCCCCGGGCGAGCTGCTGGCCCGCGCCGCCGAACTGGACCTGGTCGTCCTCGCCTCCCCCAACAAGACGCACGTCCCGCTGGCGACCAAGGCGCTCCGGGCGGGGCTGCCGGTCGTGGTGGACAAGCCGCTGGCCGGTACGGCGGCCGAGGCGCGCGAGCTGGCCGCGCTGGCCGAGGAGCGCGGCCTGCTGCTCTCCGTCTTCCAGAACCGCCGCTGGGACAACGACTTCCTGACCCTTCGCAAGCTGCTCGCCGACGGCGCCCTGGGCGACGTATGGCGCTTCGAGTCCCGGTTCGAACGCTGGCGGCCGCAGCCCAAGGGCGGCTGGCGGGAGTCCGGCGACCCGGCAGAGATCGGAGGTCTGCTGTACGACCTCGGCAGCCACGTCGTCGACCAGGCGCTGGTCCTGTTCGGCCCGGTCACCCACGTCTACGCCGAGTCGCTGGTGCGGCGCGCGGGCGCGGCGGCCGACGACGACACGTTCCTGGCGCTCACCCACGCGAACGGGGTCCGCTCCCACCTGTACGTCTCCGCCACCGCCGCCCAGCTCGGCCCCCGCTTCCGGGTGCTCGGGTCGCAGGCCGGGTACGTCAAGTACGGCCTGGACCCGCAGGAGGCGGCGCTGCGCGAGGGCAAGCGGCCGGGCCGCGGCTGGGGCGAGGAGGACGAGTCGCTGTGGGGCCGGGTCGGGGCCGGGGAGTCCCCGCGGACCGGCGGCGGCCGCGTCGAGCCGACGCTGCCCGGCGACTATCCCGCCTACTACGCGGCGGTGGCCGAGGCCCTGCTGCGCGGCGGCCCGAACCCGGTGGCCGCCCGGGAGGCGGCGGAGGCCCTGGACGTACTGGAGGCGGCCCGCCGGTCGGCCCGCGACGGAGCGGTGGTGGCGCTGTGACAACGCCCGAACTGACCCCGTCAGTAGCTGAGTTGGAGGCGCAGGAGCGGCGGCTGGTCTTCCGTTCCTTCACCCATGAGGACGCGTGGGCGCTGGGTTCGCTGCTGGTGGAGCTGGCCCGCGAGCGGCAGGCCCCGGTCGCCGTCGACATCCACCGGTGCGGCCAGCAGCTCTTCCACGCGGCCCTGCCCGGCGCCACGCCCGACAACGACGCCTGGATCGCCCGCAAGCGCCGGGTGGTGGAGCGGTACGGCTCGGCCTCGTACCTGGTCGGCGCGCGGTTCCGGGCCAAGGGCACGACGTTCGAGGAGTCCTCCCGGCTGGACCCGGACCGCTACGCGGCGCACGGCGGTTCCTTCCCGGTCACGGTGGCGGGGGTCGGCGTGGTCGGCGCGGTGACCGTCTCCGGGCTGCCGCAGTTGGCGGACCACCGACTGGTGGTGGAGGCGCTGGAGCGGTTCCTCGGGGAATGATCCGGGGACCCGTCGGGTTGGTGATCACCACGCCCACCGGAGGGATCGGAGCCCCATGAACGACAGCACGGCAGCCCTGAAGCAGTCCGTCGGACGGTACGGCGTCTGGAGTCCGGCCCTGCGCGCCGAGGACCCCGCGGGGCGCGGCGCGCGGGCCGAGGCCGCCGCGGAGCTGGAGGAGCTGGGCTTCGGCGCCCTGTGGCTGGGCGGCAACAGCTTCGCCGACCACGCCGCCCCGCTGATCGAGGCGACCTCGCGGATCGTCGTCGGCACCAGCATCCAGAGCGTCTGGGAGCACGAGGCGGCCGCGGCCGCCGCCCGGTTCGCCGAGTTGGAGGTGGCCCACCCGGGCCGTTTCCTGCTCGGCCTGGGCGTCAGCCACGGCCCGATGGTGAAGGGGTATACGCGGCCGTACTCGGCGATGGTCGGCTACCTCGACGCGCTGGACCGGGCCGGGGCGCCGGCCCACCGCCGGGTGCTGGCGGCGCTCGGTCCGAAGATGCTGGAGCTGTCCCGGGACCGGGCGGCGGGCGCGATCCCGTACCTGGTCACCCCCGAGCACACCGCGCGGGCCCGGGAACTCCTCGGCGCCGGTCCGCTGCTGGCCCCGGAGTTCAAGGTGGTCCTGGACGCCGACCCGGCCCGGGCCCGCGCGACCGCCCGCGGCTACCTCGCCATGTATCTGCGGCTGCCCAACTACACCCAGAACTTCCTGCGGCTCGGCTTCACCGACGCCGATGTCGCGGACGGCGGCAGCGACAAGCTGATCGACGCGGTGTTCGCCTGGGGCGACGAGGACACGATCCGGCGCCGCGTCACGGAGTTCCACGCGGCGGGCGCCGACCATGTCGCCCTCCAGCTGGTGGAGGACGCCGGCCCGGACGCCCCGCTGCCCACTGCGGGCTGGCGCCGCCTGGCCGCCGTACTGGCGTAAGGAAGGCGCCCCGAAAGGGGCGCGGCGCTGTGACATGTGCGGCTCCGCCGCGGGGGCGCGACCAGCCACGACCGGGCCCGCAGCCGACAACGCACCGCAGTTCCCCTCCCGGCGGCAGCCCTACGCGTCCTTCAGCTGCTGCCGCTGCCGCCCCAGTCCGTCGATCTCCAGCTCGACCACGTCCCCGGCCCGCAGATACGGCTTGGGCTCGGGGCGCCCCATCGCCACCCCCGCCGGGGTGCCGGTGTTGATGATGTCACCGGGATACAGCGTCATGAAGTGGCTGAGGTACCGCACGACCTCCGCCACCGGGAAGATCTGCTCGGCGGTCGTCCCGTCCTGCTTCAGCTCCCCGTTGACCCACAGCCGCAGCCGCAGGTCCTGCGGGTCGGGCACCTCGTCCGTCGTCACCAGCCAGGGTCCCAGCGGGTTGAACGTCTCGCAGTTCTTGCCCTTGTCCCAGGTCCCGCCGCGCTCGATCTGGAACTCCCGCTCGGACACGTCGTGCGCGACCGCGTATCCCGCGACGCAGGCCAGCGCCTCCTGGCCGGACTCCAGGTAGCGGGCGGTGCGCCCGATCACCACCGCCAGCTCCACCTCCCAGTCGGTCTTGCCGGACCCGCGCGGCACGAGCACGGTGTCGTGCGGCCCGACCACCGTGTCCGCCGCCTTGAGGAAGACGACGGGTTCGGCGGGCGGCTCGGCCCCGGTCTCGCGGGCGTGGTCGTGGTAGTTGAGCCCGATGCACACGACCTTGCCGATCCGGCCCAGCGGCGGCCCGATACGCAGCCCCGTCCCGTCCAGTACCGGCAGTTCGCCGGTGTCGGCGGCGGCCCGTACCCGGGCCAGCGCCGCCGGGTCGGCGAGCAGCGTCCCGTCGACGTCCGGCACCACGCCCGACAGGTCGCGCAGGGTGCCGTCGGCGTCGAGCAGCGCGGGCCGCTCCGCCCCGGCCGTACCGACTCGCAGCAGCTTCATGTTCTCTCTCCCTCGGTCGCGGGCCGCCCGCCGATGAGCGGCCCGGGTGCGGCGGGCCTTGATCCATCGGAGGACTGGTCGATCCTCCAAGGTCAGCTCCGGCTCCGCAAGACCCCTCGACGGCTCAGCGGTACAGGACGGCGCGTTCGACGGCGCTCCAGGCGGTGCTGGTGGCGACGTAGAGCGCGGCGGCGAGCGGCACGACGGCCACCGTGATCAGGGTGCCGAAGGACATGAACGGCAGCACCTTGGTGAGCGCCGCCGGACCGGCCTGCAACTCGGGTGCCTGCTCGGCCGTCGCCCGCCTGCTCTGCCGGTAGCCGAACGCGGCCACGGCGGCGACGAGCGCGAACAGTCCGGCGTAGACCAGCCCGGCACCGCCGGCCGGTCCGCCGGCCGCGAGCGCGTCGCTCCAGTTCCCGCCGAGCGGGGCGGCGAACAGGTGGCGGCCGAGCAGGGTGTTGGGCTCGCCGCCGATGGAGGTGCTGGAGAAGAGGTGGTAGAGGAGAAAGAAGGCGGGCAGTTGGCAGAGGCTGGGCAGGCAGCCCGACAGCGGGGACACCTGCTGCTCGGCGTGCAGTTCGAGCACGGCCCGCTGGAGCCGCTCGGGGTCGCGGGCGTGCTCGCGGCGCAGTTCGGCGATCCTCGGCCGCAGCGCGGTGCGCGCCCGCCGGCCGCGGGCGGCGGCCCGGGACAGCGGATGGACCAGGAGCCGTACCAGCGCGGTGAACAGCACGACGGCGGCGGCCGCGGCACCGGCGCCGAACAGCGGCCGGAGCAGGTCGGCGAGGCCGTCGACCAAGGTGGCGAGGCCGTCGACCAGGGTGGCGAAAACGGACATGGCGGGGAGCCCTCCGGGGGTCTCGACGTACCGGGTGAACCGGGTGAACCGGGTGAGAGGAACGGCGGGACCGGCGGACCGGGCGGGGTCACGGGAAACGGTGAGCGGGCGCACGCCGGGTGCGCGTGGGCCCGGTGGGCGGAAGTACACCGGGTGAAGGAGAGGTGTGACCTACGCGGCGGTCGCCGGGAGGGCGCGGCCGGGTGCTCGGGGCCTGGGCCGCCCGGCGGCGTCGGGATCGCGTTGCGGCAGGAAGGCCGTCCGCCGGTCGCGGTCGCGGATGGCCGTACGGACCCGGGTGGGCGGCACGGCGGGCGCGCAGCGC
This sequence comes from Streptomyces sp. NPDC023723, assembly GCF_040639815.1. NCBI lineage: Bacteria > Bacillati > Actinomycetota > Actinomycetes > Kitasatosporales > Streptomycetaceae > Streptomyces > Streptomyces sp. NPDC023723. The sequence goes on from NZ_JBFAAP010000004.1 coordinate 173,979, forward strand.
GCGGCGACCAGGGCACAGACGGCGAGCGCGGACCCGGCCGCGGCGGTGGCGGCGAGCGCGACGGCGACGGAGAGACTCCCGGCGTCGACCACGGCGAACTGCAACAGCACCGCGACTACCAGCAGGACAACGGGCCGAAGACGGCCACCGGCACGTTCCACCGACGCCCACCTCCCCATGTCCGCTCCCCCGCACGGCTGTTCGCCGCGCTCCTCCGGTTATACCGCATCCGCCTCGACACGGCCGGGTCCGAAAGGCGTGGGCCAAATCGCGGGCGCCGCATAGCCTGTTCGCGCACGTGCGCGATGATCGGCGAAGTATGCGACGGAGGACTCGATGGGGACCGACGCCTCACTGCTGCGGCTGCGGCTGGCGGACCTGGCGGCGACCGGAGAGGGTGATCCGCGGTCGCTGGTCGGGGAGTTCCGGCGCAGCGAGGTGCTGGTGCCGGTGGCGGACGGCTCGGTGCTGGCGGCCGAGGCGGGCGGTGTCCGCTGGCTGTTCGCCTTCACCGACGCGGCGGCGTTGCGGCGGTTCGCCCGGGCGCGGGGTGCGACCGGGCTCGAGGAGGTGCCGGTGCACGGGGCGCGTCTGCTGGACCAGGTGGTCCCGGCGGTGGCCGAGGCGGGCGGCCCGGTGGGCATCGCCGTGGACGCGGGCAGTCCGGCGGGCATGGTGCTGCCGCCGGTCCGGGGCGTCGTTCCCGCCGCCGCGGCGCTGGACACGGACAGCCCGGCAGACACCGCACCGCCACCGCCCCGAGGCATCGTCGCCCCGCCCACCGCACCCCTGAACACGGACAACCCGGCACGCACCGCACCGCCACCGCCCCGAGGCATCGTCGCCCCGCCCACCGCACCCCTGAACACGGACAACCCGGCAGACACCGCACCGCCACCGCCCCGAGGCATCGTCGCCCCGCCCACCGCACCCCTGAACACAGACGGGCCGGACACGTGAGCGGCGGTGGTTACCAGGTCGATCCCGAGGCTCTGGAGCAGATCACCCGGGGGATCGAGGCGGCGCTGGCCGAGCTGAAGGAGCTGGGCTTCGACATCGAGGCGGGCCTGGGCCGCGGCTTCGACGACCTGGAGCTGACCGGCCTGGAGGTGGGAGACGCGGCGCTGCGCCAGGTGTTCGCCGACTTCTGCGAGCGGTGGGGCTGGGGCGTGCGCTCCCTGATCGGCGACGCCAACGGTTTCGCGGAACGGCTGCGGCTCAACGCGGGGCTCTACCACGAGCAGGAGCAGTACGTCTCGGACACCCTCAAGGGGGTGTGGACGGCCGCCGCGGGCAACCCGTACCTGACCGAGCAGCAGGTCGAGCAGCGTTCCTGGTCGGACACGCTGAAGGACAACTCCCTCGCACACGTCACGGACCCGGACTACAGCGCGGAGTCCGACCTGGCGGGGTACGAGGCGGCCCGGCAGGCGTGGGCGCAGGCCGGGCAGGACGTGGAGAGCTCCCCGGTGACCCTCGACGCGCCGTTCGACCCGCGTACGGACTGGCAGTGGGGCGGCGGCCCGTCCGGTGAAGGGGAGGCGACGCGCTGATGGGCGGCCTGGGCGACTTGGTCAACGGCGTGGGGGACGGTCTGGAGAGCGCCGTCGAGGGCGCGAAGGAGGGCGTCGGGGAGGCCGTCGGCTGGGGCGCGGACAAGGCGGCCGACGGTCTCGCCGCCGTCGGCGCGGACCGGCTCGCCGAAGGGGTGCGCGACTTCGGCGAGGGAGTGGACAACCGGCTCGGCGGCGACGTCGCCGAACGCGCGCTGGGCGAGAGCGAGGACCCGAAGGAACTGGTGCACGGCAGCGCGCCGGCGCTGGAGACGCGGGCCCGTCATCTGCGGGACTTCTGCCGGGCGTTCGAGACGGTCGGCCAGGGGATGCGCGCGCTGGACGGCGATGGCTGGCAGGGCGAGGCCGCGGACGCCTTCCGCCGGAAGTTCGACATGCACCCCAAGCAGTGGCTGACCGCCGCCGACGCCTGCGAGAGCGCGGCGGGCGCGCTGGAGGCGTACGCCGACACGGTCCGCTGGGCGCAGCAGCAGGCGCAGGCGGCGATCGACGCCTACCGCGCCGCCGAGGATGCCAGCCGGCGGGCGGTGGACGCGCACAACGCCCGGGTGTCGGTGTTCAACGCGGCCGCCGAACGCTACAACGCGGCCCTGGCGGCGGGCCGCGACCCGGGCGCGCGACCGGCCGAGCCGGGCACCTTCACCGACCCGGGAGCGGCGGGCCGGCGGGAGGCCGAGGAGATCCTCACCGAGGCCCGCCGCCAGCGCACCGACGCGGCCCACGACGCGCAGCGCCGGCTCGCGGCCGCCCTGGCGACGGCCCCGCCGAAACCGGAGTTCACCGACCGTCTGACCGCCGACGCCACCGACGCCTTCGTCGGCACTCAGCTGAACCAGGTCCACGTCGTCGGCGGTCTCCTCAAGGGCGGCGCGGACATGGCCAAACTCGCCCGCACCGTCAACCCGTTCGACTCCTACAACATCACCCACCCCGGCGACTGGCTGAAGAACTCCAGCATGCTGCTGGCCGGCCTGGTCGGCACCGCCGCCCACCCCGAACGCCTGCCCAAGTCCGTCCTCGGCAGCGGCTGGGGCAGCGATCCGGGCGAGGCGGCGGGCGTCCTCGCCTCGAACCTGATCGGCGGCAAGGGCGCGGGCGGCGTGGCCCGCGGGGCTGCCCGGGGTGCCGCGCGCGGCGCCGCCAAGGGCGCGGCGACCGGCGCGGCCCGCAGAAGCGTCGGCCAGGCGCTCAGGGATGTCGCCCGGGAGTACAAGTGCAAGTGGTTCGGCGACCCGGTCGACATGGCCACCGGCCGCATGGCACTGCCCCAGACCGACGCGACCCTCCCCGCCACCTTCCCCCTGGTCTTCTCCCGCCAGTTCGAGTCGTCCTACCGGGCGGGCCGCTGGTTCGGCCCGAGTTGGGCCTCCACCGCCGACCAGCGCCTGGAGATCGACGCCGAGGGCGTGATCCTGGTCCGCGACAACGGCGCGCTGCTCGCCTACCCCCACCCCTCCCCCGGCGTTCCCACCCTCCCGCTGGACGGCGCCCGTCACCCCCTCACCGTCGACGCCCACGGCGACTACACCGTCACCGACCCCGCGACCGGCCGCACCTGGTACTTCGCGTCCCCCGGCGGCGACGGCGACGGCATCGCCCTGCTGGAACAGATCACCGACCGTTCGGGCCAGTGGCTCGCCTTCGCCTACGACGCCGAGGGCGCCCCCACCGCGATCACCCACTCGTCCGGCTACCACCTGACCATCGACACCGCCGCCGACCGCGTCACCGCCCTGCGCCTGACCGACCCCACCGCACCGGGCGGCAGGGCCGAACTGGCCCGCTTCGGCTACGACGAGGCCGGCCACCTCGCGTCGGTGACGAACTCCTCCGGCCGCCCGACTCGTTTCACCAACGACGAGCAGGGCCGCATCACCGCCTGGACCGACACCAACGACTCCTCGTACCACTACGTCTACGACGACCGGGGCCGCTGCGTCTCCCAGTCGGGCGCCGCCGGCCACCTGCGCAACACCTTCACCTACGCCGACCCCGACCCGGCGACCGGCCTGAGCACGATCACCGCGACCGACTCCCTCGGCCACACCACCCACTACCACGTCAACAACGCCTTGCAGGTGGTCGCCGAGACCGCCCCCGACGGAGCGACGACCCACACCAGCTACGACCACGCCGACCGCCCGGTCACCGTCACCGACCCGCTGGGCCGCACCCGGAGCTACGCCTACGACGAGGCGGGCCGGATACTCATGGCCGTCCGCCCCGACGGCCGCTACACCAGCGTCGGCTACGACGACCAGGGCCTGCCGGTCGCCATATCCACCCCCGACGGCAACCACTTCACCCAGCGCTTCGACGAGTGGGGCAACCGCACCGCCCTGACGGACCACACCACCAGGACCACCACCCACTACGCCTACGATCCCCGCGGCAACCTGTCATCGATCACCGACCCGACCGGCGCCACGACCACCGTCCACTGCGACCCGGCGGGCCTCCCCCTGGAGATCGCCGACCCACTGGGCGCGGTCACTCGCTACGAACGCGACGCCTTCGGCCGCCCGACGACCATCACGGACCCCCTCGGCGCGGTCACCCGCCTGGAGTGGACCGTGGAGGGCCGCCTGTCCCGCCGTACCGCCGCGGACGGCAGCACGGAGTCCTGGACCTACGACGGCGAGGGCAACCGCACCAGCCACACCGACGCGCTGGGCGCCGTAACCCGCTACGAGTACACCCACTTCGACCTGCTCACCGCCCGCACCGGCCCGGACGGCGTCCGCCACGAGTTCGACCACGACACCGAACTGCGCCTGACAAAGGTCACCAACCCACAGGGCCTGACCTGGACCTACGCCTACGACCCGGCCGGCCGCCTGGTCACGGAAACGGACTTCGACAACCGCACACTCACCTACGGCCACGACCCGGCGGGCCAGCTCACCACCACGACCACGGCGAGCGGCCAGACCATCCGCTTCGAACGGGACGTACTGGGCCGGGTGACCACCAAGGACGCCGCCGGAACGATCACGACGTACGCGTACGACGAGACCGGCCACCTCACCCGGGCAGTGTGCCCCGACGCGGTGCTGACCCGGCAGCACGACGCGGCGGGCCGCCTGACCGCCGAAACGGTCAACGGCCGCACCCTCACCCACACCTACGACGCCCTGGGCCGCCGCATCACCCGCACCACCCCCACCGGCGCGACCAGCACCTGGACCTACGACGCGGCGGGCAACCGCACCACCCTGACCACCGGCGCCCACACTCTCGCCTTCACCCACGACGCCACCGGCCGCGAACTGACCCGCCACCTGGACGAGGCGCTGTCCCTCACCAACACCTTCGACCCCCTGGGTCGCCTCACGAACCAAACCCTCACGGGCCCGACCGGCACCCCCCTCCAGCACCGCGCCTACACCTACCGCGCCGACGGCAACCTGACCTCGATCGACGACCAGCTCTCCGGCACCCGCCACTTCGACCTGGACGCCACCGGCCGCGTCACCGCCGTCCACGCCGCGAACTGGTCCGAGTCCTACGCCTACGACCCGGCAGGCAACCAGACCCACGCCACCTGGCCGACCACCATGCCCGGCCAGGAAGCGACCGGCGACCGCACCTACACCGGCACCCGCATCACCCGCGCGGGCACCGTCCGCTACGAACACGACGCAGCCGGCCGCATCACCCTCCGCCAGAAAACCCGCCTGTCCCGCAAACCGGACACCTGGCACTACACCTGGGACACGGAAGACCGCCTCACCTCCGTCACCACCCCCGACGGCACGACCTGGCGCTACCGCTACGACCCCCTGGGCCGCCGCATCGCCAAACAACGCCTCGCCGCGGACGGCACAACGGTCACGGACCAAACGGACTTCACCTGGGACGGCACCACCCTCACCGAACAAACCACGTCCACCCCAGAATCGACCACCACCCTCACCTGGAACCACGACGGACTGCGCCCACTGACCCAGACGGAACACAGAACGCCGTCCAACACGTCCCAAGAGGAAATCGACCAACGCTTCTACGCCATCGTCACCGACCTGATCGGCACACCGACAGAACTGGTCGACGAGGCGGGCACGGTCGCCTGGCACTCCCACACAACCCTTTGGGGCACAACCACTTGGGCCCAGACGGCCACCGCGTACACACCGCTGCGCTTTCCGGGGCAGTACTTCGACCCGGAGACCGGGCTCAACTACAACTACTTCCGGCATTACGATCCCGAAACTGCCCGCTACGTAACTTCCGACCCCCTCGGCCTCGCGCCGGCGCCCAACCCCAACACCTACGTCCACAACCCCCACACCTGGACTGACGCACTCGGGCTTGCGCCGCAATGTCAGGAGGGGCAGATCCTGGGTGACACGTCCAGACTTAAGGGTTGGATCCCCACAACGGTGCCTGCGGAATCGAAGGCAGTGCTACAGGACCTTCGGCAATTCGGTGTCGAGGCGCAGGGCGCTGGACCACAGCTCATGGGGCCATCGATACCTCGTCCATTTGAGAACAACGGAAAGGGGGGCGGTTACAAGCTTCCCGAGTTTGACAGCACCGGAAATCCCGTTCGCTACACAGAATGGGGAACTGTACAGTCGACATTGAATCCAGAGCCTGGCGGAGAACGGATCATCACCGGATCCGATGGTTCTGCGTATTATACTCCCACTCACTATCAGACATATATCGTGATGGAGGTCGGGCGATGAGTAAAAACCCTTGGTGGGACCATGATCCGCCCTGGTTGCAAGTGGTCCCGGATGAGTCACTTATTCCGGCGCGGCAAGCCCTGCCACCGAGCGGATCCATCTACGCCGCCAGGATGCATGGCGGGGAGATGGGTGACGTCGACGGCGTTTTCTCCCAGTTCTACGAGACCTTCAAACTCCCGGACTATTTCGGCTGGAACTGGAATGCCCTGTACGATTGCCTGTCCGACCTGAACTGGATCAGCGCTACGCGCTATCTTCTGATTATAGAAGATTCGGAAAAGATCCTCTCCGGGTACCCCGAGGAACGCAGCGAATTCTTCCGAACCCTTCTCAGGTCGGCCGAAGACTGGGCGCGCAGGCCGAACTTTCCCGGACGTACGAGGAGCGCATTCCACGCGCTTTTTCTGTGCAGCTCAGAAGCGTGCGATGCGTTGAAGAGAGAGATTGGTCGAGCCCCAGGTTCAGAGTGACGTAGGCGAACCTCAACCATTCAGGGCGGTCTCCATCGCAAGGTTTCACTCACGGTAAGCCGCGAACTGGGTTTCCGACGGACGCCGCCTGCGCTGTAACTACAGAGAAATATGATTACTGGGTCGTGACTCACGATTTCACATCTCGCACCCGGAAGTGAAGCCCCTCCCACGCCCGCACAACCGCCAGTACCTCGACCGCCTCCTCACCCCATGTCACCGGACGGCAGTACGGTGTCCCCCATGCGCCCCGACACGCCTGCCGAGAACGTCGACCACACCGCCGAAGCGGCACGCCTGGAGCGGACCGCCGGCCTGTACCCCGAGGACGCCGAAGCCCTGCTGCTGCGGGCCGCAGCCCACCTGGAGCTGGCCGGCGAACGCCCCGCCGCGACCGCCTTCTACGACCGCCTGCTCGCCGCCCCCGGCCCCCTGGAGAACCCGTCCCTGGTCCGCGCCCTGAAGGCGTCCAACCTCTGGGAGTACGGCCACGAGGCCGAGGCCAGGGCCATCATCGAGGGCGTCCGCACGGCCGCCCCGCGCGACCCGGCCCCCTGGATCATCGTCGCGGAGTCCCTGGAGTCCCACGACGAGCTGGAAGCGGCCCACGAGACGTTCACCGAGGCCGCCCGTCTCCTCCTGACCGACGCCCCGGAACCTCCGCGCCCGACCCACCCCCTCCTCTTCGGCCGCCACCGCGTCCGCCGCATGCTGGGCCTGCCGCACGACGACTGGGACACCCTCGCCGACACCCTGCACTCCATGCCGGTCTCCCTGGACGAACTCCACGACCCCAAGCGCGTCTGGTCCCTCGGCTCCGACAACCCCGCCGAACTGGAGGCGGAGATCTCCCGCCTGCGCGCCGAACTCGGCGCCTTCCGCGAGGCCCTCTCCCGCCCCTTCCCGGTCGCCATGCTGCACTGGCCCGCCGAGGAACTGACCGAACTGCTCGCCGCCTATCCGTCCCTCTCCTCCGAGTACCCGACCTACGAACAGCACCTGTCCTCGATAGAGGAGGCGCTGCGGGAACTGGAGTCCTCGGGCACCCGGAACCTGGGCGTCGTGCGGGGCACGGTCCCGTCCTACGAGGCGTTCGCGGCCTCGGAGGGCGCCTCCCCGGGGGACGCGGCGCTGCTGCCGCAGTATGCGACGACTCTGGGGGCGCGGGGGCGGGCGGTGGCCTGGCCGCCGCAGCGGGCAGCTGACTGCTGGTGCGGATCGGGACGGACGTACGGGGAGTGTCACGCCACGGCAGAACGATGAGATCCGCACCCGCCCGACACCCAGCAGGCCGGCCGGTGCGGAACTCGTGGAGTTCCGCACCGGCCGGCCTGAGCCCCGCATAACCGCGCGATCGCGGATCAGCAGACGCTGACGGCCCTGTCGGCGAACCTCGCGAACGCCGCCCTGGTGCCGTCCCCGGCGATTCCGTCGATCTGGCCGGTGTATCCGTAGCTGGCCTTCAGCAGGCGCTGCAACGCCTTGATCGTGTTGGGCCCGGGGATCCCGTCGATCGCGTCGTTGTAGTCCCAGTGCTGCGCAAGGGCCCGCTGGAGCGCCTTCCAACTGTTGGTGCCGAGCAGCCCGTCGATCGCGCCGTTGTAGTCGTACTCCGCCGCCAGGCAGCGCTGGACCCCCTTGGCCTGGTTGGTGCTGAGGCCGAAGTTGTACGTCGCGAGCGTGCCGACCTCGCCGCTCACCACCGTCTGCTTGGCGGACGTGTCGGCGACGGCGGAACTGACGGTCGCCCCCGCGAGGCTCCCGGCGGCGATACCGGCCGCGGCGATGACGCTGACGGCCGTCCGCTTCAAGGTGTTCGGTCGCATGCTTCCCCCTGCTGTGTCACGGAGCGGCGGATGCTCTGGCTCTGCCGGTACCGCTCCCGAGGACCCGGCGGGATCACGGTGACACGGAGGCTTGGGTGGCGGCACCTGGGAAGTTATAGGGCGGTTCGCCCTATTCCAGGCTGAGCACCGGAAGCTGCTGCACGCCCACACCGCCTCACCTCTCGTGTAAGGCATCAGTGATCCCACAAAAGTGCGAGACTCTTGATGTCGAGAGGCTCGCACGTGATCATCGCCTCTCCCGGAACGACCACCTTCAGGAGACCGCCATGCCCCGCAGCGGCCAGACGCGACCGCAGTTCACCTCGCCACTGACCTCGATCGAGATCTGCGCGGGTGCTGGGGGGCAAGCCGTCGGACTGCACAACGCTGGCTTTGATCACCGCGCTCTGGTCGAGTGGGACCCGTACGCCGCCGCCACCTTGCGAGCCAACGTAAGCGACTGGCCCGGCTGGAATCGGCATAAAGCCGAAGAAATCCTCCCTATGGACGTCAAGGACTTCCTCGGCTCCCAGGTACGGAAAAATCTCGGCCTTGAGCCTGGAGAACTCGACTTGCTCGCTGGTGGAGTCCCATGCCCTCCGTTCTCCTTGGCTGGGCACCGACTCGGCCCGGACGACGAACGGGACCTTTTCCCGGCAGCACTTGAGATCATCGAAGCCCTCCGGCCCAAAGCAGTGATGATTGAGAATGTCAGAGGAATCCTTGAACCTCCGGAAGTCTTCATTGAGTATCGGAATTCGATTCTCAATACTTTGCGCGACCTTGGTTATCTAGTTCCGGATATTGATCCGGACCAGTCGCCTAGTGCGCAGGACGTGGCCATGCGGAAGGTCTGGCGTCGCATGGACGCGAAGAACTTCGGAGTTCCACAGCTCCGACCGCGCGCGATTCTGGTAGCTATTCACCGGAACGCAGTAAAGCCGGGACATCACGGGTTCCAGTGGCCGACAGGCATAAAGGGCAGCGACATTACCGTGTTTGAGAAGCTTGAGAAGAGCATGCTCGCACGCTGCAAACCTTTCTGGGACAAGAACGTGAATGGCGAACCTGCCCGACCTGGCGAGCGAACCGGGAAGACGGTCTTCGAGGACTGGAAGCGGCAGATCACCCGCGCCTCGGCGGCAGGCAGGACCGTTGCCCCAACTCTCGTAGGAGGCTCGCGGAAGCACGGCGGCGCCGACCTGGGCCCTACTCGCGCCAAGCGGGCATGGGCGGAACTCGGTGTCGACGGCATGGGCATCGCCAACGATCCGGAAAGCTGTGACCCGGAACGGGACTTGTTCCGTCCGGCCGGCCCCATGCTCACCGTCGCCCAGGCCGCGACTATCCAGGGTTTCCCTGAAGAGTGGAAATTCCAGGGCCGGAAGACAGCCCGCTACCGTCAGGTCGGAAATGCCTTTCCGCCGCCGGTGGCCGAGGCAGTGGGACGCTCTATCGCCGCTGTTCTTCTCCCTGAATACAGAGAAGTTCTTACCAGGGACTATGAGATGGAGACAGCGGGAGCAACTCTCGTTGAAGATGTTCCGCAGCAGCTGGAAATTTCAGTCTCCCCTCGCCGGACCGCTCTCACGCCGAGCCAAGACCGTCGCAGCGATTTTGTCGGCACAGGCGTCTGAGGGCTCGTGCTCCCAGAAGCGGAGCACGAGCCAGCCAGCCTCCCGCAGTTTTTCGTCGGTGTCCCGGTCTCTCGTGACATTGCGGACAACTTTTTCCGACCAGTAGCCGGAATTGGTCTTCGGGGAGACATAGTGCTCAGGACAGCCGTGCCAGTAGCAGCCGTCGATGAACACCGCGACCCTCGCCGAACGGAATACCATGTCCGCCGTCCGACGAAGATCGGGGAGGGGACGGGCAGCTACCCTGTACCGCAGCCCGGTGGCGTGAACGAGCCGCCGGATCGCGATTTCCGGCTTCGTGTCACGGCTGCGGATCGCCTGCATGTTGCGGCGGCGTGCTGCGGAGGAGGCCCAGGATCCCTCCGGGGCTTCCCAGTCGGCTTCGTGGGACACACCGCAGAGGGTAGTCCCGTCGGCCTCGCAGCACGCGGCCAGTGCTAGCGGCCTCCCATGTGACTCAGCAACGCCTCTATGTCACTCGGTGCGAGGCCGGCCGCCACCGCCGGCTCTTCCTCAAGATCGGCGAGCTGCTGCACAGTGGGGTCATCCAGGATGCGCCCCATGAACTCCAGCTTCCGCTCCAGGCTCGCGGCCACAACCTCATCGACGGAGTTCCTCACTGCCAGCACCGTCACCCGGGTCTCCGTGCCGGGAGCGAGCCCGAGACGGTGGATCCGGTCCAGGCTCTGGAGGAACCTCCCCGCCATAAAGTCACGGTCCACGTAAACCGCGTCGTGGCAGACGTGGTGCAGGCTGATTCCCTCACCCAGAGTGGCCGGGTTCGAGATGAGCACCATGCACGCCGGGTCTTCCCTGAACCGGCGAATCTGCTCCTCGCGGTCGGGCGTACCGCCGTAGACAACAGCCGGGCTGTACTTCTCCAGCATGCGCTCCAGCGTGGTGAGACTCCTGACGAACGTCGTCCAGACCAGCGTTTTCCGGCCCTGGGCGGCGTTCTCCGCGATGATCGCCACGGCTTCCTTGTACTTGGGGGAGAGCTCGTAGTCAGGAAGGTTCTGCATGAGCGAGTACAGCGAAGTCCCCTGGGGAATCTCCATCGGCGGCAGCTGATAGGCGAGTGGTTCGTAGCGGCTGCCCCCTTCCAGGAGCAGGGCGGGGCTGGTGGCAGCCATGAGGAGACGCAGGGCCGTCTTCCCGAGGGAACTCAGATCCTCGCGCGCGGCGCCTCGGCTTTCGCCGCCCACAATGGCCGTGTAGATCTCATCGTGCAGCGGTGGCATGTCGACGAAGCGCAGACCCAGCTGCACGGGCGGCAAGCCGAGTTCATGCTTCGTCGTGCGAGTGAACAACGGCCGGAGGACCGAGCTGGCGTGCGCGAGATCCCCTCCGGCAACCGCCTGGACCACCGTGCGCTGGCCGTGCCCTGGCCAGACGAAGCCCAGGAGGTTCTCCAGGTCCCGTGACCCGTTGGGGGCCGGCGTACCGGTCAGAATCAGCCGTCTCGCAGCAAGCGGTCCCAGCGCCATGCAGGCCGCTCCGTACGTACCGCGCGCACCCAGCTTCATCCGATGCGCCTCATCCAGGATGATCATGGACGGGCCCGACTTGAGCCAGCCGGCCAGCGTGGGCAGGGACCGGTCGAGACGCTCGTAGTTCACCACGAGCACTTCGGCCCACTGATCCAGCGACCCATCCAGCACGTTGATACGCAGCGGATGGGTCAGACACTCAGCGGTTTCGTAGCGCCAGGACTCGTAGGCCGACTTGGGGCACACGACCAGCAGCCGACGCACTCGGCCGGCCGCCTTCTGGGCCGCGTACACAGCGAGCGCTACCCGGGTCTTGCCGGCGCCGGGCACGCTGAAGTTGGCGCCGTGCTGAAGCGACAGGAGTTTCGCGATATCCCGGCGCTGGAATTCGCTGAGTTCGCCCTTCCAGGTGTCGCCGAGAAGCACGGGCACGTCATCGGGCGTGACCTCGCCGGCCGTCACCCGCCCGGTGAGCCGCTGCTGCACCGTGTGTGCGTCCTGGACTACCCCGGAGACCAGGTCCCGAAGGTCATCCGCCCACTCCACACCGGCGGGGTCGGACCAAGTACCGAGCAGACCGAGGTCCGCGAGCAGCTCGTCCAGGGAGACCGAGGCGCTCAGCGGGCCAAGCTGGCCGCCGGTACGAAACCGGGCGGCCAGCTGAACCAGTTCCTGCTGGAATGCTTCCGTAGTCCGCAGAACCACACGGGTGCGGGTCTCGTCGAACCCGAGACGGAGTGACTTCTCACTGGTGGTGCTGGTCACCGGGAGCCCTCCGCCGAGACCGCTTCCAGCAGCCAGGACACGCCGTCTCCGGGCTGCGGCAGCCCACGGCCGGCCTGCTGCGCGAGCTTCAGCAGGCTCCCCCGCAGCTTGATCACCGCGTCATCGAACGCCTCCTCGTCCAGGCTGCGGGAGGTGCGTGCCTGCACCAGGTCGCTCACGCACTGGTCGATGCTCGCGCAGGCCTCGGCCAGCCGGGCCGGGGCAAGCTGCTTGCGCTTGCGCAGCCTGGCACTGCGGCCCGCCGCCTCAATCGCCTCGTCGAACGCCTTCTTGGCGCTGTCCCAGTTGTCCTGCGCGGCAGCCTTGCGCTCATCACCGAGGTCCGAGGCTTCGTTCCTCACCACTGCGGCGGTGCGGAGGATCTCGTCGTTCATCGCCCGGGCCTCCGCGACGGCGGAGGAGGCTGCGGGCACCTCCAGGCCCAGACCGGGGATAGACACCGACTGCGGCTGTGCGGCCGTCGTGGCGCCCATCGGCAACTGCTGCTCCAGCCCCGCCTTCAGGAAGTCCTCGTTGATGTGACGGACGTCCGTCTTGGAGAAGTCGAGCAGGATCGCGGCCAGGCGCAGTTCCTTCAGGATCTCGGCCTGGTCACGGTCCACCGTTTCCAGCTTCACGTACAGCCGGTGGAGCTCCTTGAGCCGCTCCTGCGCGCCCTCCCAGTCCACCAGGCGCAGTCCGTTGCCGCCGCCGGTGCGGCTGCGCTCGTTCAGCTCGCGGATCGTGCTGAGGATCCACCGCTCCTGGTGGTAAGTGCGCACCTGGATCCGGAAGTCCTTGGCGATCTGCTCCGGCGTACGGCCCAGCGCCGCCTGCTCCTCCATGGCGATGAGGCGGTTGATGTAGGAGTAGTCACGCCGGTGGTCCTTGCGAAGCTGCAAGGACAGCTCCACGGCGTTGATTTCGGCCCAGGTGAACGATGCCGGCAACACGCCGACGCGCATCGACTGCGCGCCGAGTTCGCGAAGCGCGGCGGCCCGGGTATTGCCGTTGACCAGTACCCCGTGCCGCGTCACCAGCCCGGGGTCGTTCTGGCCGAACTGGTCAAGGCTGTCCTTCAGGACATCGAAGTCCTTGTCCCGCACATTCGTGTTCTCAGGGTCGGCCTTGAGCAGGAACCCGAGGTAGTCCTGGCTCTCCGCACTCCAGGGGTCCTTGTCCAACGCCGCGTCCCGCTCGGCGTCGTGGCTGCGCTGAGCCCGGATCCGGTGGGTGCTGGGGTTGTAGAAGAGGCTGCTGAGCGGCAGGTCGATCACTTCGACATGGGCCTGCTGCCCGTTCCAGTCAACGGTCACGGTCTCCCTGGTGCCGCCAGACGTCTTGACCTCCTCGACCTTCTTGCTGATCAGCTCGCTGAACTCGGCCGCCCGCGGCGGGGCCGGAAACTCGCGCATCATCGTCATCCCGTCCTGTCTCAGTCGTCCGTACCGTCAAGAGCGTCGGTCACAGCCTTACGGGAGTCCTCCGGCAGGGTGCGGTACATGCCCCACAGCACCTCCAGCGAGCTGTACGTGCGCTGGTCGTTCTTCACCCAGCCGCTCAGCACGCTCCGCTCAAGGGGCGCCAGCGACTCGATCCGGGAGAGCACCTCCGGCAGGTGCACCGCCCGGTCCACGGTCCCCCGCCCGCACCGCTGGCACTCGGTGACGAGCTGGTGGGTAACACTGCCGTCCGCCAGCGTCACCTGCCGCCGGGCGACGTTGAGCACCGCCTGGCTGACACCGTCCTCGTACGCCTCGCCGGCCGCGATGCCACACGTGCGGCACATGTACCCGTCTGCCTGCATCACCTTCGCCCGCTGGGCGTTGGTGATGCTGGCCTTGTGACTCGGCCCCTTCGCCTGGCCCGGCACCCACACGTCCTTGCCGCGCGTCACGAACCGGCGCTCCTGGGGAAGCAGCTCCGGGTCCTCTCGGGCCGTACTGATCTCCCAGCCGTAGTCGCGCAGACCGCGCATGCGCCGGTCGATCTGCGCGACGTCCGGGAACGCCTCGCGCAGCTTGGCCACGGTGAAGATCTCGCCCTCCCCGACGACCTGGATCAGCCAGAGAGCGGCACGCGCCATACTCCCCAGCTTGTGGTTTCCGGCACTGGTCTCCTGCCAAGACGGCTCGGCCATGATGGGTCCCCTCCCATGAAAAGCGGTACGAATTTCCAGGCGATCTGTCGCACAAAACACGAAATGGCATGTACACACCATCCGCAGAAGCGTGACTCTCGCCGCCCCCGCACCACTGGCGGCTGACTCTTAAATCGTGGCACATCGAAACCGCTTTGAACCCTCTCGATGCAACTTGCGCCTCAACTGGCAAGAGAAGAAGCAAAAACCGCCAGGCGGCAGCCCGTTGCCCTCCGGCACAATGGCGGACAGCGTCACCGACTCGCGGCCGAAAAGGCCGGTTATGTCGAATATGCGGAGGTTGTCACCTTGACTCAGCGCAGCAGCAGTCGCCCCCCGTTCGCGTGGGTTGAGAAGGACTTCGGCGAGGACGTCCTGCCGGGCAAGCGGCGGCTCGCAGCAGCACTGCAAGGGATCTGCCGCCATCTCGTGGTGACGACTCCAGAAGGAGTGACGCCAGCCCGTCCGACACAGGCCCAGGCCGCCAAGTACTTGCACGTCAGCGAAACCACGCTGTTGCGGTACCTCAAGGGTGAGCGGGTCCCGCCAGAGAAGGGAGCCGCGCGCATCTACGACACCGCCTGCCGGGACGCGGGAGGAGGCCAGAAGCTTGGTATCACCAGGGAGAAGCTTCTGGAACTACGCGAGAGAGCCGAGCAGGAACGATGCGCCAACTGCTCGCGGAGCAGAGACGCGGTACATGCCGCTGGCCAGAAACTCCGGGCTCTGCGGAAGACCCACGAAGAGCTGAAGGAAACCCATGAAGAGCTCGAACGGTCGGCAGCAGAACAGGAACGAGAGCTCAGGGAACTCCGCCAGCACGCCATCGCGCTGAAACAGGAGGTGCGGCGGCTGAAGGCGGCCCAGCCGACACCGGCGCGTGAAGCCGGCCCGCAAAAGTTTCGAGTGGCGGAGCACCCCGCAACTCTGTTGCCGGTCCCCCGCCGACAAGGGGACCGGCAACAGAGCAAAAACGAAGCCTTGGCGGCACGCGATGTCGGCCGCCGGGCTGAAGAGCTGCTCCACAGCGGCCGGCCGGACAGCACCCTCGCGCTGCTGCGGCATACGGCAGAGGCGTGCGCTCCTCTAGAAATGGCGCTGCTGGTACGGCTGTTGCGGACCCGAGAGCAGGCCGAGCTGGCTGACAACCTCGTGCATATCTACGCACGCGACCGCACTGACCAAGACGTGGTGCGAGCGGCGCTACTGCTGCATGAGCACCAGGCCACCGCGGACGCGGAGGCGCTTCTGCGGACCGCGGCCGCTCACCCGGGGTCAGCGCTCTCCCGCGGAGATGGGTCCGGGTCTACTAGGTAACTGCGGTCGGGTCGGCGAACGTGCGGTATTGACCTTTCAGGGCGGGCACGGCCACCGCAGCGCCATGCCGTCTCACCGGGAGCACCGGGCCCAGCGGCCATCATCAGGCGGCAACGCCCGCCTCCGCCTCGTAGTGCATCTGCGCCCGGTCCAGCACATCGTCCGGATCAAGACCGCACGCGGCCGTCCAGTGCAGCAAGTCGGCGATCAACTGCACCGCGGACTCCTTGAGGGCGGCATCCCGCAGCCGGCCCTCCTGAGTCACGTCGCCCCCAGGGCCGTAGCTCTGCAGAGCCGCAGCCGCCCGTTCCATCCGTCGGCATACCTGCTCAGGCCCGAGCGCGATCTCGCACCACACCGACTTTCCGGCCGCCGTCAGCACCGTGCCCCAGTCCGCCGTCACGGCGGCGAGCAGGTGCAGACCGCGCCCGCATTCGTCGTCGCAGCCGGCCGCTGACAGGGACGGCACAGCATGGCTCTTGTCGTGGACTTCTACGCGCAGCCGCTCACCGCCCCACTCCAGGACCAGCGTGGCGGAAGTGCCCTCTCCCACGTGCTTGATGACGTTGGTGACCAGTTCCGTGACCACCAGCTCGGCTTCGTCTGCGGCTTGGGGCACGCCCCACCGGACCAATTGGCCCGCGGTGACGTGTCTCAGCAGCCGCACCTCGGCCGGCACTGCCGTAAAGGGCAGAACAGACCGGTGCCGGTGATCCCTGACCTTGTCGCCAAGCATGCGAACTCCTCCCTCCCGGGCCACGCGCATGCTGCGCCCGCCGTGTCCGTCCGGCTGCATTGCGTAGCGGTTCGTAAGGGAGAATGGCACAGAGAAGTCTCGCTATGTAACTTCTCACGAGAATCCATCGAGTGAATCTGATGGTGGGCGGCCCCCTGGCTGCCTAGCCTGATCAGGCCCGGAGCGACCGCCCGGCGCACACGCAGAAGGAAGTCCGTATGACCGTGAGGGCCACCACTCGTCGTCGCCAACTGGGCGCGATGCTGAGGAAACTGCGTGCCAGCAAGGGGCTGACCCTGGAGGAGGCCGGTCGGCTTGTCGGGGTCTCCAAGGCCACGGTGAGCCGTTACGAGACGCAGTCAGGGCCGGCGAAGTGGATCGTGGTCGATGCCCTGTGCCGGGAGTACGGAGCTACCGACGCCGAGCGCGAGGCCGTCGTACGGCTGGCCAAGGACGCCAAGCAGCAGGGCTGGTGGAGTTCGTTCGCCGACTCCATTCCAGAGAGCATGAACCTGCTGCTCACCCTTGAGAATGAGGCTGTACGCGAGAACCACTTCTCCTGCGTCTACGTTCCCGGCCTCCTTCAGACGCGCGCCTACAACACCGCCCTCCAGAAGGCCAACGAGGTACCTCTGTCTCCTGAAGAGATCGAACGACTCGTGGACATTCGCATGAAGCGGCAAGAGATCCTTGCCCGCCCGGAGCCGCTGCGCCTGTGGGCGATCATCGACGAGTCCGTCATCCGCCGTGTCGTCGGGTCACCGCAGACGATGAAGGAGCAGTTGGACCGGCTGCTCGCGGCGAACGAATCGCCTCACACCACACTCCAGGTGCTCCCCTTCACCAAGGGCGCTCACACTGCTGCTCTGGGAAGCTTCGTCATGATCGGCGGGGCCGAACCCGCTCTCGACGTCGTCTACGTCGACTTCCACGCCGGGTCGCTCTTCTTGGAGAAGGACGAGGAGTTGGAGCGTTACAGACTTGCGTTCGAGTACCTGCGCGCACAAGCGTTGGACTTGGAGGCTTCCTCCGACCTTATCCACCGTGTACGCAAGGAGCTGTAGATGCCTGCTGAGACCCCGCATCATCCTGAGCCTGACTGGTTCAAGTCGTCCTACAGTGGCGGCAACGCCACCGAATGCCTTGAGGCTGCCTTTGTCTCACCCGAAGTGCTCATACGGGACTCCAAGCAGCGGGACGGTGCTCGGGTCAGGGTGTCGGCCTCGGCCTGGGGCTACTTCGTGACCGCTCGCGCAGCCGCTGATCTCTGACGGAAAGTCCCCTGGTGAGGGCCCCGGCTCCCTGCGAGAGTGGGGTGACGCCAGCGGGAGGTGAGTGGTGAACGGGGCGGCGGCGGGACTGCGGTGGAGACAAGTCGCGCTTATCGGGTGCCTGTTGGCACTCGGCCTTCTGGCGGTCATCTCCCCTCGCGACCACGACGACGTCGTGGACGCCACACAGTTCAGCATCGCCTTCTTCGCCACCCTGCTGACCGGCGAGGCGGTCATCTTCGCGCTGACCTTCTCAGCGGCCAGCTCCTGGCCCTCACTGCGGGCGATAGACAGCCACATCGCGTTCCGGGAATGGGTGCTCGTCGGGTGGCTGGCCGCTCTGTTCACCGCTTGCGGGCTGCTCGGCGACAACGCCGTCAGCGCCACTTACGGGGCCTTGCTGTTCCTGCTGGCGAACGTCTTCGGGATCTTCTCGTTCGTCCGGCTCTTCGGCCTGGCCAGCGTCGGAGGGCGTAACCGGCTGCTCCGCCGCACCCTTGCCGGAGCCCTGGCCCGGCAGGGCGCGGAGGCCGCCCGTTCGCCCGGCGAGCAGGACAACGACGCCGTCATCAACTCGTACATCGGGACCGTGAGCCAGGCTGTCACCAGCAACGACCCCACCGCCATACGGCATCTCGCCAACCAGCTGGCCGGGGCCGAGGTGCCGGGCGCGTACGCGGAGCAGGCCGTCTCACTGCATCTGGAGGTACTGCACCGTCTCGCGCGGGCGACGCTGGTCAGCGGGGCGGATCCGACACAGGTGGTGTCCTGCTCCCGGGTACTGATCGACTCATCCATCGCACACATCCGCCGGCTGACGGACCCGGCTCCGGCCCTCGGGGCGCTCAGCCGCTACCTGGCCTGGCTCGCCAGCACCGCGCACCTGATGTCCGTACGCGGAGTGGCCTCCAACCGGGCGGCCCGGGAGCTGGTCGCCCTGAGCACGGACGCGCGTCTGAAGATCTTGCGCTGTGTGGATCCCGATCCGAAGTCCGCGGCCTCACGCGACGAACTCGGCACCCTTCTCACCACGCCCGGCCAAGCACTGCTGTGGTACGCGGACTTCACCGAGTTCCACGGTGCCCACCAGGCGAGTGCCCTGTACGGCGTGCACGAGATACTCGCCGGCACCAAGTTCATGGGCAACTACTGGGACGGCGCGTCCATCCTCACCGAGACGCGGGCCTGCCTGTACGGTGCCGCCGCCCCCGCCACGCCCGCGGCCAGGGACGCGCTCGCGGTCCTCGGCTCCGCGGAGGACTTCGACCACTTCTGGGCGCTGGTCTCGGTGAACGCGTTCGCCACACTGCGCGACGCGCGCCTGCCTCACCCACCGGAACTCATCCGCCCCGAGTTCACCCCAGACGCCCAGTTGCTGGGGGCCTATCTGCGTACGTTCGCGACCCACCGGTACTTCGCCACCGCCGGCCAAGCCCAAACTGCGCTGCTGTCCCTCGTGAGCCGTGCCGACACCCCTGGCTCAGCCGCCGCGACGATCCGTTCGGCGCGGCATGCTCATCACTACCGGCTGCCGGTCCCCGTCATCGAGCCGCACCACCGGCCGTCCGCGATGGTCCTCGCGATCGCCTGCCGGCTTGCCCCGCTCGCTCCGGGCGGCACGGATGCCGAGCTGCGCAGGTTCTTGAACGGTCTGCCGCTGCCCGCACGCAGGACGGCCGCGCGGCTCGCCACCCGGGTCCTGCCGGGCGCAGCCGGGCAGTCCGATCCGGTGGACGCCATCGCGGCCGGGCTCCAGGTCCTCCAGTTGATCGGCGTGCACACCCGGGAGGGAGCATGAGTGATTCCGGCGGCATAGACACAGCCGAGTGGCGTGAGCGCCTGGCGGTACTGGATGCCCAGAACGTTTCCGCGGTCGTAGTGGTCCAGTGCGGTCAGGTCTGGCTCCAGCCGGAGTACACGGCCTTCCGCAACGAGGTCGACCGCGTCCTGATGTCTGCGCACCTTCGCAGACGCGAGGACCTCTCGATTACCCGGGTCGTGCTGCACAACCTGCCCAACGCATCTGAGGCTCCCGCCCGGGCAACCGCTGTCGACCGGGCCTTCGAGGAGTGGCAGCACCGGCTGTCCGCCACGATCGTTCTGCTCTCCTCCGGCCTTGCCACGTACCGGATCCACCGCCTGATACTGCGAGGGGATGAGGTGGCCGCCTCCGTCCCGGATATGGTCGAGACACGCATAGACGGTGATTGGACCAACGCCCACCGAGCCCAGGCAGCGCTTCACATGGCCGGATCCACAGGTGCCACCACTCCCCTCACGGGGTACGACGTGAACTTCGACGGCCCCTTCGGCGACGCCGATCCCTCGGTCTACATGTGAGGGCGTGGGCGGGCTCAATCGGATACTTGGAGGCAAGGTGCCCTACGCCCCGGCGAGTGCTCAGGACCGCGCGTTTCTCGCCCAAGCCATCGAACTGTCCCAGCGGGCCCTGGAGGATGAGGGCAAGACCCCCTTCGGGGCGCTCGTCATCATCGGCGACGAGATCGTGGGCAGGGGCACTAGCTCGGTCGTCGAGCGGCAAGACCCCACCGCGCACGCTGAAGTCATGGCCCTGCGCGCGGCCGGCGCCCAGCTCGGACGCCATCTCATGGAAGACGCCGTCATGTACTCCAGCAGCGAGCCGTGCCCCATGTGCCTGACCGCCTGCTACTGGGCTCGCATTCCGCGCCTCGTATACGCCGCCACCAGTCACGATGTCGCGGTGAACGGCTTCGAGGACTTGCAGTATTACCGCCAACTCGCCTTGCCGAACGCCGAGCGAAGCCTGATCACGGAGACTGCCGTCGGCGGCGAGACTCAGGAAGCCGCGGCGAAGACACTGGCGAGCTGGGCGGACAAGCTGCCGTTTCCGGTGGAACCCAAGCTCTGAGCAGCGACCAGCGGCGCTCGATCGGCGCACGGGTGCGGCGCGCCGACCGAGGCGGTCTTGGTCCTACCTTGGAACGGGCCGGTAGACAGCCCGATGAACGTCGGTCTTGACGATGAGTCCAGCAGCACACAAGTCGCGCAGGATCGCCTGAGCGACAATCTGCCGCTGGGTGGCGGGCATGATCAGCTCTCTCCACCGTGCTGATGGTCCTTCTTGTAATGCTTGCCAATGCTGGCGGGGGCACCGCTGTACGTGCAGTCGGGGCACCTCACCCACGAACAGTCCGGGTCATTGACAGCCGCGTCGCGGACTGAGTGGTGTGAGCCGTAGCCGTGAGCGTGGAGCAACTGGGCCACAGAGCCGTCGTACTTGAGCGCCATGAGCGCAGCCTCGGCGATCTTGTCGTGGCCAGCGGCGAAGAATTTGCCGAGACCGACATCCTTTCCGCAGCCGCACCAGCACTTGCCGGTTGGGATGAGACGGGGCCTTTCGATTTCTGTCATACGACCAAGGTGGCAATCCTTGGATTTATGTCAAGAGTTACATCCAAGGATTACAGGCAAGGCTTACATGCAAGAACGCGGGCATCAGGTCACGACATGGACCGCAACGCCGGATGCTGTGTCGTGATGCCCGGCGGCTGGAGGAGGGGCGGTGGTTCGGGGCCGGGGTCCGTGGTGTGGACCACGCCCGCGGCGGCCGGGGCGAAGTCGGGGGGCCAGCGGGTGTGGTCGCTGGCCAGGGCGCCGGTCAGGCGGGCGCCGCGCAGGTCGGCGGTGGTCAGGTCGGCGCCGCGCAGGTCGGCCAGGCGCAGGTCGGCGTCGTGGAAGACGGCGCCGCTCGCGTCGGTCTTGCGCAGGTTCGCCTCGCGCAGGTCGGCCTCGGTGAAGTCGCTGTCGCGCAGGTCCGCCTCGACCAGCTTGGCGCCCCGCAGGTCGGTCAGGGCGCAGCGGGTGCGGCGCAGGATCGCCGTGGTGAGGTCGGCGTGGCGCAGGTTGGCGGAGACGAGGGACGCCTGCGTCAGTTTGGCGTGGTAGAGGCCCGCGGCCTCCATGCAGGACCGGTCGAGGTTGACGTCGTTCAGCCAGAGTCCGTCGCAGTCGGCGCGGCGCAGGTCGGTGACGCTGAGGTTGAGCCAGGTCTGTTCCCGGGGGTGCAGGAGCAGTACCCCGAGGCCGGTCAGGGCCACCTGGGCGTCGGGGGCGCGGACCTCCAGGGGTGCGATGTCGTTGATGGGCACGTCCGCCGCCGGTGCGGGTCCTTGCGTGGGCGGCCAGGGCAGGTGCGTACGGAGGTAGGCGGCCTGGATGGACAGGACGGCGTCGCGGTCGCGGGCGGAGTGTTCCGCTATGCGCCACAGCGCGTGCAGTCCGCCGATCCGCGTCTCCAGTTTGTCGCTGCCGAGCTGGTCGACGGCGGTGCTGAAGCGGTCGGTGACATGGCCCTCCTGGTTGACCCGCAGGCCCTCCTGGCTGACCCGGACCTGTCGCCAGGTGGCGTACGCGCCGAACAGCACGACCATGCCGCCGACGGCCTGGAGGAGGGTGGTGCGGACGTCGTTCACCGCGGTCAGCCGGTCCTGCGCGGCGACGCTCGCCCCGGCGAGGTCGTGGTCGACCACCAGACCCGGTACGACGACCAGCAACGCGCCCACCGCGGCCAGTACCGCGGTTGCGGCCAGCAGGCCCGCGATCACCCGGCGTCGGCTGACCGGCCGGCCGCGTCCCGGTCCCCCCATGTCCATGGGCAGGGAGCGTAGGCGCCGCGGTCGAGGCGATCAAGAAGGCTCAGTGTTCGGGGTGCGGCTTCCAGTCCTCGGCGAGCAGGCCGAGGACCACCTCGTCCAGGAACTCGCCCATCACCCAGGCCGAGGAGCGCAGTACGCCCTCGCGGACGAAGCCGTTGCGTTCGGCGGCGCGCAGCATCGGGGTGTTGTCGGACAGGGTCTCGATCTGCAGCCGGTGCAGGCCGCGGACGGTGAAGCCGTAGTGGCAGAGCACGGCGACCACGTCGGTGCCGTAGCCCTTGCCGCGGCAGGACGGCAGCAGGCCGAGGCCGAGGTGCGCGGTGCGGTTGTGGGTGTCGACGCCCCACAGGTTGGCGCTGCCGAGGAGCGTGCCGCCGTCCAGTTCCACCACGGAGAACGGGACGTGCCCTTCGTCCACCCGGTCGTCGTCGACCGCGAACTGTCCGTGTCTGGACGTGGCCGTGACCGGGCGCCACGGCTTTCCCGAGGCCCGGGCCTGGTTGGTCACGTCGTCGTGGAGTTCGGCATGCAGGATGGGTACGTCGTCCTCGTGCCGGGCCCTGAGTCCGATCCTGTTCCCCGTCAACATGCGTGATTCCTATCCGACCGGCTGGTGCGGCGGCAAGCGGAATTCGTCTTGTGGATCAGGCCGGCGTACGGCAATCGGCAATGGCGCGGGAGGTGCTGGTCGCGGGTGTTGGCGTGGTCAGCCGGTCGGCTCCCGGCGGGCCACGGTGGCCAGTTGGTCGAAGGTGCGGTGCAGGACCGACCGGCGTTCCTCCTTGTGGGCCGGGGAGGGTTCCAGGCCGTCGATGGTGGTTTCCCAGACGGTCATGAAGGTGTGTTTCCAGTTCTCGATCGTCTCGGGGTCGGGCAGGCCGGTGGTGTGGCCGGCGCGGGCCAGGGTGTGGAGCAGTTCCAGGTCGCAGGGGACGGCGACGCCCCAGTACTCGTCGGGTTCGAGAGCCACGGGGTCGCCGGTCATGGCGTCGGCCACCTCGGTGACGAGTCGGCCGACGACCGTCGACAGGTGGTCCAGTGCGGTGTCGCTCTCGAAGTTGCCGCTGCCCCAGGTGCCCATGGGTTCTCCCACGCGTGGTGTCGGTGTCGGTGTTGGTGTCGGTGTTGTCTTTGGTCCGTTCGGTTGGATTGAACCAGAGGGCTCTGACAGTGCTGTTGGGGCGGCGCGAGGGGTGAGTGCGGGGCCGGGACCGCTGGGTGGGGTCAGGGGTCCCGGGCCGGTGGTCGTGCGGGGCGGGTGGGGGCGCGCGGGGGCGGGTGGGTCAGCCGAACATGCCCGGCTCGTAGCCGCCCGCCGGCTGGCGGACGATCACATTGACGCGGTTGTACGCGTTGATGACCGCGATCAGGGAGACCAGGGCGGCCAGTTGATCGTCGTCGTAGTGCTTGGCGGCGGCGGCCCATGCCTCGTCGGTCACGCCGGGGGACGCGTCGGCGAGGCGGGTGCCCTGTTCGGTGAGTTCCAGGGCGGCGCGTTCGGCGTCGGTGAAGACGGTGGCCTCGCGCCAGGTGGCGACCAGGTTGAGGCGGGTCGGGGTCTCGCCGGCCGCCGTGGCCTCCTTGGTGTGCATGTCGAGGCAGAAGCCGCAGCCGTTGAGCTGGCTGGCGCGGATCTTCACCAGTTCCTGGGTGGCGGGCGGGAGGGGTGAGTCCGTGACAACCTTGCCCGCCGCGTTGAGGTGGCCGAAGAGCTTGCGCGAGACCGGGTTGGCGAACAGGTCGAGTCGGGCGGCGTTCATGAAGGGCTCCTCCGCGAGTGCGCTGAATCGGTACGCCCGTATGACGGAGGGGGCGCGGGGAGTGTGACAGGCCGGGGGCGTGGATGTGCCACGGGTTTCATGGGCTGCATGGGCTGCATGGGCTGCATGGGCTGCATGGGCTGCATGGGCTGCATGGGCCGCATGGGTTTCTTGGATTTCACGGGTTTCATGGCTGTCGGGCCAGGAGGTGGGCCAGGGCCTCTGTCGTCTCCTCGGGGCGTTCCTCCATGAGCCAGTGGCCGGTGTCGTCCAGCATCGTGAGGTCGGCGCCGGGGACGCCGGCGGCCAGTTCGGTGGCGATGGCGGGGCCGAGGTAGGGGTCCTCGCGGCCCCAGACGACCGCCGTCGGACAGGTGATCTCGCTCAGCCGGCGGCGCAGTTCGGGGCGGGGGGCCGTGCGGTAGTCCGAGAAGAAGTGCAGCAGGCTGCGGCGGCCCTGGTGGGTGTCCATCCAGTCGACGTAGGTGCGCAGGGTGGCGGGGTCGAGGTGGCCGGAGCGCAGGAGGGGGGTGAAGGCGCGGCGGTGCAGTGCCGTGAAGGGCAGCCGGCGGGCCACGGCGCGCAGGACCGGGATCCGGCCGAGGACCGTGAGCAGGGTGAAGACCGTGTACCAGGGGCGGGTGAAGGAGGACTGGGCGCGGCTGTTGAGGATCGCGAGGCGGCGTACCCGGGTGGGGTGTGCCTGGGTGAAGCCGAGGGCGAGGAAACCGCCGTAGTCGTGGCCGAAGAGGTTGGCCGAGTCGATGTCGAGGGCGTCCAGGAAGCGGCCCACCCGGGCCACCTCCGTGTCGTAGTCGAAGGGCAGGTGGAGGGGGTGGTCGGAGTCGCCCCAGCCGAGGAGGTCGGGGGCGATGACGCGGTGGGTGCGGGCAAGGGGCGGGATCTGGTGCCGCCAGCAGCGGTGGTTGGCCGGGTAGCCGTGCAGCAGGAGGATCGGTTCGCCTTCGGGCGGGCCCGCCTCCCAGTAGGCCACGCTGGCACCGTCCACCAGCGCGGTGCGGGGGACGCGGTCCGCGGTCCCGTACCCGCTGCCCCCGCTGCCCCCGCTGCCCCCAGTGTTCCCGGTGTTCCCGGTGTTGCCGCTGTGTCCGTTGCCCCCGTTGTCCCCGCTGTCCCGGCTCTTTTCCTGCGCGGTCATCCCGTCGTCTCCTCATCGTCGTCGTGCTCCGGCGGGGCGCGGGCTCGTCGGGCTCGCGGCCTCGCCGGTGGTGCAACGATCAAGTGCCTCGCGGTGCACGGGGTCAGGTACCCGTTCGAGTGATGCGACGCGCTATGGGCAGCGCGCGGGCCCGGACCGGGGGCGGGACCCGGCGCTGCCCCGTGCGGGCGGTGCGGTGTTCGGTGGGGCGCCCGGCGGGTGACCGTCCGGGGCCGGGTCAGGCGGCCGGGGTGAGGTCCGCGCGGCCGAACAGGAGGGCGTAGCCGGGCGGGAGGCGGTCGAGGATACGGGTGATCAGGTCGTCGCCGACCAGCGGCGGCAGGACGCTGAGCACGGAGCTGACGTCCCAGCGGGCGGTCGCCGGGGTCGCGCCCTCGACGCGGGCGGCGACCGAGTCGACGAACTCGGCGGCGGTCAGCGGGCGGGGGGCCGGGATCTGCGCGGCGACCACCCGGGCGGCCGTCTCGGGCAGGGCCCGGGCCAGGTCGACCCGTTCGTCGCCGACGACGTGGCCGCCGAGGGCGGAGAGGACGACGCGGATGACGCGCTCCGCCTGCGGGCGGGTGGGGTAGCGGCCGGCCTCGCGGACCTGTTCCACCAGGTGGGGCCAGCTGGGGCGGGTCGCTGCGGGCGCGGCGGCCGGGGGTGGCGTCGGGGTCGGCATCGTCGGCACCGTGACGGTCATGTGGGGGCTTCTCCTCCGTTTCGGACGGGGTGGGGTGGGGTGGGGTGGGGTGCGGGAGTGCCCGGGTGGGGCGGGCGGGGTCCGCGGGCCGCCTGAGCGGGACCCGCGGAACCTCGCGACGAGCGGTCAACGGCCTGACTACGGCAGTCAACGGCTCGGCTACGGCGGCCAGCGGCTCGGCTACGGCGGGTCAGCCGCTGATCTGCCTGCGGTCGCCGCCGCCGCCGATCTGGATGCGGCGCGGCTTGGCCTGCTCGGCGACCGGGATGCGCAGGGTGAGGACGCCGGCGTCGTACGAGGCGTCGACGCGGTCCGTGTCGAGCGTCTCGCCGAGGAAGAGCTGGCGGGTGAACGTGCCGGTGGGCCGCTCGGCGACGACGGTCTCGGCGCCCTCGGGGGCCGGGGACCGGCGCTCGGCGCGGACGCTCAGGACGTTGCGTTCGACGTCCAGCTCGATCGACTCGGGGTCGATGCCGGGGAGGTCGAAGTGGACGACGAAGTCGTCGCCGGACCGGTAGGCGTCCATCGGCATCGCCGCGGGGCGGGCCGTACTGGTGCCGAGGACCTGCTGGGCGAGCCGGTCGAACTCACGGAAGGGGTCGGTGCGCATGAGCATCACAGTTCTCTCCTCTCCACAGGGTGTGTGCGATGCCCCTCGGATATGTCTTCTTATATAGCTCGCGGGAGGAAAGTTGACAAGCCCAGGCTCAGGTAGGGGCGGTGTCGCAGGTGAGAGTTAGCCTCGGGCCATGACGAAGATTCCCAGTTCTCTGGTGGCCGCCGGCGGGCTCGTCGGCGGGTACGGCGTCGCGCGCTGGACGAAGAAGCGGCAGCTCGGCGGTGCCGTACTGGCCGTCGCCGGGACGGTCGCGGCGACCCAGTGGCAGCGGCGGGCGGGCGGCAGGGCGGCGGGTGCGCTGGGCGCCGCGTACGTCGCGGCGTTCGCCGGGTCGCACCCGCTGGCCAAGAAGGTCGGCGCCTGGCCGGCCGTGTTCGGCGTCTCGGGCGCGGTCGCGCTGGCGTCCTGGGCGGTCGCCGACCGGCGGGGCTGACACCGGTCGCCGGCCGGCAGGGCTGACACCCGAGCTCATCGCTCCCCTAGGCCCTCACCACTCCCCTACGCCGCACCACTCCTCCACGCCCCACCACTCCCCTACGCCCTCGCCTCCGCCGCCGACAGCGGCTCCGCGATGTCCTCCAGGGACCGCCGCTCCGCCTTCACCGCGAGGAACGCGGCCACGATGCCCGCCGCGCACATCAGCCCGGCGCCGATCCGGAACGCGAGCACCGTGTCGCCGACCACGCCGGACTCGGTGAGGTCGGCGAAGAGCAGCGGGCCGCTGATGCCGCCGGCCGCGGTGCCGAGGGCGTAGAAGAAGGCGATGGCCATCGCCCGGGTCTCCATCGGGAAGACCTCGGAGACGGTCAGGTAGGCGCTGGACGCGCCGGCCGAGGCGAAGAACAGCACCACGCACCAGCACGCCGTCATCGTCGTCGCCGTCAGCGAACCCCGGTCGAACAGCCAGGCGGTGCCGAACAGCAGGATGCCCGACAGCAGGTACGTCGACGAGATCATGATCCGCCGGCCGACCGTGTCGAAGAGCTTGCCGAGCAGCAGCGGGCCGAGGAAGTTGCCCGCGGCGATGACGGCGAAGTAGTAGCCGGTGCGGCCGGTCGGCACGTCGAAGAAGGTGATCAGGATGGTGCCGAAGCCGAAGGTGATGGCGTTGTAGAGGAACGCCTGGCCGATGAAGAGGGACAGGCCGAGCACCGCGCGGCGCGGGTACTTGCCGAAGACGGTCTTGGCGATCAGGCCGAAGCCGATGCTCTTGCGCTGGTGGATGGTGATCTCGCCGGCCGGGGGCGGCAGCTTCGCGCCCTTCTCCTGCTCGATCTCCCGCTCCACCGAGGAGACCAGGCCGTCGGCCTCGTCGCCGTACCCGTGGATGAACTGCCAGCGCGGGCTCTCCGGGACGTGGCGGCGGACCAGCAGGATCACCAGGCCGAGGACGACACCGAGGGCGAAGCTGAGCCGCCAGCCCCACTCCATCGGGAAGATGTCGGTGTTCAGCATGACGATGGACAGCAGCGAGCCGCCGATCGCGCCGAGCCAGTAGCTGCCGTTGATGATCAGGTCGACCCGGCCGCGGTACTTCGACGGGATCAGCTCGTCGATCGCGGAGTTGATGGCCGCGTACTCGCCGCCGATGCCGAACCCGGTGAGGAACCGGAAGAGGAAGAACCACCAGGACTGGAAGGACAGCGCCGTCATCGCGGTCGCCGCCAGGTAGACCACCAGGGTCACCATGAAGAGTTTCCGGCGGCCGTAACGGTCGGTGAGCCAGCCGAAGAACAGGGCGCCGCAGCAGGCCCCCGCCACGTACAGCGCGGCGGCCAGGCCGGTGATCTGCGCGGCGCTGATGTCCAGGCCGCTGCCGTCCTCGGCGATCCGGCCGGCCACGTTGCCGACGATCGTGACCTCCAGGCCGTCCAGGATCCAGACGGTGCCGAGGCCGATCACGATCATCCAGTGCCAGCGGGACCAGGGCAGCCGGTCCAGGCGGGCCGGGACGGCGGTGGTGACGGTTCCGGTGGAGGCGGGCACCGGGCCGGGCGACGACTGTGCTGTCATGGGCTCCCTCTCCGTCGAGCTCTCCGTCGAGCGACGTCCCCCGTCTGCCCGGCACCGGAGGGAACACGCCCGCCGCGGCGAGGGCGCTGAGGGACGCTACGCCCCCAGCATGCGCGAGACCGTGTAGATCAGCAGCCCGGCGAGCGAGCCGACCACCGTGCCGTTGATGCGGATGAACTGGAGGTCGCGGCCGATGTTGGCCTCGATCTTCTTGGTGGTGTGCTCGGCGTCCCAGCCCGCGACCGTGTCGGTGATCAGCGAGGTGATCTCCCGCCGGTAGGTGGTCACCACGTAGACCGCGGCGCCCTCGACCCATGTGTCGACCTTGCTCTGCACCTTGCCGTCGGCGGCCATCCGGGCGCCCAGCGACAGCAGCGAGGCACGCACCCGCAGCCGCAGTTCGCTGCGCTCGTCCTCGGCCGCCGAGACGATCATGGATCGTACGGCCGTCCAGGCGGACGCGATCAGGTCCTGCACCTCGCCGCGGCCCAGGACGTCGGTCTTCAGCCGCTCCACCCGGGCCCGGGTCTCGGTGTCGGACTGGAGGTCGGCGGCGAAGTCGGACAGGAAGCGGTCCAGGGCGCCGCGCGCCGGGTGGGCGGGCATGTCGCGCATCTCGGTGACGAAGCGCAGCAGCTCCTTGTAGACGCGCTCGCCGACCCGCTTGTCGACGAACCGGGGCGTCCAGCCGGGCGCGCCGCCCTGCACCGCGTCCATCACGTTGTCGCCGTGCAGCACCAGCCAGTCGTGGGCGCGGGTGACCACCAGGTCG
This sequence comes from Streptomyces sp. NPDC023723, assembly GCF_040639815.1. Taxonomy (NCBI): domain Bacteria; kingdom Bacillati; phylum Actinomycetota; class Actinomycetes; order Kitasatosporales; family Streptomycetaceae; genus Streptomyces; species Streptomyces sp. NPDC023723. Next base: position 203,565 of record NZ_JBFAAP010000004.1, read on the forward strand.
ACGGCCCGGCGGTGGCCGCCGTCGGCGACGACCCGCTCCAGCATCTTGCCGACGCCGGGGGCGATCTCCTGGGCGTCGGCGCGGCGGGTGATGGCCTCGCCGACCACCGCCTGCACGTCGGAGTCGCGCAGCACGGTCAGGGCGCCGCGCAGCGCGGCGGACAGTTCGGCGGTGACCCGGTCGGCGTGTTCGGGGACGGCGAGCCAGGCGCCGAGCCGGGAGCCGATGCCGACGGCGCGCAGCCGCTGCCGTACCACGTCCTCGGAGAGGAAGTTCTCCCCGACGAACTCGCCCAGCGAGACGCCGAGCTGGTCCTTCTTCTTGGGGATGATCGCGGTGTGCGGGATGGGCAGGCCGAGCGGGTGCCGGAAGAGGGCGGTGACCGCGAACCAGTCGGCCAGCGCGCCGACCATGCCGGCCTCGGCGGCGGCTGAGACGTAGCCCGCCCAGGCGCCGGCGCCGTGGTGGGCGGCCAGTTCGGCCAGTACGTAGACCAGGGCGACGAAGAGCAGCAGGCCGGTGGCGGTGAGCTTCATCCGGCGCACGCCGCGCCGCTTCTCCTCGTCGGCCGGGCTGAACGTGTTCATCGCGCGGTTCACGGCGGCGCCGGGACGGGCGGCCCGCCGCGCGGCGCCCCCGGCGACCCCAGCGCCCCCGCCGGCCCCAGCGCCCCCGGCGGTCCCGGCGCCCTCGGCGTCGCCGGTGCCCGCCGCGCCCTCGGCCCGCTTGCCGCTGGTCTGTTTCATCCGCTCCATCCGTTCCATCGCTCCACCCGCTCGCCACCCGTCGTCGCGGCTCGTCGCCCGTCGTCGCCGCTCGTCACCCGTGCCCCGTCCGTTCCTCGCCCGTTCCTCGTCCGTTGTCGCCCGTTCGTCGCCCGTCCGGTGATCCCGCACACATTGTCCCTTCCTGACCGACTCCCGGAACGGAACACAAGTTCCCGGCGTCTGTCCGAAGGGGTACCGCGGCGGAGTCCCGTCCGCGCCCCCGCCCCCATGACGCATCATGGGATCGTCAGATCGGAGCCCCGGGTCTCCCTCTCCGGAACCTCGAGCTCCCATCTCCAGAGCATCTCCCGAGGAGAACGGCACGACATGACCCACGGTCATGACGGGGGCCCGGGGGCGCCCCCGGTATCCCCCGCTCCCCCGGCCCGGCAACACGCCCTGCTCGCCGCCGTCATCGCGGCCATAGTGGCCCTGTCGGTCGCCATATACGTCGGCGTGGCGGCCGACGACGGCACCCGCGGCCGTACCGCGCGCGCCGCCGGCCACGCCCCGCCGGGCGCCGCCGCGCCCGCCTCCACCGGCCGCTGGGTCGGCGCCTGGTCCGCCTCCCCGTCCGGCGCCGAACCGGGCACCCGGGCCCGGGGCCTGGCCGGCCGCTCGGTACGCAACGTCGTGCACGCGGGCATCGGCGGTACGAGTGCCCGCGTCACGCTGTCCAACCTCTACGGCACCACCCCGCTGACCGTCAGCCACGCCTCCCTCGCGCTGGCCGACGGCACCGGCACCGCCGCCGCGGCCCCCGGCACGATGCGGCGGCTGACCTTCGGCGGTGCCACCCGGGTGGTCGTCCCGGCCGGCCGGCAGGTGCTGAGCGACCCCGTCCGGCTCACCGTCCCCCACAGTGCCGACGTCCTGGTCAGCACCTACTCCCCCACCCCGTCCGGCCCGGTCACCTACCACTCCCAGGCCCGGCAGACCAGCTACCTGGCCACCGGCGACCGCACCGAGGACAGCACCGGCGGCGGCTACACCCCGACGCCGTACTGGCGCTACCTCAGCGCCCTCGACCTGCTCAGCAACGAGGCCGAGGGCACCGTCGTGGCGCTCGGCGACTCCATCACCGACGGCGCCACCTCCACCGCCGACGCGAACCGGCGCTGGACCGACGTGCTGGCCGCGCGGCTGCGCACGGCGGCCGAGGAGGGGCGGGACGTGCCGCGCTACAGCGTCGTCAACCAGGGGATCAGCGGCAACCGGGTGCTGACCGGCGGCGTGGGCGACCCGCCCGACAACCCCAGCGCCCTCGACCGCTTCGACCGGGACGTGCTCGGCCGCACCGGCGTCCGGGCCGTGGTGATCGACCTCGGCGTCAACGACATCCTGCGCTTCCCCGCCCTGGCCGACCCCGACGCCATCCTCGACGGCCTGCGCGCCCTGGTCCAACGGGCGCACGCGCGCGGCCTGAAGGTGATCGGCGCGACCCTGATGCCGTTCGGCGGCCACCGCGGCTACAGCGACGCCCGCGAGGCGGTCCGGCAGGAGATCAACGCCGCGATCCGGGGCGGCACGGTGTTCGACGCGGTCGCCGACTTCGACAAGGCGCTGCGCGACCCGTACGACCCGCGCCGGCTGCGCTCCGACTACGACTGCGGCGACCACCTGCACCCCAGTGACAAGGGGTACGCGCGAATGGCCGGCGCCGTCGACCTGGACGATCTGGCGGGGGCGGCACCGGCCCAGCTGTGACCCCGCCCCGGGGGGCGACACGGCCGTCCTGGGCCACGGTCGGGACGGGCTCAGTCCTCCCCGGACTCCCGGTCCCGGTGACGGTCCGAACGGTGATCCCGGTGACGGTCCGAACGGTGATCCCGGTGGCGATCCGGGTGGCGGTCCAGGTGACGGTCCAAGTGGCGGTCCAGTTGGCGTTCCACCATCTCGCGGTGCCCCTCCAGCATCTGCTGGTGGCCGTCCCGTATCCCGTCCCGCAGGGAGGCGCGCAGTTCCCGCCTGGCCTCCTTGCGCTCCAGCCGCTCCTGGCGCCGCTCCTCCTTGAGCCGCAGCCGCTCGGCCCGGGGCAGCTTGCGCTCCACGCCGACCCCGCCCCAGAAGGCGAAGCCGGTCACGATCACCCGCGGGGCGCCCGGATCGCCGGGCACCCCCTCCTCGCTGTGGTCGAAGCCGCCCATCACACCGATCCCGCGGACCACGACCTCGACACCGGGCGGCACCACCACGTTCATCCCGCCCATCACCGCCACGCAGTTGATGACGACCTCGCGGTCCGCGAAGTCCGCCTCGCGCAGGTCGATCTCCCCGCCGCCCCAGAACGCGAAGCAGTTGAACCGCTTCGGCACCCGCCAGCGCCCCTTGCGCTGGAAACCGGACATCACGGCGACCGCCCAGGTCGACGAACCCTCACCGCCGGTGACCCGCGCCGCCCAGCTCCCCGGCTCGGCCGGCTCCTTGGTCATCGACACCTTCGGCGCCGGCGCCGCCGCCCCGACCGGCAGGTCCTTGGTGATCGGCGCGAGATCGCCGTAGGTGCGCGCGGCGTACGTGGCGTCCAGCCGCTCCTCGAACTCCGCCATGTCCAGCCGCCCCTCCGCGAGGGCGTCCCGCAGGACTTCGGCGACTCGCTCACGGTCGGCGTCGGAGGCCCGGAGGTCCGGGTCGTCGTCGGTCATGCACAGCAGCCTACGAGTTCGGCGGCGCGGGCACTATGCCTGGACTGCCCCGCCTGCCCCCGCCCGCGCGGCCCTACCGGTCCGCCCGCTCCGCGTACATCCGGGCGATCACCGTCTCGATGTCCGGCTCCCGGACCGACAGGTCGACCAGCGGGTACGCGGCGGCGATCCGCGCCACCAGGTCGGCCGCTGAGGCCGCGGCCGGGAAGGACAGCCACTGGCGGGGCCCCTCCACCCGGACCACCCGGGCGGGCGCGGGCGCCTCGATCGGCGGGAGTTCCTGGTCCAGGTCGACCACCAGGGTCCGTTCGGACTCCCCCACCTCGTGCAGACCGGCCGGCGGACCGTCGTACATCAGCCGCCCGTGGTCGATCACCATCACCCGGGAGCAGAGCTGCTCGATGTCGGTCAGGTCGTGCGTGGTCAGCAGGACCGTGGTGCCGCGCTCGGTGTTCAGCTCGCGCAGGAAGCCGCGCACCCTGGCCTTGGAGACGACGTCCAGGCCGATGGTCGGCTCGTCGAGGTAGAGGACCTCCGGGTCGTGCAGCAGCGCCGCCGCGATGTCGCCGCGCATCCGCTGGCCCAGCGACAACTGGCGCACGGGCACGTCCAGCAGGGCGCCCAGTTCGAGGAGCTCCACGCAGCGGTCCAGGTTCTCCCGGTAACGGGCGTCCGGGATGCGGTACATGCGGTGCGCCAGCCGGTAGGAGTCGATCAGCGGCAGGTCCCACCACAGCGTCGTGCGCTGCCCGAAGACGACACCGATCCGGCGGGCCAGCCGGGTGCGCTCCCGGGCCGGATCGATGCCCGCCACCCGCAGCCGGCCGCCGCTGGGCGTGAGGATGCCGGTGAGCATCTTGATGGTGGTCGACTTGCCGGCGCCGTTCGGCCCGATGTAGCCGACCATCTCGCCGCGCGCCACGGTGAACGACAGCCCGTCCACCGCCCGCACCTCCCGCCGCTCCCGGCGCAGGAACCCGGTCCTCTTCCGCACGTCGAACACCTTCTCGACGCCGTCCAGCCGAATGAAGTCGGCACCGTCCATCCCGCTCAGCTCCCTGTACTCCGATAAGAGCGCAGCCCCGCCCGCCACGCCAGGCCCGCCAGCGCGCAGCACCCGGCCGCCACCAGCGGCGACGCGAACGCCGTCCAGCCCGGCAGCCCCAGCGGGTAGGGCCGGTCCAGCACGTACGACGCGGGGACCCAGTTGACGAAGGCCAGCGGCAGCACGAACGTCACCCCGCGCACCAGCTCCGGCCCGAACAGCGACGGCGGGTACTGCAACAGCGTCGTCCCCCCGTAGGTGAACGCGTTCTGCACCTCCGACGCGTCCTGCGCCAGGAACTGGAACGCCGCCCCCGCCACGAACACCGCGCAGAAGATCGCCCCGCCGCCCGCCAGCATCACCGGCACCAGCACCACCTTGGCCGGCGTCCAGTCGACGTCCAGCGCGGACAGCGCGAAGCCCAGCACCAGCGCGCCCTGGAGCACCCGGCCCACCCGGCGCGGCGCGAACCGGTCGGCCGCGAGCTGCGCCAGCACCGGCGCCGGACGCACCAGAAGCAGGTCCAGAGTGCCGTCCCGGACCCGCCGGCCCAGCCGCTCCATCGACCCGATCGCCAGGTCCGCCAGCCCGAACGCGATCCCGGACAGGCCGTACAGGAACGCGACCTCGGGCAGCGACCAGCCGCCCAGCGCGTCCACCTGGGAGAACATCAGCAGCACCGCGACGAAGTCCAGGCCGGTCGTCACGAAACTCGCGCAGGTGGCGATCACGAACGACGTCCGGTACGCCATCGTCGACCTGATCCACATCGCGGCGACCATCCCGTAGGCCCGCAGCCCGCCGACACCCCGGCCGTCGTCCAGCAGCCGCCCCCCGCCGACGCCCCGGCCGTCGTCCAGCAGCCGTCCCCCGCCACCGCCCGGCCCGTCGTCGCCCGGCCGCCCCCCACCGGCGCCCCGCCCGTCGTCCAGCAGCCGCTCCCCGCCACCGCTCCCGTCAGCCACCCTGGACCACCACCCGTCGCGTCGCCGCCGACCACACCAGCCGCCCGGCGGCCAGCAGCACCACCGCCCACCCGGCCTGGAACCCGAACGTCGCCCACGGCTCGGCCTCCCCCAGCAGCACGTCGGCCGGCGCCTGGAGCAGCGCCGACCACGGCAGCAGCCGCACCACGTCACCGAGCGCCCCCGGGAACACGTTCAGCGGCAGCAGCATCCCCGAGCAGAAGAACGCCACGATCCACGCCAGCTGCTGCACCCCCGTACCGTCCAGCAGCCAGAACGCCGCCAGCGCCACCAGGAACCGGATGCCGTAACTCACCAGCGCCGCCAGCACCACCGCCACCAGGAACGCCGCCCAGGTCCCCGCGTCGGAGGGCACGTACGCCGGGAAGAACAACGCGCCGAACGCGAACGGCAGCACCCCGCGCCCCAGCAACTGGAACAGGCACCGGCCCACGTCCGCCGCCAGCCACCACAGCTGGAAGTCGGCCGGCCGGTACAGGTCGATGGCGATGTCACCCGTACGGATGCGCTCCGCCAGCTCGGTCTCGACCCCGCCGCCGCCGATCGCCAGCGCCGCGAGCAGCGCCTGCCCGATCCACACATAGGAGACGGCCTGCCCCTGGTCGTAACCGCCCAGCGACGGCCGCTCGTCCCACAGCGCCAGATACGTGTAGACCAGGATCAGCCCGAACACCGTGTTGGTGAACACCCCGGCCACCGTGGCCACCCGGTACGTGGCGTACCGCCGGAACCCGCCCGCGGCAACGGCGACGTACAACCGGCCCGAGCCCACACCCACCCCTCCTCCCGCCGCCGGACACCGAAGCGCAGGAGCCTAGTACCGGCCGAAGGAGGCATGCCACGGGTTTTCCGGGGGCCGCTGCGGTGGGAACCGATCTCCGGATGGGACAGTCTTCTTCCCAGGAGCACCACCCACAGGAGTCGCACGCACACCATGAGCGAAGAGCCGCAGCCGAACCAGCCGGCCGCCCCGGGCTGGGCCCGCCGACCCGAACCCGAGGGCGGCCGGCCCAGGCGCACCGGCCGGCGCCGCCTGATCCCCACCTGGCGCACGACGCTCGGCACCGTACTGGTCGTCGCCGTCCTGCTGGTCGGCGGCTTCTTCCTCGGCTACTCCCTGGTCAAGATCCCCTCCGCCAACGCCCTGGCGCTCAAGCAGAGCAACGTCTACCTGTACGCCGACGGCACCGTGCTGGCCCGCGACGGCAAGGTCAACCGGGAGAACGTCGGCCTCTCCGGCATCTCCGAGGACGCCCAGCACGCCGTCCTCGCCGCCGAGGACCGCGACTTCTACACCGAGTCCGCGATCGACCCGCAGGCCATGATCCGGGCCGGCTGGAACACCGCCACCGGCAAGGGCAAGCAGTCCGGCTCCACCATCACCCAGCAGTACGTCAAGAACTACTACCTGGCCCAGGAGCAGACCCTCACCCGCAAGGCCAAGGAGTTCTTCATCTCGATCAAGCTCGACCGGGAGAAGAGCAAGAGCGAGATCCTCGAGGGCTACCTCAACACCAGCTTCTTCGGCCGCGGCGCCTACGGCATCCAGGCCGCCGCCCAGGCGTACTACGGCATCGACGCCACCGACCTCACCGCCGCCCAGGGCGCCTACCTCGCCTCACTGCTCAACGCCCCCAGCGAGTACGACGTCGTCGCCCACCCCGAGAACAAGGGCGCCGCGACCGCCCGCTGGAACTACGTCCTGGACGGCATGGCCGACCAGGGCTGGCTGACCGCCGCCGAGCGGGCGAAGGCCACCTTCCCGATGCCGAAGGAGACCACCACCTCCACCGGCATGTCCGGCCAGCGCGGCTATGTCGTCAACATCGTCAAGGACTACCTCATCCAGCACGACGTCGTCGCCGAGGAGGACCTCGACCGGGGCGGCTACCGCATCACCACCACCCTGGAAAAGGACAAGCAGGACGCCTTCGTCGAAGCCGTCGACGACAAACTGATGTCCCAGCTGGACAAGAAGAACCGCAAGGTCGACACCTACGTCCGGGCCGGCGGCGCCTCCGTCGACCCGCGGACCGGCAAGGTCGTCGCGATGTACAACGGCATCGACTACGTCAAGCAGTACACCCCCAGCGCCACCCGCCGCGACTTCCAGGTCGGCTCCACCTTCAAGCCGTTCGTCCTCGCCGCCGCCGTCGAGAACGGCTCCCTCACCCAGGAGGGCCGCCGCATCACCCCCAACACCACCTACGACGGCACCAACAAGCGCCCCGTCCAGGGCTGGTCCGGCGGCCACTACGCCCCCGAGAACGAGGACCAGACCGACTACGGCGACATCACCGTCCGCGAGGCCACCGACAAGTCCGTCAACGCGGTGTACGCGCAGATGGCCGTCGACGTCGGCGCCGACAAGGTCAAGGAGACCGCCGTCGACCTCGGCCTGCCGGCCGACACCCCCGACCTGGTGGAGAGCCCCTCCATCGCGCTCGGCGTCGCCCAGGCCAGCGTCCTGGACATGGCCGAGGCGTACGCCACCCTCGCCAACCACGGCGAGCACGGCACGTACACCCTGGTCGACAAGGTCGTGAAGGACGGCGACCAGCGGGTGGAACTGCCCGAACGCGAAGAACACCAGGCCATCAGCCGGCAGGCCGCCGACACCACCACCGCCGTGCTGCGCGGTGTGGTCCAGAAAGGCACCGCCACCGCCGCGCAGACCGCCGGCCGCCCCGCCGCCGGCAAGACCGGCACCGCTGAGGAGGACACCGCCGCCTGGTTCGCCGGCTACACCCCCGAACTGGCCACCGTGGTCGCCGTCATGGGCCAGGACCCGCAGACCGCCGCCCACATGCCGCTCTACGGCGCCACCGGCCTGGCCCGCATCAACGGCGGCGGGGCGCCCGCGGAGATCTGGGGCCAGTACACCCGCCAGGCGCTGAACGGCGAACCGGTCGGCAGCTTCGACCTGCGCCTCCAGCGCGGCGCCTCCGAGACCGAGGCCCCGTCCTCCACCGACCCCTCGGCCAGCTCCACCGGCACCGGCTCCCCCAGCGCCGACGACAGCGAGACCCCGGACACCCCCGCCACCCCCGGCAGCACCGGCGGCGTCACCCCGCCCGGCACCGGCGACACCGGCACCCCCGGCGACGACGCGACCGGCGGCGACGAGCAGACCGGCCCCGGCGGCGACAGCGGCACCGGGGACGGCGGCGACACCGGGACCGGCGGGGACGACGCGCCGCCCGGCGACGACGGACCGGGCGACGACGCGAGCGGCGGGATCGGCGGCGACAACCCGTCCTGGCCGTTCCCCGACCCCACCGGCAGCGAGTGACTCAGTGCCCGGAGGTCGCCTTCAGCCCGACCACGGCCACCAGCAGCAGACAGACGAAGAAGATCCGGGCGGCGGTCACCGGCTCCCCCAGCACCACCATGCCGAGCACCGCCGCACCGGCGGCCCCGATCCCGACCCACACCCCGTAGGCGGTACCGATCGGCAACGACCGCGCCGCGTACGACAGCAGCAGCATGCTGGCGACGATCCCGGCGCCGGTGAACAGGGACGGCACCAGCCGGGTGAACCCCTCGCTGTACTTCATCCCGATCGACCAGCCGACCTCCAGCAGACCGGCGACGATCAGCAGAACCCAGGCCATGACGGCACCTCCGTGAAGCGAACTGAACGGTGGTGCGTCGTCTTTGCGTGACCCGGTACGGCGCGTCTCGTCGGGGTCCTTCCACGCTAGCAAAGGGCAACGCGAAGGGGCCGGTGACAACGGTCACCAGCCCCTTGGCCCTTACCGGCAGATCCTCAGAGATACAGACCGGTGGAGTCCTCCGACCCCTCGAACCGGTCCGCCGCCACGGCGTGCAGATCGCGCTCGCGCATCAGCACGTACCCCACACCCCGCACCTCGACCTCGGCCCGGTCCTCCGGGTCGAACAGGACCCGGTCCCCCGGCTCCACCGTCCGCACGTTCTGCCCGACGGCGACCACCTCGGCCCAGGCCAGCCGCTTGCCCACGGCCGCCGTGGCGGGGATCAGGATGCCGCCCCCGGAACGCCGCTCGCCCTCGCCGACGTCCTGCCGCACGAGTACGCGGTCGTGCAGCATGCGGATGGGCAGCTTGTCGTCCTGGGTGCTGTGGTCGTTTCTCTTGGCGCTCACGGCCCCGAACCTACCTGCTCCGGCTCAGCGCCGACGCCGCCGGGTACCGAAGGCGAGCAGCCCCACCACCCCGACGACCACCAGCGCGACCGGCACGACCCGCTCCAGCCTGGGCGCGCCCTGTTCGTCGACGAACTGCCCCCTGACCTCACTCACAGCCCGGTTGACCTGGACGTACGCCCGCCCGAGCGTGCGATCGACCTCCGCCGCGGCCTTGGCCTTCGCATCACCCATGATCGTTTTCGGATGCACCCGCACCCCGATCTCGTCGAGCGTCTCGGCCAGCACCTCGCGGCGGCGCTTGATGTCCGCCTCGATCTGCGCCGGGGTTCTCGTGTCCGACGTGTCCGCCACCGTACGGCCTCCGATGTGAAGCGATCCTGTGCTGTGCTCTGCTGTTCCTGTTCCGGACAGTCTGTCAGCTCTGCGCCGCGCCGCACGGTCAGGACCCCCGGTTACTCTTGCCCGATGAGCGAGCGACTGCAGCCCGGGGACGTGGCCCCCGCCTTCACCCTCCCGGACGCCGACGGCAACGAGGTGTCCCTGGCCGACCACAGGGGCCGCAAGGTCATCGTCTACTTCTACCCCGCGGCTCTTACCCCCGGCTGCACCAAGCAGGCGTGCGACTTCACCGACAACCTCGACCTGCTGGCCGGCGCCGGCTACGACGTGCTCGGCATCTCCCCCGACCAGCCCGCGAAGCTGGCCAAGTTCCGCGACACGGAGTCCCTGAAGGTCACCCTCCTCGCCGACCCCGACAAGTCGGTCCTGGACGCGTACGGCGCGTTCGGCGAGAAGAAGAACTACGGCAAGACCTATATGGGCGTCATCCGCTCCACGATCGTGGTGGACGAGGACGGCAAGGTGGAGAAGGCCCTCTACAACGTCCGCGCGACGGGCCACGTAGCCAAGATCATCAAGGACCTGGGCATCTGAGACACCACCGCGCGGGGCTCTGCCGGGACGACCGGTGGAGCCCCTTCCGCTTATCGCGCGTGACTGTCCGATAACCGGTCCGTTACTCCGTACGAGGCTGCGAACGGGCGGCCGGGGAGCGGAGGGGACGGTTTGATGGGGAGCAGCGCGTATACGCGGGAGCGGCTTACGGAGGCCGTCGCGGAAGCACGCAACTGGACGGACCTGATGCGGCGGCTGGGACTCCGGGTCAGCGGAGGTCAACGCCGGGTGCTGCAGGAGAAGGTCGCTGTTTACGGACTGAGCACCAGCCACTTCGTCAAGCGCAGCCCGTGGCGCAAGTATCCGGACGCCGCCATTGCGGAAGCTGCTGTCACCTCGTCCTCGCTGCGCGAAGTGGCGTTGAAGCTGGGAGCCACTCCGGCCACCGGAACGCTTTCCCACATTCGCCGCCGGATCAGCGCGGCAGGAATCGACGTGAGCCACTTCCCGGGGCTGAAGCAGCCCGAACCGGACCTGCCTTTCACGCCGGAGGAACTGAGCACCGCCGCAGCGACCGCGACGAGCATCCGTGGTATGGCCCGTTCCCTGGGCGTACCGGACGACAGTCGCTCCCGGACGACTCTGCGGCGCATGTTGCGCGACCACGGCATCGACACAGGGCACTTCTCCCACCGGCGCGTCACTGTTCCCGAGGGTGCGTTGCGGGACGCCGTGGAACACTCGTCGAGTTATGCAGATGTCATGCGCCGGCTCGGTCTGGACGTCAACGCCACCAACCACCGGCGCGTCCGACGAGCAGCCGCCCGGCTCGGTCTTGATACGAGCCACTTCAGACGGAGGTCGTGGGCACAGCCGGAACGCGCCGCACCCGATCCTGTCGCCCACCGCGTGCTCGTCGTTCTGCCGCGCAGCGCCGGACGGACAAACAGAACACAGCTTCACCGGGCGCTGACCGAAATCGGTGTGCCGTACGCATGCCAGACCTGCGGCAGCACCGGCGAGTGGCAGGGACGGCACATCACCTTGCAGATCGACCACGTCAACGGCGACTGGCGCGACAATCGCCGCGAGAACCTGCGTTATCTCTGCCCCAACTGTCATGCCTTGACGGAGACCTGGTGTCGGCAGAAGAAAAGCGCCCTCGCCGGGGCGCCGTACTGCCCGTAGACTGAACGCCGCCGGTTGAGTGTGACGATCGTTGCGAGCGGCCGTGTCGTAACTGGCAGCCGAGTTGCGTTTAGATCGCAATGGGCGAAAGCCCGTGTGGGTTCGAGTCCCACCGGCCGCACTTATGGAGGGGCCGTCCGTAGGGCGGCCCCTCCGGCATACGTCAGCCCAACAACTCCCGCACCACCGGCACCAACCCCCGGAACGCCTTGCCCCGGTGGCTGATGGCGTTTTTCTCGGTGGCGGTCAGCTCCGCGCAGGTGCGCCTCTCGCCCTCCGGCTGGAGGATCGGGTCGTAGCCGAAGCCGCCGAGGCCGGCGGGGGTGTGGCGGAGGGTGCCCATCAGCTTGCCCTCGACCACCCGTTCCGTGCCGTCGGGAAGAGCGAGTGCCGCCGCGCAGGCGAAGTACGCGCCGCGGTGTTCGTCCGCGATGTCGGAGAGCTGGGCGAGGAGCAGGTCCAGGTTGGCCTTGTCGTCGCCGTGCCGGCCGGCCCAGCGGGCCGAGAAGATGCCGGGTGAGCCGTTCATGACGTCGACGCACAGGCCGGAGTCGTCGGCGACGGCGGGCAGGCCGGTGGCCTGGGCGAGGGCGTGCGCCTTGAGGAGGGCGTTCTCCGCGAAGGTGACGCCGGTTTCCTTGACGTCGGGGATCTCGGGGTACGCGTCGGTGCCGACCAGTTCGTGGGGCAGGCCGGCGTCCGACAGGATCGCGCGGAGTTCGGTGATCTTTCCGGCATTGCGGGTGGCGAGGATCAGGCGGGTCATGCGGACCAGTATTCCGGTGCCCCGCCCTCGTCCCCACCCGGGTTACGGCGTGCAGACCTTCGTCAGTTCGCCGGCCGCGTCGGTGACCGGGCTGATGTCGGGCGTCGCGTCGCCGTTCTCCACCGAGGTGCGGACGTTCTCGACAGCCGTGCCGAGGTCGTCGACCGCCTTGTTGACGTCGGCGTTGTCGGTCTTGTCGCCGATCTTGTCGAGGTTCTTGTCGATGGTGGTCAGCGACTCCTCCAGTTGCGTCGGGTCGTTCGACGCGGCCTCGACGGCCTGCTGGAGCGCGGTGACGCTGTCGGCGATGGCGTCGGCGGTCTGGACGCAGTCCAGTGCCTTGTCGACGGCGTCGCAGCCGGTGGTCAGGCCACCGGTCAGCGCGACGGCGGCCACGGCGGCTGCGGCGAGGGCGGTGCGACGACTTCGGCGTCGGCGGGTCGTGGCCATGCGTACGGTCCTTCCCTACGGACAGGGCCGTCCGGCCCCCCTGTGCGGTGCTGCTGCGCCGGGCGTACGGCGGCGAGGCCGTACGCCCGTACCTCTAGTGACGCGGGGGCGGGCGGTCCAGTTGCGTGCCCAGGCCGCTGTTCTTTCCCCGGGCTTTACCTTTCCAGGGTGGCTTCGAGGGCCTTGCGCTGGAGGCCGGTCAGCTCGGCGCAGCCGGCGGTGCCGAGGTCGAGGAGGGTGTTGAGCTCGTCGCGGGCGAACGGCTCGGCCTCGGCGGTGCCCTGGACCTCGACGAAGCGGCCGTCGCCGGTGCAGACGACGTTCATGTCGGTGTCGGCGCGGACGTCTTCCTCGTAGCGCAGGTCGAGCATGGGGGTGCCGGCGACGATGCCGACGGAGACGGCGGAGACGGTGCCGGTGAGCGGCTTGCGGCTGGGGCGGATCAGCTTGTTGGCCTGGCCCCAGGTGATGGCGTCGGCGAGCGCGACGTAGGCGCCGGTGATGGCGGCGGTGCGGGTGCCGCCGTCGGCCTGGAGGACGTCGCAGTCCAGGACGATGGTGGTCTCGCCGAGGGCCTTGAAGTCGATGACGGCGCGCAGCGAGCGGCCGATGAGGCGGCTGATCTCGTGGGTGCGGCCGCCGATGCGGCCCTTGACGGACTCGCGGTCGCCGCGGGTGTTGGTGGCGCGGGGCAGCATGGCGTACTCGGCGGTGACCCACCCCTCGCCGCTGCCCTTGCGCCAGCGCGGGACGCCTTCGGTGACGGAGGCGGTGCAGAGGACTCTGGTGTCGCCGAAGGAGACGAGGACGGAGCCCTCGGCGTGCTTGCTCCAGCCGCGTTCGATGGTGACCGGGCGGAGCTGATCGGGCGTGCGGCCGTCGATGCGTGACATGCGGACGAGCCTAGTGCCACGGGAAGGGGGTCCCTCCCGGGGCGGGAAGGGACCCCCTGCGTGAGTGCTGCGGTGGTTACATCATGTCTTCGATGTCGGCCGCGATCGGGTCCGCGTCGGTGCCGATGACGACCTGGATGGCGCTGCCCATCTTGACGACGCCGTGGGCGCCGGCGGCCTTGAGGGCGGCTTCGTCGACGAGGGAGGGGTCGTGGACCTCGGTGCGCAGGCGGGTGATGCAGCCTTCGATCTCGTCGATGTTGTCGATGCCGCCGAGCCCGGCGACGATCTTCTCAGCCTTGGTGGCCATGTTCCTTCTCCCTGATCCGAACCGCTTTTTCGCAGTAACCCACAGTCGGCCCATCTTCGCGAGCGTTCACGCGGTGCGTACCGAATGATGGCGTCACGACAGCGGAAGCGAACCGTTCGCCGACTGGTCTACACCACCGTACAGCCAAGGAGGGCGGGGCCGGATGAGTGCCGACGCCGCGGTCAGTCCCGTACGCGACCGCTGGAACTCGCTGTTCCAAGGCTTGCAGAAGATGGGGCGCAGTCTTCAGTTGCCGATCGCGGTGCTGCCGGCGGCGGGCATTCTCAACCGGCTGGGGCAGCCGGATGTGTTCGGGGACGAGGGGCTGGGGTGGACGAACGTCTCCAAGGTGATGGTGGGGGCGGGGGGTGCGCTGCTGGACGGTTCGCTGGGGCTGCCGCTGCTGTTCTGTGTGGGTGTGGCCATCGGGATGGCGCGGAAGGCGGACGGGTCGACGGCGCTGGCGGCGGTGGCGGGGTTTCTCGTCTACTTCAATGTGCTGCGGCAGTTTCCGCAGGACTGTCCGGAGGGGTCGGAGGCGGTCGCGCAGGTGGGGTGCCGGCTGACGGACGGGTCGGGGACCGTCACGGCGTTCACGTACCAGAATCCGGGGGTGTTCGGCGGGATCGTGGTGGGGCTGCTGGCGGCGTATTTCTGGCAGCGGTTCCACCGGACGCGGCTGGTGGACTGGCTGGGGTTCTTCAACGGGCGGCGGCTGGTGCCGATCATCATGGCGTTCGTGTCGATCGTGTTCGCGGCGCTGTGTCTGTGGGTGTGGCCGCCGATCGGGGGCGCGCTGGAGAGTTTCAGTGACTGGCTGACCAGTATCGGGGCGTGGGGCGCGGGGGTGTTCGGGCTGGCGAACCGGGCGTTGCTGGTGATCGGGCTGCATCAGTTCCTGAACGTGCCGATGTGGTTCCAGTTCGGGACGTACACGAAGCCGGACGGGACGGTGGTGCACGGGGACATCAACATGTTCCTGGCCGGTGATCCGGACGCGGGGCAGTTCACGACCGGGTTCTTCCCGATCATGATGTTCGCGCTGCCGGCCGCCGCGCTCGCCATCGCGCACTGCGCGAAGCCGCACCGGCGCAAGGAGGTGGGCGGGCTGATGCTGTCGGTGGGGCTGACGTCGTTCGTGACCGGGATCACCGAGCCGCTGGAGTACTCGTTCCTGTTCATCGCGCCGGTGCTGTACGCGGTGCACGCGGTGCTGACGGGGGTGTCGATGGCGGTGACGTGGGCGCTGGGGGTGAAGGACGGGTTCAGTTTCTCGGCGGGTCTGATCGACTACGTCATCAACTGGAACCTGGCGACCAGGCCGTGGCTGATCATTCCGATCGGGCTGGGTTTCGCCGTCGTGTACTACGTGGTGTTCCGGTTCGCGATCACGAAGTTCGACCTGAAGACGCCGGGCCGGGAGCCGGCGGAGGAGGTGGAGGACGTCACGAAGGGGTAGGCGGGGCGGCGGGCGTCACGAAGCGGAATCGTGGGTTCCTTACGCTGCCTTCATCGTGCTACAACAGGTCTACACCACTGAGTGGTGTAGACCACCCCCTCATGGAGGAACGTAGCATGAGCACCGCCACCGCTTCGGCGGCCCCCGCGAAGAAGCGGGGATCGGGCCTGTTCCAGGGCCTGCAGAAGGTCGGCCGCAGCCTTCAGCTTCCGATCGCCGTACTGCCGGCGGCGGGCATCATGGTCCGGCTCGGACAGAACGACATCTTCGGCAAGGACGGTCTGGGCTGGGACAAGGTCGCCGCCGTCTTCAACAACGCGGGTGGTGCGTTGACCGGCTCGCTGCCGCTGCTGTTCTGCATAGCGTGGCGATCGGTTTCGCAAAGAAGTCGGACGGCTCGACCGCGCTGGCCGCGGTGGTCGGCTTCCTCGTCTACAGCAAGGTGCTCCAGGCGTTCCCGGTCACCGAGGCGGTGGTCAAGAAGGGCGCGGACACCGCCGCGACATACAACGACCCCGGTGTCCTCGGCGGCATCATCATGGGTCTGCTCGCCGCCGTGCTGTGGCAGCGCTATCACCGCAAGAAGCTGGTGGACTGGCTCGGCTTCTTCAACGGCCGCCGCCTGGTGCCGATCATCATGGCGTTCGTCGGCATCGTGATGGGTGTGTTCTTCGGCCTGGTCTGGGAGCCGATCGGCGACGCGATATCCAGCTTCGGTGAGTGGATGACGGGTCTGGGCGCGGGCGGCGCGGCGCTGTTCGGCGCGGTCAACCGCGGGCTGATCCCGATCGGCATGCACCAGTTCGTGAACACGGTGGCCTGGTTCCAGCTCGGTGACTTCAAGGACGCCTCGGGCGAGATCGTGCACGGCGACATCACCCGCTTCCTGGCCGGTGACCCGTCCGCCGGCATCTTCCAGTCGGGCTTCTTCCCGATCATGATGTTCGGTCTGCCGGCCGCCGCCATCGCCATGGCGCACTGTGCCCGCCCGGAGCGCCGCAAGGCCGTGATGGGCATGATGATCTCGCTCGCGGCGACCTCGTTCGTGACCGGCGTGACCGAGCCGATCGAGTTCTCGTTCATGTTCATCGCTCCGGTCCTCTACGTGCTGCACGCGGTGCTCACCGCCGTGTCGATGGCGGTGACGTGGGGCCTTGGGGTGCACACCGGCTTCAACTTCTCGGCCGGTGCCATCGACTACGCGCTCAACTGGCATCTGGCGACCAAACCGTGGCTGATCATCCCGATCGGTCTGGTCTTCGCGGCGATCTACTACGTGACGTTCCGCTTCGCCATCATCAAGTTCGACCTGAAGACCCCGGGCCGCGAGCCCGAGGAAGAGGTCGAGGACCTCACCAAGGCGTAGGCGGCACTTCGGGGGGGCGTACGGCGTCGGCTTTCAGGGCCCGGTCGGGTCTTGGAAGCCGACGCCGTCGTGCGGGGCGGGTGCGCGCACGCCGTTTTTCCGGACGGGTCAGCCGCGCCGCGCCCTGACGGCTCCCGTGTATGTCTCTCGTGTCAGGTCGTCAGGACCGATCCCGAGGTCGGCGAAGACCGCGCGGACATCGTCCAGGGCGGCGGCCACATCATCCTCGTCGACGATGGTCTCGATCTCCAGGAACGTTCCGTCGAGCTCCGGAACCCGGACCAGAGTGGCGAGCATCCGACGGCCGTGCGCCTCGAAGTCGTAGTTCCGGCACCGCTTCTCGAACGCGATGACGGGCACGTGGCCGAGCCCTCGCAGGATCGCGTGCACGGCTTCCGCGTCGGCAACGCGCGTCTCGCACTCCGGCTTGGATCCGGATGCCTCATCGACCGCCGCGCCCTTGTACGTCAGCAGCGTGCGGGTGCTGTCCGCGCCGTGCACCGTGCGGATGCGCAGTTCCTGGTCCGCCTTGTCGAGCGAGCGGTCCGGCCGGTCGTAGTACGTGTCCTGATACACCTCGACCCGCGCGGTCGCCCTTTCTTCGAGCCGTCGCAGCACCGCTTCCGGCGTGTGCACCCGCGCCTTCAACTCCGCCTCGATCACGCTGCTCCCTTCCCTTTCAGACCGTGCGCTCGGCCCCGGCGACAACTGCTTCGAACATGCGCCTGAAACGGAGGAAGGCCACATCGGGACCCTCATTGTCCGCGCCCACCCCTGAGGCCCGTCCTGCGGGGGCCGGGCCTTCGCGCGTCGGACGGCGTCAGATCTCGTACGTCGCCCCCGGTACCGCCACCTCCGACGGGCCGCCGTAGACGGCGCGGGCGTCGGCCAGGTTGAGGCGGGGGTCGGTCCACGGCGGGATGTGGGTGAGGACCAGGCGGCGGGCGCCGGCGTGGGCGGCGCTCTCGCCGGCCTGGCGGCCGTTGAGGTGGAGGTCGGGGATGTTTTCCTTGCCGTGTGTGAAGGCGGCTTCGCAGAGGAACAGGTCGGTGTCCCGGGCGAGTTCGTCGAGGACCGGGGTGACGCCCGTGTCGCCGGAGTACGTGAGCGACCGGCCGGCGTGTTCGACGCGGATGGCGTACGCCTCCACGGGGTGGGCGACGCGGTCGGTGTGCACGGTGAAGGGGCCGATGTCGAAGCTGCCCGGCTTGACCGTGTGGAAGTCGAAGACCTCGCTCATCGAGGAGGCGGAGGGGGTGTCGGCGTAGGCGGTGGTGAGCCGGTGCTCGGTGCCCTCGGGTCCGTAGACGGGCAGCGGGGCGCAGCGGCCGCCGTCGAACCGGTAGTAGCGGGCCACGAAGTAGGCGCACATGTCGATGCAGTGGTCGGCGTGCAGGTGGCTGAGGAAGATCGCGTCGAGGTCGTAGAGACCGCAGTGGCGCTGCAGCTCGCCGAGGGCGCCGTTGCCCATGTCGAGGAGCAGCCGGAAGCCGTCGGCCTCGACGAGGTAGCTCGAGCAGGCCGATTCCGCGGACGGGAACGACCCCGAGCAGCCGACGACGGTGAGCTTCATGGAGCAGAAACCTCCGCTGGCGGGTGTGGAGA
Organism: Streptomyces sp. NPDC023723; assembly: GCF_040639815.1. Lineage (NCBI taxonomy): Bacteria > Bacillati > Actinomycetota > Actinomycetes > Kitasatosporales > Streptomycetaceae > Streptomyces > Streptomyces sp. NPDC023723. The sequence goes on from NZ_JBFAAP010000004.1 coordinate 222,068, forward strand.
GACGGGGGTCGTGCGGTTCACCGAGCGTAAGGCGCGAAACCGGCGGTCGCTCCTCCGCCAGGGGGCGTTGTGGGCGAACTCACCTGTGGTGTCACCGGTTCGGCTGGAAGCGGGGCGGATAGGGCCGACCAGGGGGCGTGCATATGCCGTGTGCGCCGGTAACGTCGGCCGGTATGAATGCGTCCTGGTGGCTGGCGATCGCGGCGTTGGCCGTGCTCGGGTTCGTGGCGGCGCTCGTCGACGGGTGGGGGCGGGGGCGCCGGCCGGACCGAGCGGGGGCCCGGCCGCGGCCGGCGGAGATCTGGTGGGCGAACGTGCCGTTCGAGGAGCGCCGGGGCGGGAAGGACCGGCCGTGTCTGGTGCTGAAGGTGCGCGGGCGGCGCGCGGTGGTCGCGAAGATCACGACGCGGCGGCGGGAGGGGCACGGCGGGGTGATCGCGCTGCCGCCGGGGGCGGTGGGGGACGCGCGGGGGCGGGCGAGTTTCCTGGAGACGGACGAGTTGCGGAAGGTGCGGGTGGGGGACTTCCGGCGGCGGGTGGGGGTGGTGGACCCGGTCCTGTGGGACCAGGTCCGTCACCTGACGCGGTAGGGCTACGCCCAGAGCTGGCCGTGCAGGGTTTCGATGGCCGCCTCGGTGGTGGACGCGGTGTAGACGCCGGTGGAGAGGTACTTCCAGCCGCCGTCGGCGACGACGAAGGCGACGTCCGCGCTCTGGCCGGCCTTGTGCGCCTTGGTGGCGACGCCGATCGCGGCGTGCAGGGCGGCGCCGGTGGAGACGCCCGCGAAGATGCCCTCCTGGGCGAGGAGTTCGCGGGTGCGGGTGACGGCGTCGGCGGAGCCGACCGAGAAGCGGGTGGTGAGGACCGAGGCGTCGTACAGCTCGGGGACGAAGCCCTCGTCGAGGTTGCGCAGGCCGTAGACCAGGTCGTCGTAGCGCGGTTCGGCGGCGACGATCTTGACGTCGGGCTTGTGCTCGCGCAGGTAGCGGCCGACGCCCATCAGGGTGCCGGTGGTGCCGAGGCCGGCCACGAAGTGGGTGATGGTGGGGAGGTCGGCGAGGATCTCCGGGCCGGTGGTGGCGTAGTGGGCGCCGGCGTTGTCGGGGTTGCCGTACTGGTAGAGCATGACCCAGTCGGGGTGCTCGGCGGCCTGTTCCTTGGCGACCCGGACGGCGGTGTTGGAGCCGCCCGCGGCCGGCGAGGAGATGATCTCGGCGCCCCACATGGCGAGCAGGTCGCGGCGTTCCTGCGAGGTGTTCTCGGGCATCACGCAGACCATCCGGTAGCCCTTGAGCTTGGCCGCCATGGCGAGCGAGATGCCGGTGTTGCCGCTGGTCGGCTCCAGGATGGTGCAGCCGGGGGTGAGCCGGCCGGCCTTCTCGGCCTGCTCGATCATGTGCAGGGCGGGGCGGTCCTTGACCGAGCCGGTGGGGTTGCGGTCCTCCAGCTTGGCCCAGATCGAGACGTCGGCGGAGGGCGACAGCCGCGGCAGGCGCACCAGGGGGGTGTTGCCCACCGCGGCCAGCGGGGAGTCGTAGCGCATGGGTATCAGGCCATACCGCCGGCGACGGCCGGCAGGATCGTGACGTTGTCGCCGTCGGTGAGCTTGGTGCTGATGCCGTCGAGGAAGCGGACGTCCTCGTCGTTGAGGTAGACGTTGACGAAGCGGCGCAGCTTGCCGTCGTCCACGATCCGGGCCTGGATGCCCTGGTGCCGGGTGTCGAGGTCGGCGAACAGGTCGGCGAGGGTCTCCCCGGTGCCTTCCACCGCCTTCTGACCGTCGGTGTAGGTGCGGAGGATGGTGGGGATGCGGACCTCGATGGCCATGGCTCAGGGCTCCTGTCGGAAGTGTCGTGGGTTGGTACACGGGCGCGCCGGTGGCCCCGCCCGGGCTGTCGGCCCCGGGGGAGCACGCCGCGGCTCATGGCCGTACGGCGGCGGGGTGGGGGTCAACAGATGGCGCTGGCGAGCCTGCACAGGTCGACGTGCAGCCGCGCCACGAGCAGTGCGCCCGGCGTCTTCGTGCTCACGTCGTGGGAAACCATGCGGTCATCGTATCGATTCCCGGTCCGGTACCTGGAATGTGATCTCAGCCTTCGGACGATGTTCATCCGTAGTGCGAGACCACCCGTACCTCTTCCTCGGTGACCTCGCCCTCCACGATGCGGAACGAGCGGAACTGGAAGTCGCCGCCGCCGTCGGTGTCGGCGGTGGAGACCAGGACGTAGTGGGCGCCGGGCTCGCCCGCGTAGGAGATGTCGGTGCGGGACGGGTACGCCTCGGTGGCCGTGTGGGAGTGGTAGATGACCACCGGTTCCTCGTCGCGGTCGTCCATCTCGCGGTAGAGCTTGAGCAGGTCCTGGGAGTCGAATTCGTAGAACGTCGGTGAGCGCGCGGCGTTCAGCATGGGGATGAACCGCTCGGGGCGGCCTTCGCCCACGGGGCCGGCGATCACTCCGCACGCCTCGTCGGGGTGGTCCTCGCGGGCGTGGGCGACGATCTGGTCGTGCAGGGCCTGGGTGATGGTCAGCATGGGAAGCAGGATAAGCAGAGGGGCCCCGCCGTACCGGTGGGTGGTACGGCGGGGCCCACATCGCGGACAGCGGTGGTCGTCGGGTCAGCCGACCTTCTCGAACTCGGGCTCGCCGCCCAGCTCGTCGTCCGACCCGCCGCCGAGCCGGGTGACCTGCGGGCTGCGGCTCTTGAGCACCGCCCAGCCGATGCCGAGGGCGACGGCCCAGCCGGCCATCACGTACAGGCAGACCCGGGCGTCGGCGTCGTAGGCGATCAGGCCGGTGACGAAGAGCAGGAAGGCGATCGCGAGGTAGGAGCAGACCGAGCCGCCGGGGGCCGGGAAGGAGGAGGCGGGCAGCCGGCCGGCGACCACCTCGCGGCGGTACCTGACGTGGCTGACCAGGATCATCAGCCAGGTCCAGATGCCGGCGGCGGTGGCCACCGAGGTGACGTAGCCGAACGCCTTCTCCGGGACGACGTAGTTCAGCACCACGCCGATGCCCATGAAGACCACCGAGACGGTGATGCCGAGGGCGGGGGTCTTCGTCGCCGAGAGGCGGCTGAAGAAGCCGGGCGCCTCGCCGTTGTCCGCGAGGGTGCGCAGCATCCGGCCGGTGGAGTACATGCCGGAGTTGCAGGAGGACAGGGCGGCGGTGAGCACGACGAAGTTGACGATGGCGGCGCCGGCCGGGATGCCGATCTTCGCGAACGCGGCGACGAACGGGGAGACGCCGGGCGCGAACTCGGTCCACTTCACCACGCTGAGGATGACGGTGAGGGCGCCGACGTAGAACAGGGCGATCCGCCAGGGCAGGGTGTTGATCGCCTTGGGGAGGGTCTTCTCCGGGTTCTCCGACTCGCCGGCGGTGACGCCGACCAGTTCGACGGCGAGGTAGGCGAACATCACGCCCTGGAGCGTCATCAGCGAGGAGCCGACGCCCTTGGGGAAGAAGCCGTCGAACTCCCACAGGTTGGCGACCGCGGCGGTGTCGCCGGCCTGGCTGAAGCCGAAGGTGAGCACGCCGAGCCCGATGACGATCATGCCGATGATGGCGGTGACCTTCACCATCGAGAACCAGAACTCGATCTCGCCGAACAGCTTGACCGAGATCAGGTTGGCGACGAACAGCACGATCAGGAAGACCAGCGCGGTCACCCACTGCGGGATGTCCGGGAACCAGTAGTTGATGTAGATGGCGGCGGCGGTCAGCTCCGCCATGCCGGTGACCACCCACATCAGCCAGTACGTCCAGCCGGTGAAGTAGCCGAAGAACGGGCCGAGGAATTCGCGCGAGTACTCGGCGAACGAGCCCGAGACGGGGCGGTAGAGCAGCAGTTCGCCCAGGGCCCGCATGATGAAGAAGATGATCAGGCCCGCGAGGGCGTACATCAGGATGAGGCTGGGGCCCGCCTTGGCGATGTTCGCCCCGGCGCCCAGGAAGAGGCCGACGCCGATGGCGCCGCCGATCGCGATCATCTGGACCTGGCGGCTGCCGAGCCCGCGCTGATAGCCCTCCTCGGGGGCCTCGGGGGCCTGGTCCTTGCCGACCTGCGCCGATGTCATGTGTGGTGCGCCTTTCTCCATGCCGACCCGGGCCTCTCGTCGGCCGCGGACCGGATCTCGATCCCCCCGGATACTGGAGCTGAGCGGGCCTCGCGTCCCGCTCGTGCCTGGCCGGCGGTCCGCCGGCTCGGTGGCGCCCCCGGCCGACATTCGGGTGGTGTCGGCCGGGCGGTCGTGAAGATTTACCACGGTTGCGGCTGGGAACACAGGGGCGCGTTGTGGCGCGCTTCACGGACAAAGGTGGATAAGAGACCGTCGAAAGGTGCACAGCGGAGCGCCATGGTGACGCGATCGTTATCCGGAGTTGAGGCTCCGCTGAGCGAACAGGTGTACGGGGCCGGCCGGGCCGGCCCGCGGGTTCAGGGCAGCAGCGTGCCGACCAGCGTCTCCTGGAGCCCGCCCAGCCACAGGTACGCCATCACCATCGGCTTGCGCGGGTCCTCGTCCGGGAGCCGGTAGAGCAGGTCGGTGTCGTCCTCGTCGGCGATGTCCAGCCGGGAGCCGATGGCCAGCCGCAGGTCGTTCAGACAGCTCAGCCACTGCCGGGACTCCTCCGCCGACAGCTTGAGCACCGCGCCGCCCGTACCGGCGGAGGCCAGCGCGTCCAGCGAGCGGACCACCGCCAGCGCGTTCTCCCGCTTGCCGGCCCTGAGGTCGTTCTCGGTGAACCGGCGGAACTCCGCCGAGTGCGCCCGCTGCTCCTCCGCCTCGGCGGCCTGCGGGGTGCCCTCCGGGTCGATGTAGGCGTCCGGGAACAGCCGCTTGAGCACCGGGTCGGCGGGCGGTTCGCTGGGGCCCTCGGCGAAGAGGTCGGCGAGCGGGTCGTCGGAGGCGTCCGCGCCGGGGCCGGGGCCGATCAGCTCCAGGAGCTGCACGGCCAGCGACCGGATGATGGAGATCTCGACGTCGTCGAGGGCGACGGCCGCGCCGCCGCCGGGGAGCGGTTCGAATTGTCCTGGCATGAAGGCGTGTCAGCTACTTCCGGTCCTGCTGGAGGGTGGCCCACAGACCGTAACCGTGCATGGCCTGCACATCACGTTCCATCTCCTCGCGGCTGCCGCTGGAGACGACCGCGCGACCCTTGTGGTGGACGTCCATCATGAGCTTGGTGGCCTTGTCCTTGGAGTAGCCGAAGTACGTCTGGAAGACGTAGGTCACGTAGCTCATGAGGTTGACCGGGTCGTTGTGCACGATCGTGACCCAGGGGACGTCCGGCTCGGGCACCGCGAAGGCTTCCTCCGCCGGGTCGGTGCGTTCGATCTCTACGGGAGCGGGTGACGTCACATCACCCATGCTGCCACCGCAGGGGGGTGGTCGCACAAACCGGCCGGTGCCGGGATTCGAAATCGTCAGACTGACGAAATGGGGGTACGATCGGTTTTCATGAACACAGCGGACCTCGGGCTGCCGGTCGACGTTCCCTCGACGGCGCTCTTCACGGACCAGTACGAGCTGACGATGCTGCGGGCCGCCCTGGCGGCGGGCACGGCCGGGCGGCACAGCGTGTTCGAGGTCTTCACCCGGCGGCTGCCGGACGGGCGCCGGTACGGCGTGGTGGCCGGCACCGGGCGAGTCCTGGACGCGGTGGAGAACTTCCGTTTCGACGCCGGCGTGCTCGACTTCCTGCGGGACCAGCACATCGTCGACGAACCGACCCTGGCCTGGCTCGCGGACTACCGCTTCAGCGGCGACATCTGGGGCTACCCGGAGGGCGAGGTGTACTTCCCGGGCTCGCCGATCATGCGGGTGGAGGGCAGCTTCGCCGAGTGCGTGCTGCTGGAGACGGTGATCCTTTCCATCCTCAACCACGACTCGGCGATCGCCGCCGCCGCCTCCCGGATGGCGTCCGCGGCCGGTCCGCGCCCGCTGATCGAGATGGGCGCCCGGCGCACCCACGAGCTGGCCGCGGTGGCCGCCGCCCGGGCCGCCTACGTCGGCGGCTTCGCCACCACCTCCGACCTGGCCGCGGGCTTCCGCTACGGCATCCCGACGGTCGGCACCTCGGCGCACGCCTTCACGCTGCTGCACGACCACGAGCGGGACGCCTTCCGGGCCCAGGTCGACTCGCTCGGCTCGGGCACGACGCTGCTGGTGGACACGTACGACGTCGCCGAGGCGGTCCGCACGGCGGTGGAGGTGGCCGGTCCGGAGCTGGGCGCGGTGCGGATCGACTCCGGGGACCTGCTGCTGGTCGCGCACCGGGTGCGGCAGCAGCTCGACGAGCTGGGCGCGACCGGGACGAGGATCGTGGTGACCTCGGACCTGGACGAGTACGCCATCGCCTCGCTGGCGGCGGCGCCGGTGGACGCGTACGGGGTCGGCACCCAGCTGGTGACCGGCTCCGGGCACCCCACCGCGTCCATGGTCTACAAGCTGGTGGCCCGCGCCGAATCCGACGACCCGGGGGCGCCGCTGGTGCCGGTGGCGAAGAAGTCCAGCGGCGGCAAGACCTCGGTCGGGGGCCGCAAGTGGGCCGCGCGCCGGGTGGACTCGCACGGGTACGCCGAGGCGGAAGTGGTTGGCACCGGGCCGGTGCCCGCGGCGCTGGCCGACCGGCAGCTGCTGATCGAGCTGGTCAAGGGCGGTGAGGTGGTCGCCCGCGAGCCGCTGGACGTGGCCCGGGACCGGCACGCGGCGGCCCGCGCGGCCCTGCCGCTGTCCGCGACCCAGCTGTCCCGGGGGGAACCCGTCCTTCCGACGGAGTACGCGACCGGTGGCTCGGGTAGCTAACGCACGTGCGCTGCGACACCTCCGGCGGGCTGCCGCCCGCTCTTGTCATTGCTGATCCGACCCATCGCTGATCCGACAGCCGAAGGACACCGACCATGCGCCGCGCCTTGATCGTCGTAGACGTGCAGAACGACTTCTGTGAGGGAGGCAGTCTCGCCGTCGCCGGGGGCTCCGACGTGGCCGCCGCCATCACCGAGCTGATCGGCCAGGCGCCGGCCGGCTACCGGCACGTGGTGGCCACCCGGGACCACCACATCGCGCCCGGGGGTCACTTCGCCGACAACCCGGACTACGAGCACTCCTGGCCGGCGCACTGCGTCGCCGGCACCGAGGGCGTGGGCTTCCACCCGAACTTCGCGCCCGCCGTCGCCTCCGGCGCGGTCGACGCGGTCTTCAGCAAGGGGGCGTACGCGGCGGCGTACAGCGGGTTCGAGGGCGCCGACGAGAACGGGGTCGGGCTCGGGGACTGGCTGCGGGAGCGGGGCGTCGACGAGGTGGACGTGGTGGGCATCGCCACCGACCACTGCGTGCGGGCGACCGCGCTGGACGCGGTGCGGGCGGGGTTCCGTACGCAGGTGCTGCTGGATCTGACGGCGGGGGTGGCCGCCGGGACCACTGAGCGGGCGGTGGAGGAGATGCGGGGGGCCGGGGTGGAGCTGTCCGGGAAGCCCGTGGTGCAGTAGCCGGGCCGGGCGCCATTACGGCTGGGCGTGCATGCCGGGTGCGGCGCCGTTGTGGCTGGTCGCGCCCACGCGGCGGTAGCCGCACAAAAGGGACAGCTCCGCGCCCCTGAGTGCGCTCCCGGACGGGGCGTTTTCAGGCTGGCGACGGTTTGAGCAGGGCCCGGATCGGGTGCCACAGCTCCGGCACCAGGGGCGCCGGGTCCGTGCGCCACAGCAGGCCGTCCGGGTGGTGGAGTACGGCGGTGATCTCGTCCGGGGTCGGTGGGGCGGCGTTGCCGCGCAGGTAGACGGCGCGCAGGCCCAGGTTGCGGAGTCTGGTCAGGGCGCGGGCCCGGTTGCGGGCGTGGACCAGGACGCGGACCGTGTCCGGGCCGTCACCGGCGGGTCTGGGCAGGTTCAGCGCCACCACCACCGTGCCGTTCGGCAGCTTGCTGAATCCTCCTGCGGCCATGCGGTCCACCTCCCTGTGCCGTCCGGTGTCAATAAGAGAGCCACAGACGCACCTAAGCACGGATCGGCGGCGGCCCGCCAGGGGGTCGCCGCCGATCATGCTCTGACCTGCGAGGACGCGGATTATTTCACCGCGGGGCCGACTTCCAGGTCGATCGTGGAGCCGTCCCGGGCCTCCTTGGTGATCTTGATCTTGGTGTTGGTGTCAGTTACCTCGACGCCGCCGGTGGGGTTCGACTCGTCGTAGTAGTCACTGGCGTGATCGTCGAAGACGGAGACGCCCTTCGCGGACGGGACGCGCACGGCGACGTCCGCCTTGTGCAGGGTGAGGGCGTCGGTGCGGTAGGTGCTGAACGGCGAGTCGTACGCCTGGAACCGGTTCCGCATCAGGGTGCCGTCGGTCCACTTGAGGGCCGTCGGATGGGCGTCGACGGGGAGGATCAGGCCGGTGCCCGGGTGGTCGCCGGTGTTGTTGTCGGCCTGCGAGGTGTCCCACTTCCAGATCAACAGGCCGTTCTGGTACGGGAAGTGCTCCACCCAGTCCGGACGGGTGGTGGCGAAGCCGAAGTTGTACGGGCCCGTCTTCAGCGTCGTGTCGTAGGAGACGTACTGCCGGTTCTCCGCGATGTAGTACTGCGCGTACTCCTTGGTGAAGGAGGCGCCGACGCGGGAGAAGCCGGTGGCGGTCCAGGCGGCGTCCGCGGTCTCGGCGTTGTCGCTGAACAGCGCGGCACCGTCGGCCGTGACGCTGATCCGGTCGGCCGTGAAGCCCTTCTGCGCCACGCCGCCGTCGGTCTGGTAGCGGAAGCGGAGGTCGATCCGCTGCCCCGCGTACGCGTCCAGCGGGTAGACCAGCTGCTGGTGCGTGTCGACCGAGCCGGTGAGGGCCGGCTTGTCGCTGGCGTCGCGCGGGATCGGCTGGCCGTCCGCGGTGCCGTCCAGCGGCGTCCAGGTGGCGCCGCCGTCGGTGGACGCCTCGGTGTACAGGTAGTCGTAGTCGGCCTCGATGTCCCACCAGCCGTCGAGGGTCAGCTCGGCGGACGACGTGCCGGTGAGGTCGACGCTGCGGGTGAGGGTGTTCTTCAGGTCGTCGCCGCTGCCGCTCCACCACTGGGTGGCGCCCTCGGCGGGCGGGAAGACCTCGGTGGTGACCTCCTCGTCCGGGAGGCTGACCACCAGCGCCTGGTCGTTCTTGGTGTTGTACTCGGCGACGCCCAGCTCGTGCTTGGACTTCTTCCCCGCCTCGGCGGTGGTGTAGTCGAGCCAGCCGAGCTGGAGCTTGTCCCAGGCGTTCATGTCGCCGGGCAGGTCACCGATGGCGTCCTCGCCCCGGCCGAGCCAGGAACCGGACGACATCAGCGTCCAGAAACCGGTGGAGTTCTCGCCGCCGTTGGTGTCGTACTCGTCGGGCAGGCCCAGGTCGTGGCCGTACTCGTGGGCGAAGACGCCGAGGCCGCCGTTCTCCGGCTGGATGGTGTAGTCGCCGACCCACAGGCCGGTGTCACCGATCTGGGTGCCGCCGAGCTTGTTGTCGGCCGGGCCGGTGGCCCCCGCGTCGGTGCCGAAGGCGTACCAGCGGTGCGCCCAGATCGCGTCCTCGCCCTGCGCGCCGCCGCCGGCCGACTCGTCCTCGCCGGCGTGCACCAGCTGGAAGTGGTCGATGTAGCCGTCGGGTTCGTTGAAGTCGCCGTCGCCGTCGTAGTCGTAGCGGTCCCACTGGTCGTACGCCGACAGGTCCGCCTTGATCTCGGCGAGCGAGCGGCCGGCCGCCTCCTGGTCGGCGACCCAGGCGGTGACGCCGTCCTGGACCGCGTTCCAGGCGCAGGTGTCGCAGTCGTTGGAGCCGTAGCGGGCCTCGTTGTAGGGGACCTTGACCCAGTCGGTGACCTCGCCGTCCACCGAGTAGCGCCCCGAGGACTGCTTCTCGTAGTACTTCTTCAGCGACTCGGTGTCCTTGCCGGTACCGAAGTACAGGTCCTGGTAGTGCTGCTGGTTGTAGTCGGCCAGCCAGTCCGTGCTGTTGTCGACCGAGCGGTCCGGCTCGGCGATCTGGTTGTGCAGCGGGCCGGGGGTGCCGCCGTAGCGGCTGTCGGTCTGGTCGCCGAACTCGACCAGGATGGTGAAGATCTTGTCGGTCTTCTCCCGGCCCAGCTCGACGTACTTGGAGCCGCCCTTCTTGCCCTTGAGCGCGACCACCTTGGAGCCGTCCCGGTCCTTGGCGGTGGCCTCGCCGGATATCAGCTGGTTCAGGGCCTCTTGGCGCTGTGCGTCCTGGGTCTTGCTGAGCGGGCCGTCGAGGTCGTGGTCCCGTTCGGTGGTGGAGAGCGGGTCCTGCCGGTCGACGGCGGCGGGCCGGGCGGCCGGGTCGGCCCCGGTGGTCGCGGCCGCGGAGAGCGTGGCGGTGGCGGTGGCGGCGGCGAACGCTACGGCGGTCGCGGTCACCCGGAACGTCCAGGGTCTGGTGGTCACTTGAGATCCTCCACGGAGCACGTCTGATCAACGCGCGTAGTCAAGTGACGACATTTGACTAGAGGTTCAGAGGAAAAGACAGACCTTGACTGGAACAGATCAAGAGCGTTATGCGGATGCGCGATCCGGTTACCGGACATGGAGCCGAAACGGAACAGAAACCCGACGGGCGCGTGCAACCGTCCAGTTGCTGGACGCCATGAATCCGTGCGCCCCCCGTGCTGCCGCACTGTGAGTCAGGTAATGCTTACTTGCCGTTCCCCTCGGGCATGCGACCGATTAGAGTCGCTTGGCGGAACGCCTGGGAGTCGGCGGGAAGCCAGGCCGACAGCCCGTCTCACCCCCGAGATCACTCCCTTTCGAGGACACGATGGCCATGCCCCGTCCGACTGTCGCACAGACCGCCTACGGTTCCCTCACCGTGATCCTCTCGACGTTCGCCATGCTGCTGCTGTCGCAGACGACCTCAGCCGGGTGGATCGCCCTCGTCGCCGTCGTGGCGCTCGCCCTCGGGCTGCTGGTGGCGATGACCGTACCGACCGCGAGGTCGCGTACGGTCGCCGTCCACCGGCCGGCCGCCACGACCGCCACGGCCACCGCCGCCGAACCGGCGCCGGCGCCCGTGGCCCACCACGCCGCCGGCCCGGCCGGCGAGACGGTGGGGCAGCGCGCGGCCTGAGCGCCGGATCACGACATGACTGTGGGGCGCCCCCGGGCCGGGGGCGCCCCACAGTCATGCGCTCAGCGGGTACTGACCACGACCGTCTTGGCCGCCTTGTCGTGCAGGCCCTGCTTGTAGGGCCGGTCGAAGTAGCTCCAGCCGCCGCAGATCAGCGTCCACACGCAGGCGCAGCAGAACGCGAACGGGATCCACAGCACCGCCGCGCGGATCAGCGAGGTCTGCATCGAGGGCGTGGACCCGTTGTCCAGGTTGGCCACCCGCATGCCCAGCCACTTCTTGCCGAGCGTCTGCCCGGTCCGGCTGGTCAGGAAGGTGTCGTAGGCCAGGTACAGCACGGCCGCGATCACCGACTGCCAGATCGAGTTGCCGACCTCGGCCCGGTCGCCGTTCACGTCGTACTCCTGGACGTTGAAACCCCAGGTGAGCAGCCAGACCACGATGCCCACCAGGATCATGTCGATGATCCGGGCCAGCGTGCGGCGGCCGCTGTCGGCCAGCGGCGGCATCCCGGCCAGCGGGTCGGCGGGGCCGCCGCCGTAGGGATCACCGCCGGGGGGTCCGCCGTAGGGACCGCCGCCGGGGGGTCCGCCGTAGGGACCGCCGCCCGGGGGTGGCGGCTGGCCGCCGCCGTAGGGCGGGGGCTGACCGCCGCCGGGCGGCGGCGGGCTGTCGTACGGGGAGCCCGCGCCGCCCGGGCCCGCACCGGTTCCGGGCGGCGGAGGCTGCTTCCGATACGGGTCGTCGCCCGGCGGCTGCCCGCCGGGGCCGGGAGGCGGTTCACTGCTCATGGCCCGAGTGGACCGCGAAGCCCCGCTCGGCGCATCCGGCGAGCGGCCGTCCGGGCTACGGAATCCGCTACGCCGTTTGCCGCAGGAGGTCAGCCCGCGACGAACGTACCCGCCGCCTTGTCGTGCCAGCACTGGCGCCACGGCCGGTCGAACAGACACCACAGGACGCCGACGACCCCGATGGCCAGCAGGCCCGGCACGCTGTAGACCAGCCAGCGGCGCAGCGCGGCGCCGAAGGACGGCGGCTCGTGCGCCTCGATGTCCCGCACTTCGAGGCCGCACAGCTTCTTGCCCAGGGTGCGGCCCCACTTGGCGGTGGGCAGCGCCTCGTAGCCGACGCCGAAGACGAGCAGCACGGCGAGGACGATGCCGAGGTACACCGAGGTGGTGCCGTCCAGCAGCCACACGGTGACGGTCTCGCCGGACAGCTTCGCCGCGTCGATCTTGCCGGCGATGTGGTCGGCGGCCTTCATGCCGAGCGGTACGCCGGGGACGGCGGTGACGGCGGCCAGCACGACGGTGTCCAGCAGCCGGGCGGCCAGCCGCTTGCCGAGCCCGGCGGGGCGGGCGGCCGCCTGGCGGCGGGCGGCGGCCTGGAAGATGTCCTCGGTGGGCGGCCGCCAGGGCGCGACCGGCTGCTCCTCGGCGCCGGCCCCGGCGAGCCGGTGCACCTGCTGGGCCCAGGAGGACTGTCCGCCGCCGGGGCCCGAGGTGAGCGGGGCCTGGGCCTGGGGCGGGACGGCTCCCGGGGTCAGCTGCGGGCCGGAGGGCGCCGCCGGGGGCTGCGGATGGGGCTGCGGATGGGGCTGCTGGGTGGGGAAGGGCTGTGGCGCCACCGCCGGTCCCTGGTGGGCGGCGGGGGTGCCGGGGGTCTGCGGCTGGGACCCGTGCGGGCGCTGGGCCGCGCGCGGGGAGACCGCGCGGAACTTCATCGTGCCGGGGTCGTCGTCGGTTCCGGCGGCGGGCGCGGCGGGCGCGGCGGCCGGTCCGGGCGCGGGCGGCCGGCCGGCCCCCGGGCGCCGGAAGAGGACCGTGCCGCCGGACTCCTCCGCGGAGTCGGCCGCGGCCGCCGTACCGCCCGGGCCCGGTCCGTCGGCCGGGCCGGCCGGCCGGGGCACCCGCGGGTCGGTCCCCTGCGGGGCCGGCCAGGCGGGCCGCTGCTCCGGGCCGGGGGCCGGGCCCGCCTGCCGGGCCGGGTCGGCGCTCCAGGCCGCGGCGGGCGCGGGGCGGCTGCCGTGCTGGTGGGCCGCCGGGGCGGGCCGGTCGGCGGGGTCCTCGTCGAAGAAGTGCGGGCCGGTCTCCTCCACCGAGGGGCCGGCCGGCCGGGTGGCGGGCGGCGGGGCGAGCGGTTCGCCGTCCTCGGGCGCCGGGCGGCTGGTGCCCGGTACCCAGGCGGCACCATTCCAGTACCGGACATATCCAGGAATGGACGGGTCCGGGTAAAACCCTTCGCGGGGCTTGTCGTCGCCCGGGGCCGGGGTTGGGGCGCTCATGTCCGTCGTCCCGTATCTGCTCGGTGGTGAGATGGAGGACTCCAGTATGGAGGCTCCACATCTATCAGACGGGTGCGTCCCGCACCGCCGGTCCCGCCGTACCCACCCCTTTCCGAGCGACCTCGCGCAAGGGCTTCACACTCGCGGAGAGAATTTTCCGCGAACCCGCGTAACGCTCGCCGCCGTGCCCCCTCTCCCTCGTGCGGGCCGCTGCCCGGTCCGCGCCGCACGAGGAAGGACACCTACCGATGCGTCATACCGTCGTTGAGCGGGAGCTGGAACTGCAGCTCGTCCTGTCGCCCGAGCACAGCATCCCGGTCGCCGCCCGGCTCGCCTACCGCACCGACGACCCCTACGCCGTCCACATCGGTTTCCACATCGACTCCGCACACCCCGTGCACTGGGCGTTCGCCCGGGAACTGCTGGTGGAGGGGGTGTTCCGGCCGTGCGGGCACGGGGACGTGCGGGTGTGGCCGGCCAAGTCCGAGGGGCGCGCCGTGGTGCTGATCGGGCTGAGCAGTCCGGACGGCGACGCGCTGCTCGAGGCGCCGGCCGGGCAGGTGTCGGCCTGGCTGGAGCGGACCCTGGTGGCCTGCCCCCCGGGCAGTGAGGGCGGGCGGCTCGGCCTGGACGACGGTCTGGCCGACCTGCTCACCCGGTGAGGTCAGAAGAGCTTGCCGGGGTTGAGGATGCCAAGGGGGTCGAAGGTCTGTTTGATCGCGCGCTGCATCTCGACGCCCACCGGGCCGAGTTCGCGGGCGAGCCACTCCTTCTTCAGGACGCCCACGCCGTGTTCGCCGGTGATGGTGCCGCCGAGTTCCAGCCCGAGGGCCATGATCTCGTCGAAGGACTCGCGGGCCCGCCGGGACTCGTCGGGGTCGGCGGCGTCGAAGCAGACCGTGGGGTGGGTGTTGCCGTCACCGGCGTGGGCGCAGACGCCGATGGTGAGCCGGTACTTCGCGGCGATCCGCTCGACGCCGGCCAGCAGGTCGCCGAGCCGGGAGCGGGGCACGCACACGTCGTCGATCATCGTGGTGCCCTTGACCGCCTCCAGGGCGGTGAGGGAGAGCCGGCGGGCCTTCAGGAGCAGTTCGGACTCGGCGGTGTCGTCGGCGGGGACCACCTGGGTGGCGCCGGCCGCCTCGCACAGCGCGCCGACGGCGGCCAGGTCGGCGGCCGGGTCGGTCGTGTCGAAGGCGGCGAGGAGCAGTGCCTCGGTGGTCTCCGGCAGCCCCATCCGGGCCAGGTCGTTGACCGCCTTGACGGTCGTACGGTCCATCAGTTCGAGGAGGGAGGGGGTGTGCCCGCGTTCCATGATCGCGCATACGGCGTCGCAGGCGGCGGTGGCCGAGCCGAACTCGGCGGCCAGCACGAGTTGCGCGGGCGGCTTCGGCCGCAGGGCGAGCACCGCCTTGACGACGATGCCGAGGGAGCCCTCGGAGCCGACGAAGAGGCGGGTGAGGTCGTAGCCGGCGACGCCCTTGGCGGTGCGCCGGCCGGTCGACATCAGCCGGCCGTCGGCGAGCACGACGTCGAGGCCGAGGACGTACTCGGCGGTCACCCCGTACTTGACGCAGCACAGGCCGCCGGAGGCGGTGCCGATGTTGCCGCCGATGGTGCAGGTCTCCCAGCTGGAGGGGTCGGGCGGGTAGGTGAGGCCGTGTTCGCCGACCGCGCGGGACAGGGTGGCGTTGACGACGCCGGGTTCGACGACGGCGATCCGGTCGACCGGGCTGATCTCCAGGACGCGGTCCATCCGGGTCAGGGAGAGCACGATCCAGCCGTCATGGGCGTTGGCGCCGCCGGACAGGCCGGTGCGGGCGCCCTGCGGGACCACCGGGACGCGCAGTTCGGTGGCGACCCGCATGACGTGCTGGACCTCTTCGGCGGTGCGCGGCAGCACCACGGCGGCGGGCGTGCCGGCCGGGCAGAAACTGGCCATGTCGTGCGCGTAGGAGGCGGTGACGTCGGGGTCGGTGAGCACGGCGTCGGCGGGCAGCGCGCCGCGCAGCCGGTCGACGAGGCCGCTGCCGGTCGTCGCGGTGGCTTCGCCGTTCTCGTCGTTTCCGTCGTCTTCGTCGCGAGGCGCTTCGATACGGCTCATGATCCTCAGGGTGGCACCGGGGGCCATCGGTGTGAACCCCGGCGGCACCGCCCTTCGCCTGCCCGGGTGGTGTCACCGGGCGCCGCACAGTGGGCGGTATGACGATCCGACTTCAGCGGCGTCCGGATGGGTGGCGGCGGTGGCTGGTCGCCTCGGTGGCCGGGTCCGCCGTACTCGGTGGCGTACTGGTGCTGCTGCCCGGCGGGCCCGGTCAGCTGTGGGCGCGGGGTCCCGCGGCGGCGCCCGCGCCGGGGCCGGCGGCGATGGCGCACGACGCGGTGGCCGCCGGGGTGCCGGCCGCGCTGCCCGAGCTGGCGGTGCTGATCGGCGACCGGGAGGCGCGGGTGCGGGCGCGGCCGCTGGAGGCGCCGTCGTGGGCGGTGCTCGGGGCCGCCTACGTCGAGCAGGGGCGGCGGACCGCCGACCCCGCGCACTTCCCGAAGGCGGAGAGGGCGCTGCGTACCGCACTGCGCCTGAAGGAGTCGCCCGCCGCCCTGGAAGGGCTGGCCGCGCTGGCGGTGGCGCGGCGGGACTTCCCCGGGGCGAAGCGGTGGGGGGAGGCGGCGCGGCGGCTGGCGCCGAAGCGGTGGACCACGCAGGCGGTGCTGATCGACGCGTACACCGGGCTCGGCGACCACCAGGCGGTGGGGCGGGCGCTGGACCGGCTGGTGGCGCTGCGGCCGGGGACGGCGGCGGTGCGGGCCCGCAAGGCCGCCGTGTACCGGGACCGGGGCTGGCGGGAGGACGCGGCGGCGCAGCTCACGGACGCGGTGGCGGCGGCCGGGACGCCGGCCGAGCGGGCGGCGTATCTGGAGCAGGCGGGACGGCTGGCGTTCGAGCGGGGGGACCGGGCGGAGGCGCTGCGGTACTTCCAGGAGGCGCTGCGTACCGATCCCGACCAGCGGGCCGCGCAGGCCGGGCAGGGGCGCGCGCTGGCGGCGCTGGGACGGACCTCTCAGGCGCTCACGGCGTATCAGGCGGCGCTCGACCGGCAGCCGCGCCCCGAGGACGCGCTGGAGCTGGGTGAGCTGTACGAGTCACTGGGGCTCGGGCAGGCCGCGCGGGTGCAGTACGACCTGCTGCGCGAGCGGGTGCGGGCCGCCGCGGCGAGCGGGGCGGACGAGGAACTGGTGCTGGGGCGGTTCGAGGCGGAGCACGGGGACGCGCGGGCGGCGGTGCGGCGGCTGCGCGCCGAGTGGCGGCGGCAGCCGTCCACCGCCGTGGCGGACGCGCTGGGCTGGGCGCTGTACCGGGCCGGGCGGGCCGAGGAGGCGCTGGGGTACGCGGTGCGGGCGACCGACGGGGAGCGCGGGGGCGGGGTGCGCAGTGCGGCGTACGTGTATCACCGGGGGGTGATCGAGGGGGAGCTGGAGCGGTACGGGGCCGCGCGGCGGCATCTTCAGGAGGCGGCGCGGATCAATCCCTGGTTCTCACCGTTGGACGCGCCGCGCCTGCGACAGGCGTTGGCGGAACTGGGCGAGCCTTCGGCGGAGGGCCCGCCCTCGCGTTAGACCTCGGTGTGTCCGGTCATTGCCGACGCCGAGATCCGCCTGGCGGTGACCGCGGCCCGCCCGGTTCGGGCACCACGGCCGACGCGAGAGCCTGGCGGGACTCCGGCCCGGCCGCCCACTGCCACGGCGTGACGCCCTCGGCGACGGCACCCTCCTACAGCTGATCGGCAGGATCGATCGCTCTCACCACATGACCACCTGCGGTCCCGCCCGTGCATTCGCAAACTGCGGTCTCATGGAAATACGTCACGTGGAGCCCTCGGCCGTGTTGGTCGCAGACGGGCCAGGCCACGCGATGGTGACTCATGACGAATTCCTGCACTCCTTCCGCCACCGCACCCAGAACCTCCGCCCAATCGGGCATCGAGACCTCTGCGGACTTGATGCGCACTACGCCGACCGGCCCCAGGTCCGGGTCACGTAGATAGTCGACGTAGCAGACTTCGTCCCCGGTGACCGCTTTCCCGGTGTCCTCCTCCACCGACCTGCTGACGACCTCAAGGGCCGATCTCGACATGGAGAAGGTTCGCGCGGTCCAAGATTCACAGAACTTCGCTTCCGGCATTTCTCCGTATCCGCCGTACAGTTCGGACATCCACGCCGTTACCGTTTCAGGTAGCGGCTCTCCGTGCCGCCAAACGGCCCGCAGCATCCGGTTCTGCCAGTCCGAGAAATTTGACATTCTCGCCGCCTCCCTATGGTGTACACGAACTTCAGAGGCTTTCCTGCGGGACGCGGTCGGACAGCACCGTGAGCCCTTCGTGCAGGGAGCGGTACCCGGACGAGTTGGGCCACGCGCGTGCCGTCGACGAGCCGGCGCGGGACCAGGACGGCCTGCTGGAACGGGCTCAGTGCGCGGGTGCCGAGCCGCTCGCGGTGATGCGGGAGGCGCCGGGCGAGGAACTCGGCGGTCTGCCTGCTGACGTCGAGCACGGCGGTGTAGGTGATACTGCACGGCACGTGAAGCCTCCCGGCCGGAACTTTATCTTCGCAGACCCGTTCCTACCAGGGGCTTCACGCCTTTCCGGCCCGGGACTGGTTTCGTCCAGGTCGCCGATCCCGTCCATCGGGTCTGGGCCCGTCTGGCGCCGCTTCGCGCCGTGCCAGGATTTCGCGGGCTCTCGGGAGGCGAGCCGGGGGCCACTAGTGCCGCATCAGGCAACGTTTGCCCCGTCTGGTGAGTTGGGACGACGGGCGCCCGTTGGATGCATCCCCGCGTAGTCTCGCGGGGTGCATTCTCATCTGAACTTCGAGAACCCTCCTGCGCTGCCGCACACGGTGGTGGTTGAGACGCTGGAGCGGGCTCTTCGTGACCGCTCCGCAGAGGGCGAGGCGGCGGGAGTTCTGGTCGGGACCGCGTTGAACGACGACGACGCGGACTTCGTCGAGTTCTGGTGTGTTCAGGTCGGGACGCGGGCTGTGCCGGGGAGTCCGCTGCTGGGGCTGGCCGGCCTGTGCCTGGGACACACCGCTCGACGCTTCGGCCGGCTCGGCGACGCAGCCTTGGCCCTGGCGGAGTCGCTGGCGGCGCGGGCTGAGGCGGAACCGACGGACGTGGACGGCCGCGCCGTCGACGGCTATGACGACGTGCGGAGCTTCCTGCACCTGTGGTGATGCCTCCCGCCGGGAACGGGTCCGGCGGCATTTCCCTGTTCCGAGAGCTTTGTCAGCGCCTCCGAAGCCGCAACTTCACGGCCTTGCCCTAAAGGTTCCCGCGCCGCTCCTGTTCCCGCTCGATGGCCTCGAAGAGGGCCTTGAAGTTGCCCTTGCCGAAGCCCATCGAGCCGTGGCGTTCGATGATCTCGAAGAAGACGGTCGGGCGGTCCTGGACCGGCTTGGTGAAGATCTGCAGCAGGTAGCCGTCCTCGTCGCGGTCGACCAGGATCTTCAGCTCGCGCAGGGTCTCGACGGGGACCCGGGTCTCGCCGGCCCACTCGCCGAGGGTGTCGTAGTAGGAGTCGGGCGTGTCCAGGAACCGGACGCCGTTCGCCTTCATGGTGCGGACGGTGCGCACGATGTCGTTGGTGTTGAGCGCGATGTGCTGGACGCCCGCGCCGCCGTAGAACTCCAGGTACTCGTCGATCTGCGACTTCTTCTTGGCGGCGGCGGGCTCGTTGATCGGGAACTTGACCTTGAGGGTGCCGTCGGCGACCACCTTGGACATCAGGGCGCTGTACTCGGTGGCGATGTCGTCGCCGACGAACTCCTTCATGTTCGTGAAGCCCAGGACCTTGTTGTAGAAGCCCACCCATTCGTTCATCCGGCCCAGTTCGACGTTGCCGACGCAGTGGTCGATGGCCTGGAAGGTGCGGTCGGCGGGCGGCTCGACAATGGGGTCGGCGGCGGTGTAGCCGGGGAGGTAGGGGCCGTCGTAGCCGGTGCGTTCGACCAGGGTGTGGCGGGTCTCGCCGTAGGTGGCGATCGCGGCGAGGACGACCGTGCCGTGCTCGTCCTTGGCCTCGTGCGGTTCGGCGAGCGGACGGGCGCCGTGCTCGACGGCGTAGGCGTACGCGGCGCGGGCGTCCGGCACCTCGATGGCGAGGTCGATCACACCGTCGCCGTGCTCGGCCACGTGCGCCGCGAGGAAGCGGCCGTGGTCGGTGGCCGGCTTGATGACGGAGGTGAACACGAACCGGGCGGAGCCGTTCTCCAGTACGTAGCTCGCGGTCTCGCGGCTGCCGTTCTCCGGTCCCGCGTAGGCGACCAGCCGCATGCCGAAGGCGGTGGAGTAGTAGTGCGCGGCCTGTTTGGCGTTGCCCACGGCGAAGACGACCGCGTCCATTCCCTTGACCGGGAAGGGGTCGGCCTGCCGGGCGGTGTCGGGAGTGTGGTGTGTGGTCTGCGTCATAGCCGCAGGGTCCCCCGGGTCCGCAAGGTGCGCAATAGTTCTGGTTCCGGGTGGGCAATCTGACCAGTGGTACGGCGGTCAGGGCCGGCTTTGTGTACAGGGTGACCAGGGTGGGAGGCGGGCGGATGGGGATCGACGGTCTGGACGGGCGGATCATCGGGCTGCTGGCGCGGGAGCCGCGGATCGGGGTGCTGGAGATGTCCCGGCGGCTGGGGGTGGCCCGGGGCACCGTGCAGGCGCGGCTGGAGCGGCTTCAGTCGAACGGAGTCATCCGCGGGTTCGGACCGGAGGTGGACCCGGCGGCGCTCGGCTACCCGGTCACGGCGTTCGCCACGCTCCAGATCCGGCAGGGCCAAGGGGCCGATGTGCGGGCGCACTTGGCGTCCGTGCCGGAGGTGCTGGAGCTGCACACCACCACCGGTGCCAACGACATGCTGTGCCGGCTGGTGGCCCGCTCGAACGCCGATCTCCAGCGGGTGATCGACCGGGTTGTCGGTTTTGATGGCATCGTCCGGGCCGCCACGGCGATCGTCATGGAGAATCCCGTCCCGCTGCGGGTCATCCCGCTGGTGGAGCAGGCGGCTGCGGACACGCAGACAACCTGAGCGAGGGGTGGTGAGCGGCGGTGAACTTCTGGGAATTCCTGGGCAGCCGCCACCAGCAGCTGCTCGCGGACGCCGGACAGCACGCCAGCGCCGTCTTCCAGTGCATGATCGTGGCGACCGTCCTGGGTGTCCTGATCGGGGTGGTCACCTACCGGAGCGAGTGGGCCGGAAATCTGGCGACACTGGCCACTTCGACCGTCTTGACCATTCCGTCGCTGGCCATGATCGGTCTGCTCATTCCGATCGTCGGGCTCGGGGTGCCGCCGACGGTGACCGCGCTGACCCTGTACGGGCTGCTGCCGATCGTGCGCAACGCGATCGTCGGGCTGCGCGGCGTCGACCCGGCGCTGGTGGACGCCGCCAAGGGCATCGGCATGTCCCGGGTGGCGCGGCTGCTGCGGGTGGAGCTGCCGCTGGCCTGGCCGCCGATCCTGACCGGCATCCGGGTCTCCACCCAGATGCTGATGGGCATCGCGGCGATCGCCGCGTACGCCTCCGGACCCGGGCTCGGCAATGAGATCTTCCGCGGGATCGCCTCGCTGGGCAGCAAGAACGCGCTCAACCAGGTGCTCGCGGGCACGCTCGGGATCATCGTCCTTGCGCTGCTGTTCGACGCCGCGTACGTCCTGCTCGGACGGCTGACCATTCCCAGGGGGATCCGTGCCTGAGACGACCTCGGCCGGCCCGGCGGCGGCCGCCACCACGGGGGCCACCATCGAGCTGGAGAACCTCACCAAGCGCTACCCGGGCAGTCCGCAGCCCGCCGTGGACAACGTCTCGATGGAGATCGGGGCGGGCGAGACGGTGGTCTTCGTCGGCCCCTCGGGGTGCGGGAAGTCCACCACCCTGAAGATGATCAACCGGCTGATCGAGCCGTCCGGCGGGCGGATCCGGATCAACGGCGAGGACGTCACCGACATCGACCCGGTGAAGCTGCGCCGCAAGGTCGGCTACGCGATCCAGTCCTCCGGCCTGTTCCCGCACATGACGGTCGCGCAGAACATCGCGCTGGTGCCGCGGATGACCGGCTGGCCGAAGGCGCGGATCAGGGACCGGGTGGAGGAGATGCTCGACCTGGTGGGCCTGGACCCGGGCGAGTTCCACGGCCGCTATCCGCGCCAGCTCTCCGGCGGCCAGCAGCAGCGGGTCGGCGTGGCGCGGGCGCTGGCCGCCGATCCGCCGGTGCTGCTGATGGACGAGCCGTTCGGCGCGGTCGACCCGATCACCCGCGACCACCTCCAGGACGAACTGATCCGGCTCCAGCACGAACTGCACAAGACGATCGTCTTCGTCACCCACGACTTCGACGAGGCGATCAAGGTGGGCGACCGGATCGCGGTGCTGCGCGAGCAGTCGCACATCGCGCAGTTCGACACCCCCGAGGCCATCCTGACCAACCCCGCCGACGACTTCGTCTCCGGTTTCGTCGGCGCCGGGGCGGCGCTGAAGCGGCTCAACCTCACCCGGGTCCGGGACGTCGGCATCACCGACTACCCCACCGTCACCATCGACGACCCGCTCCAGCACATCTTCGACCGGCTGCGGGACAGCGGCAGCAACGAGATCCTGCTGCTGGACAAGCGGCGCCGGCCCTACAAGTGGCTGCGGCGCGGCGACCTGATGCGGGCCAAGGGGTCGCTGGCGCGGGCCGGGGCGCTGGTGCACGACACGGTGACCCGGGACGCCACGCTGCGGGACGCGCTGGAGGCGGTGCTCACCGACAACGCGGGGCGGGTCGCGGTCACCGGGCGGCGCGGCCAGTACGAGGGCGTCGTCGACATGGAGACGCTGATGAACTCCGTGCACGAACTCCTTGAGGCGGACCGGCTGGACGCGCTGGAGCACCAGCACGACCTGGAGGAGTCGCGGGCCGAGCGCACCCACTCCGAGCAGGAGGGATTCGGCGGGGCGGGGTTCGGAGGGGCGGGATTCGGCGGGGCGGGGCAGGGCTGATGACTCCTTCCTCCCGTTTCCCCCGGCCAGGCGGCCCGGACGGCCCGGACGGCCCGGACGGCCGGGAAGACCCGGGCGGTGGCGGCCCGCTCGCCACCGACGACGACGCGACCGAGACCGACACCGCCGCTCCCCCGCCGTCCCCGGCCGCCACCCGCCGCCGGGTCGGCTGGCGCAAGCTCACCTTCCTGCCCGCCGTACTGGTCTGCGTACTGCTGGCGACCTGGCTGTGGTTCCGGCAGGCCGACCTGGACGCGCTCAGCGAGAACGCCCTGTCCGACGGCCAGGTCACCAAGGCGCTGTGGCAGCACGTGCAGCTGACGGTGATCTCCACCTTCTTCGTCCTGATCATCGCCATCCCGCTGGGCATCCTGCTCACCCGCCGCATGTTCCGCAAGGCCACCCCGGTGGCCCTCGCCTTCGCCAACATGGGCCAGGCCACCCCGGCGATCGGCCTGCTGGCGCTGCTGGTGATCTGGCTCGGCATCGGCCGCCGGGCCGCCCTGATCGGCATCATCATCTACGCGATCCTGCCGGTGCTGTCGAACACCATCGCGGGCCTGAAGGCCAACGACCCCACCCTGCTGGAGTCGGCCCGCGGCATCGGCATGTCCCCCTTCGGCGTCCTCACCCGGGTCGAACTCCCGCTCGCCGTCCCGCTGATCCTGGCCGGCGTGCGCACCGCCCTGGTCCTCAACGTCGGTACGGCGACGCTGGCGACCTTCGGCGGCGGGGGCGGCCTCGGCGTGCTGATCACCACCGGCATCACCAGCCAGCGGATGCCGGTACTGGTGCTGGGCTCGGTGCTGACCGTCGCCCTGGCCCTGCTGGTGGACTGGCTGGCCTCGCTGGCCGAACTGCTGCTGCGGCCCCGGGGTCTGGAGGCGGGCACATGAGACGGCCGCTGTGCCTGATCCTCACCGGCGTACTGGTCAGCGGCTGCGGCCTGACCAGCGGCTCCCCGATGGTGGACGACGTCCGGCCGGGCTCGATCGGCCGCGGCGAGCCGCTCGCGGGCGCCGACCTGACCGTGGTGTCCAAGGAGTTCACCGAGCAGCTGATCCTCGGCGCGATCATGGGCATCGCCTTCGAGGCGGCCGGCGCGGAGGTACTGGACCGCACCGGCATCCAGGGCTCCGTGGGCACCCGCGCGGCCGTCGAGAACGGCGACGCGGACGCCACCTACGAGTACACCGGCACCGCCTGGATCACCTACCTGGGCAACAGCGACCCGGTCGCCGACCCGCACGAGCAGTGGGAGGCGGTCCGCGCGGCGGACGCGAAACAGGGCCTGACCTGGCTGCCGCCGGCGTCGATGAACAACACGTACGCGCTGGCCATGAACCGGGCCAACTACCAGAAGTACCGCACGAAGACGCTGTCCCAGGTGGCCGCGCTGGCGAAGTCCGACCCGGGGGCGGTGACGCTGTGCGTGGAGGGCGAGTTCGCCAACCGCGCGGACGGGCTGCCGGGGCTGAAGAAGGCGTACGGGATGAGCATCCCGGCGGGGAACGTCACGCAGATGGACACCGGCATCATCTACACCCAGACCGCGAAGGGCGCCTGCACCTACGGCGAGGTGTACACCACCGACGGGCGGATCAAGTCCATGGACCTGGTGGTGATGGAGGACGACAAGAAGTTCTTCCCGAACTACAACGCGGCGCCCATGATCCGCACCGCCACCATGAAGAAGTGGCCGGCCATCGCCGGCGTACTCGACCCGGTGACCAAGGCGCTGACCAACTCGGTGGCGCAGGAGCTGAACGCCAAGGTCGACGTGGACGGCGAGGACCCGCACCAGGTGGCGCTGGACTGGATGGTGGACAAGGGCTTCGTGCAGGAAGGCTAGGGCCTGTCGTTTGGATCAGGTCGCAGGGCATCGGCAGCGGCTTGTCATGCCGGTGAGCGGGGCCTGGTACGTGCAGCTGCAAGGCGGAGGAGGGCGGCAACGCGATGGGGGTCCCCCCGCGCGAGCGAAGCCGAGCGTGGGGGAGTTGACAACCGACGACAACGCGGCTGGGGGTCCCCCCACGCCGTTCAGGCAGTGGGGGAGCGCGTGCCAGGCCCCGCGTCTGCGGCGTGATCCAAACGACAGGCCCTAGGTCAGCAGCTCGGCACGGTGCCCTTGCCGCTGTCCAGGGCGTGCAGCGCGGCGACCGCGCCCTTCAGCGACGTCACCGGGATCAGCCGCAGCCCCTTCGGCAGCTCGGCCCCCGCGTCCGCGCACTCGTCCTTCGGGACCAGGAAGACGGTGGCGCCGTCCCGCCGGGCGGCCTTCGTCTTCAGCGGTACGCCGCCGACGGCGCCGACCTCGCCCTCGGTGCTGATGGTGCCGGTGCCGGCGATCGTCCGGCCGCCGGTGAGGTCGGAGCCGTCCAGTTTGTCGACGATGCCGAGGGAGAACAGCAGCCCGGCGCTGGGGCCGCCCACGTCGGCCAGCTTCAGGGTGACGTCGACGTCGGCGGGGTCGAGGTCCAGGTAGCTCAGCGCGGCGGCGGTGGCGGAGTCCTGGGACTCCTTCATCTGCTTCTCGTTGTACTGCTCGATCTCCTGCTCGTCGTCGCCGCTCGGGTACACCGCGTCGCGCGGCATGACCGCCCGGTCGGTGGCGAACCAGTTGCCGAGGACGTCGCCGAGCGAGACGCTGGTGTCCGGGCCGGTCGCCTCGATGGTCGTCATCCGCAGCTGGCCGGTGGTGTCGTGGACCGGCGCGCCGGAGATGGTGATCACCGGGGTGCCCTGGTTCTTCCCGAGCACGTCGGCCGTCATCCCGGGCTGCGCCACGGAGAACGGCAGCGGCGCGAACACCGCCGTGGCGAACAGCGCCACGGCGGGCAGCGCGCAGACGGCCAGGGCCTGGGGACGCGTGAGACGAGAGAGCACGGAGTAAATCTAACGCGGCGCTGGTCGGCGCCCGGCATCCGTGTCAGCGCAGCGCCTCCGCGACCTCCCGGGCCGCGTCCATCACGCGCGGGCCCACCCGCTCCGGGACCACGTCCGAGAGCATGACCACACCGACGCTGCCCTCGACACCGGACACCCCGACCAGCGGTGCCGCGGCCCCGCACGCCCCGGCCTCCAGCTCGCTCTCGGTCAGGGTGTAGCCGGGGTCGGTGGCCGGCTGCTGCCGGGCGGCGAGGATCGCCTTGCCGGCGGCGCCGCGCTCCAGCGGATGCCGGAACCCGGGCCGGTAGGCGACGTGATAGTCGGTCCAGGTCGGTTCGACGACGGCCACGGCCAGCGCCTCCGCCCCGTCCACCAGCGTCAGATGGGCGGTCGCCCCGATGTCCTCGGCCAGCGCGCGCAGCGCCGGCATCGCCGCCTCCCGGACCAGCGGGTGCACCTGGCGGCCCAGGCCCAGCACCCCGAGCCCGACCCGGGCCCGGCCGCCCAGGTCACGGCGGACCAGGGCGTGCTGTTCCAGAGTGGCCAGCAACCGGTACACGACGGTACGGTTCACTCCGAGCCGGTGGGACAGCTCGGTGACGGTCAGCCCGTGGTCGGTGTCGGCGAGCAGCTTGAGGACACGCAGTCCCCTGTCGAGCGTCTGAGAGGTCTCCGCGGTCACGACGCCCACTCCTTTTGTGGTGAGGTCTGCGGCCCCTTCGTGGCGGATACGTCACCGAGTCCCGTCGGCGACGCGCTTCAGAGGCCGCCGATCGGCCGGCGGCCCGGTGTGTCCGGGCCCGAGTCGCTTCACGGCTGCGCTCCGCGGCGGCGCTGCCACGGGGCGTGTGCGTAGCGTGACAGTAGCGAGCCGGTCCGCTCAGCGGAAGGTTCCGTCCAGAATCCGGGCACCCGCAGGTATGGACTACCGGTGTTTGTCCGCATACATACCGCACATGCCCCTGGTGACCCGCCGGTCACGTCATGCGGGTGGCCCACTCCCGCACCTTGTCGATGCGCTGCCGCAGCTGCCCGGCGGTGGCCTCGGCGCTCGGCGGGCCGCCGCAGACGCGGCGCAGTTCGGTGTGGATGACGCCGTGCGGCTTGCCGCTCTGGTGGACGTAGGCGCCGACCAGGGTGTTGAGCTGCTTGCGCAGCTCCATCATCTCCTTGTGGGAGACCACCGGCCGCCGCTCGGCGGGCAGTTCGAGCAGGTCGGCCTCCTCGTCCGGCTTCTTGCGGCTGTGCGCGATCTGCCGGGCCTGCCGCTTCTGGAGCAGCATCTGCACCTGGTCGGGTTCGAGGAGGCCGGGGATGCCGAGGTAGTCCTGCTCCTCCTCGCTGCCCGGGTGGGCCTGCATGCCGAACTCGGCGCCGTTGTACATGACCCGGTCGAAGACGGCCTCGGACTCCAGCGCCTCGAAGGAGAACTGCTCCTGCTCGCCGGTGTCCTCGTCCTGTTCCCTGTTGGCCTCGTCCATCTCCTTCTCGGACTCGGCGTAGGGGTCCTCCTCGCCCTCCTTCTTGGGCTTGTCGAGGACGTGGTCGCGCTCGCGCTCCATCTCGCCCGCGAAGGTGAGCAGGTCGGGCACGGTCGGCAGGAAGACGGACGCGGTCTCGCCGCGCCGCCTGGACCGTACGAAACGCCCGACGGCCTGGGCGAAGAACAGCGGCGTCGAGATGGTGGTGGCGTACACCCCGACCGCGAGCCGCGGCACGTCGACGCCCTCGGACACCATGCGGACGGCGACCATCCACCGGTCGTCGCTGCCGCTGAAGGTGTCGATGTTCTTGGAGGCACCGGCGTCGTCGGACAGTACGACGGTCGCCTTGCTGCCGGTGATCTCCCGGATCAGCTTGGCGTAGGCGCGGGCGGAGTCCTGGTCGGCGGCGATGACGAGGGCCCCGGCGTCCGGAACGGCCTTGCGTACTTCGGTCAGCCGCTGGTCGGCGGCGCGCAGCACGGACGGCATCCACTCGCCGCGCGGATCGAGGGCGGTGCGCCAGGCCTGGCTGACCGCGTCCTTGGTCATCGGCTCCCCGAGCCGCGCCGCGATCTCGTCACCGGCCTTCGTCCGCCACCGCATGTTGCCGCTGTAGTTCATGAAGATGACGGGCCGCACGACTCCGTCGGCGAGCGCGGACCCGTACCCGTACGTGTAGTCGGCGGCGGACCGCCGGATCCCGTCGTTGCCCTCCTCGTACACGACGAAGGGGATCGGGTTGGTGTCGGAGCGGAACGGCGTACCGGTGAGGGCGAGCCTGCGGGTGGCCGGCTCGAACGCCTCCAGACACGCCTCGCCCCAGGACTTGGAGTCACCGGCGTGGTGGATCTCGTCGAGGATGACGAGGGTCTTGCGCTGCTCGACGCGGTTGCGGTGCAGCATGGGCCGGACGCCGACACCGGCGTAGGTGATGGCGATGCCCTGGTAGTCCTTGCCGAGCGGCCCGGCGCTGTACTCGGGGTCGAGCTTGATCCCGATCCGGGCCGCGGCCTCCGCCCACTGCTTCTTCAGGTGTTCGGTCGGCGCGACGACGGTGACCTGCTGCACCACGTGGTGGTGCAGCAGCCAGGAGGCCAGGGTCAGCGCGAAGGTCGTCTTGCCGGCGCCGGGGGTGGCGACCGCCAGGAAGTCGCGGGGCTGCTCCTGGAGGTACTTCTCCATCGCCCCCTGCTGCCAGGCCCGCAGCTTGCCGGCGGTACCCCAGGGGGCACGGCCGGGGAAGGCCGGCGACAGGTGGTGCGAGGCGCTGGAACTGGCGGTGGTAGTCACGGTCTCCGAAGGGGGGTCGGTCGGCTCGGCCACGTATGACAACCGGGCCACCCTACCGGCGCCCCGACCCCCCGGATGCCCGCCCACCGCCGGGTCACCTGCGGGTGGGACGGACGTCACACGCCCTTCTGGGGTACGGCAAGCAGGAGCGCCCTTCGCTGCCGGACGGCCGCCTTGCCCGCCTGATCACGGCCGGGCGAACCTGGGGCCTGCGGATCACGGTGCGACGCACTGCGCTGCGACGGGTGCGGTGCGGTGCGGTCGCGGACGGGGAGGGTGAGCGATGCCGGCACGGACAGTGGCCACGGCGGGGAACGGGAACGCCAGGAGATCCGCGCCCCCGCCGGGCCCCGCCCGGCAGCGGCTGACGGGTGCGGCGCTGATCGTGCTGGCCGCGGCGGCGGCCCTGGCCGGCGGGTACGTCTTCACCACCTGGCTGCCCGCGGACGGCACCCGGTACCGGGAGTACCGGGCGGCCGGGGTCTGCCATGACCGTGCGGTGGTCCCGGCGGCGGAGGACTGCCTGCGCGAGCTGGCCTTCACCGTCGAGGACACCGAGGACCGGCCCAAGCAAAAGCGGGCGACGCTGCGCGGACCGGCGCCCTTCGAACGCGTGGCGGTGGCGTTCGGCGACTCGGAGCCGGTGCTGGCGGAACTCGACCCGGGCGACCGGGTCACCGGCACCGTCTGGCGCGGCGTGGTGGTGCGGGTCGCCGAGGGGGACACCCGCCAGGAAACCTCCGACGCGCCCCGCGACGAACTCCAGATGAACGCCGCCTTCGGCACCTTCGCGGGGCTGTGCGCGGCACTGGCGCTGGCCTTCGGCACGGTACGGCTGGTCCGGCCCCGCCGGCTCGGCGTCCTGACCTGGCGGCCGTACGGGAAGTGGCTGCTGATCACGGCGGGGACGGCCTGCGGGGCGGTCGGACTGATCACCGTGTGGACGGGGCTGCCGTGGCCGCTGGTGCCCTCGGTCTGCGGGGCGGTGGTGGCGGTCACCGCCGTGTTCCTGCGCCGGGACCTGCGGCGCGGGGACTGAGGCCGCTCACCGGTCCGTCCGCAGCCGGGTGGCGACCCACGCCCCGACCAGCGCCACCCCCGCCATCGGCAGGAACACCGCCGCGAAGGCGGCCGGGTGGGAGCCGGTGGCCTCGGTCGCCGTACGGCTGACCGTGCCGCCGCCGAGCGCGGCGAAGGCCGCTCCCCCGGCGGCCAGCAGCAGGACGTTCGACAGACCGTCCGAGATCTGGAGGGCGGCGGAGTTGCCGCCGGCCTCCGCGGGCGAGGACAGCTTGAGCAGCAGCACGCTGGTGGAGGAGATCACCAGCCCCATGCCGAAGCAGCCGAACGCCCAGGCGACGGCGACCGTCCAGGCCGGTACGGCGTCGATCAGGACGCTCGGCGCGGCGGCGACGGCGGCGGCGACCAGCACCATCCCGAGGGCCATCAGCCGCTCCCGGTACGGCTCGAGGCGCGCCCGGGACTGCACCCAGGAACCCCCGGCCCAGGTCAGCCCGCCCGCCGCCAGCGAGAACCCGGCCAAGGTCGGGCTGAGCCCGCGCTGGGTGACCAGCATCAGCGGGACGAAGGACTCGGCGGCGATGAAGGAACCGGCGGCGACGCCGCGCAGCAGGACGACGGAGGGCAGGCCGCGGGCGGCCCGGCAGGTGCCGCGCGGAAGCAGCCCGCGGACCGCCGGGACCAGCAGGGCGGCGCCCGCCGCGCCGGGCAGCAGGGAGAGCGGGCGCAGGTCCTGGGCGGCGTACTGGAGCAGGCCCGCGCCCAGCGAGACGGCGAGGGCGAGGCGGATGCGGCGGCGGTCGAAGGCCGCGGGCGCCCCGGGGGTCACCGGGCCGGACGCCCGCTCCCGTATCCGCGGCAGCGCGAGCGCCAGCGGGACGGCCACCAGGACCGGGATGCCGAGGAACACCCAGCGCCACCCGAGGTGTTCGGTCACCGCGCCCGAGGCCAGCGGCCCGACGATGGACGGCACGATCCACCCCGCCGCGAACGCCGCCATGATGGCCGGCCGCAACCGCTCCGGGTAGGCCCGCCCCACCACCACGTACAGCGCGACGATCACCAGCCCGCCGCCGAGCCCCTGCACGGCCCGCCCCAGGATGAACAGCCACATCGTCCCGGCCGTCCCAGCCACCACCAGCCCGGCCGCGAAGCCGCCGATGCCGTACGCGAGCGGCGCCAGCGGGCCGTGCCGGTCCGACCACTGACCGGAGAGCACCATGCCGAACAGGCTGGTGGTGAAGTACCCCGAGAACGCGAACGCGTACAGCGCCACCCCGTCCAGCTCCCGCGCCGCCACCGGCATGGCCGTCCCCACCGCCGTCGCCTCGAAGGCGACCAGCACGATGACGGAGACGACACCGATGCTCAGCGCCCGGTAGGCCCGGCTCAGCACGGTCCCGGACCCGGTCGGCGCCGGGGCGGCGACGTCGGTGCCGCGCGGTTCGGAGACGGTCATGGGCGTCAGGGTAAGGCGCGATGGGCCGGGTGGCTGCTGTCTGGAGGCGGGGGGCGGGTACGACCTTGGTCGTACGTCAGAAGGAGGTCACGGGAGCGCTCAGTCGAGCTGCGCCCGATCACCAGCGCCGAGGTTGCCCGGCGTTCCGCAGTGGGTGTGGACGCGACCGGCACCGCCCCGGCCGAACGGCAGCGAGTCGTCTCCGGCCACGATCCGCCCGTCGCAGACCAGGCACATCGTGACCCCGGTGAGAGTGTCGTAGTGGTCGCACAGCGCCAGCACGGAACGGGCCAGCCACGTCACGTGTGCCGGCTCACCGCTGAGCTCATCGATCTGCGCGCCGCCCATCCGCTGACGGGCCTGCGCGACCGCGGCCAGTGCCACACTGCCCTGCGCTTCGTCCGTCTCCTCGCGCCTCACGATTCCCAGGACCCAGGGAATGAGACCGTCGAGGTAGCCGCGGAGGTCGCGGTGCAACGCCTGTACCGTCCCCCGCCCGGGCGGCGTGCGCCGGTCCAGGAACCAGGTTGCCGCGGCCCGCATCGTCACGATGTCCGGCACCGGCGGACCGGACCGGTGGCGAGGACATGAGCATGGCGGGTACCCCATGTCGAGCGGCACCGGACCGTCGAATCCCGCGATGCTCACGGTGCCTCGGTCCTCGGTGATCACTCCGTCTCCGCCGACCCGGTAGACGCGCAAGGTCATCCTGGTCCCGTTCCCCCGGCTGGCTGTGCGGTGCACGATGTCGACACTCCCTTGGAGCACTGGGCGCACCCCGGCCGGCTGCGGGCGACTGCCGGGTGTGTGCGCGAACTGGAAGCACCGAGGCGTCCGCCGCTCCGATCTGCCGGCTTTCACGGGTGCCGGACAGATGGTGGGGGTCGGCGCGGACGGCAAGTACCCCGGTGAGGGGCACCCTGGTCAGTTGGCCGCGCACCACTCGGCGAAATTGGTGAGGGCTTCAGAGTCCCCGCGTTTCAGACGGCGCAGGGTGGCGGCGTCCTCCCGGACCCACAGGTGTTCGCGGGTGTGCTGTGGCGCGATGTGCCGAGCGGTCCGCAGAGACTCGAACGCCTTGTCGGCCTGTCCCGCCCAGAGACGGGCCCGAGCCAGTTCGATGTAGAAGCCGGACCGTCGTTCCGCCGGCATTTCCCGGGGCGGCTCCCACATTCCGGCGGCTTCCAGTGCCCGGCCGACGTACTCGTCACCGAGACCGACCGCGACGGACACCTCATGGACGCGCACGGAATCGGCCCCGAACGCCGTACCGCGGTACACGCCTTCCCGCACCCGGCCGGCCAGGGCACGGGCCTCGG
Source organism: Streptomyces sp. NPDC023723 (assembly GCF_040639815.1). NCBI lineage: Bacteria > Bacillati > Actinomycetota > Actinomycetes > Kitasatosporales > Streptomycetaceae > Streptomyces > Streptomyces sp. NPDC023723. The sequence goes on from NZ_JBFAAP010000004.1 coordinate 253,923, forward strand.
CCAGGTGCTCTGACGCGGCCGAGCCGTCCCGTCTCCTGGCGGCGACGACCGCGGCCCGCATGTGCAGCGCGCCTCGAGCGGCGAGCTCCGCTTCAGTTGTCCCGACGGGCAGGACGTCCAGAGCCTGTTCCAGCGCGTACAACCCCGCGGCGTGCGCCTCGGCGGCGAAGAACGTCTCCGTGCGCACGTAAGCGACTGCGGCGGACAGCAACGGATCACCGGCCTCGGGCACGGCCCACCGCATCAGCTCGACCAGTCTGGCGGACAGGTCCCCCGCGCCAAACTTGTAGGCGACGGCGTCCGCGGAGCGGCAGGCACTGACGAAAAGCCCGGCCAGTACTTCCCGTTCCTCGCCTCCGGCGTCGTGATAGGCACGCGCGAGCTCGGCCAACAGATCGGGGAGTGCCCGGACGATACGCGTGTACTGCGCGCCCAGCCGCCACCGGGCCGCGTCTGCCACCGCGCTGTGCAGGGCCTGGATCGGGCGGACCGGCCGCTCCTGGGGGATGTCGTAGGCCGCGACAGCGGCGGACAAGGCGGGCAACGCGTCACGGACCCGGGTACGGGCCGCGTCACGGCCTGCTCGCAGCTGTGCGGGGTCGACCCCCAGCGCATCCGCGATGGCATCGAGCGTGGCTTCGCCGACGCCTCGTTCACCACGCTCGATCTTCCGGATGGTCCCGAGCCCGACACCGGCCGCGTCGGCCAACTGCCGCTGGGTCAGCCTGGGACGCGTGACGCTGCGGTAGTAGGCGATACGCGCGCCCGCTCCCCCGTTGCGTGTGGGCATACCGGCTCCCCTCCGAACCGAACCACGGCTGTCGCATACCGTACCGACCCCGGCACCGTGCGTGTGCCTGTGCGGCCTTGACGCATCGGTCAGCCGCCTAGGAGGGCGGCCAGTCGGGCGAGGTCGTCGATCCGCCAGTCCGCCACCGCCGCGACCTCGGGGGCGTCCGCCCACAGATGGCCCCACGGGCCGCGCCGGATGTGTGCCGTACGGAGACCTGCGGCGCTCGCCGGGAACACGTCGTTGGCCGGGTGATCACCGACGTAGAGAGTGGAACCGAGAGGCGCCTGAGCCACTTCCGCCACTCGCTGGAAGAACTCCGGCCGAGGCTTCGCGACACCCCAGTCCCCGGACGTGACGACGAGGTCGACCGGCAGGTCCAGCTCTCGCAGCAGCTCCCCGGCACGCGCCGTCTGATTACCGGCGACGATCAGGCGATGTCCTCGCTCGCTCAGCGCGGACAGCACCGGACGGACGTCGTCATACAGGTCGCTCTCGTCCAGGACCTCGCCGTGGCCCGCCGCCTCCCGAGCCCGGTACTCGGCCCCGACGTCGATCCCCGGCCGGGCGAGGCGCAGCGCTTCGGCATTGTCCTGGCCCTTGGCGACGACCGCGCCGACGAGCGCGGAAAGAGTGTGCCGAGGAACGTCCAGCCAGTCCGCCCAGGAAGCCCAGTAGCGATCATCCCGGATAAGCGTCTCGCCGATGTCGAACACGATGGTCTCCACCACGGACGGAAGCCTAGGGGCCACCTGTCGCGTGCGGCACCGACCGCGGCCGTTCATGAACGGCGTATGGCAGTCCCGTTGCGGCCCCGGGCGGTCCCTTGAGTCCGCTCGCCCGCCGCGCCTACGGTCGTCTCACGAACGACGCACACGGCCGTGTGCCCGAGTGGTTCAGGGACTCGCCTGCAAAGCGAGTTACGCGGGTTCGAATCCCGCCACGGCCTCAAGTGCCTTGACCAGGCAAAAGAAAAGGGCGGCACCCCATGCGGGGTGCCGCCCTTTTGGTCGTCCGTCTCAGTTCCCGTCTCAGTTGGCCGGTACGAGGGCCCCGGCCGCACCGTCGTCGTCATCGTCCGGTCGGCCCGTCTCGGGCTTCCAGATCAGACCGTCCACCTGCCGCGCGACGTCGGCCCGCACAGCGTCCACCATGTGCTGGTACCGGGCGGCCATGGCAGTGGTCGACCACCCCATGAGTCCCATGACGGCGCGCTCGGGGACACCGAGGATGAGCAGGACCGTGGCGGCCGTGTGGCGAGCGTCGTGTAGACGCCCGTCCCTGACGTTCGCCTCCCTCAGAAGGACCTTCCAGTCAGCCCAGTCCCGGCGGTGGGACGGACTACGGCCGTGTTCGTCCGGGAAGACGAGCCGGTTGTCCTCCCAGCGCTTCCCGGCCGCCGCCCGCTCCTCTTCTTGCGCCTTGAGGTGAGCACGGAGTAGGCCAACGAGCTGTTCGGGGAGACCGACAGCGCGGCGGCCGGCGCGCGATTTGGTGGTGGACAGCTCCGCGTTCGTGCGACGCCTCTGGGGGCAGTACCCGGCGGCCTTGCGTCCGCAGGGGTCCACGCACCCGTGGGCGTACTGCGGCCGGTGACGACTACGGCGGACCACGAGGAATCCACCGTCAAGGTCCACGTCCTCCCACCTCAGACCGAGCACTTCCCCTTGTCGCAGTCCGAGCGCGAGGGCGACGGCCCAGCGAGCGGAGTTGCGGTGCTGGTCAGCGGCCTTGAGCAACCGCTGTACCTCTTGGACGTTGTAGGGCTCCACCTCGTGTTCCCCCGTTTTCGGTGCCTTGGCCAACTGGACGGGGTTCTTGCCGAGATGTCCGCGCCGTACGGCCTCGTTGAGGGCGGTGCGGAAGGTTCGGTGCACCTGGTGAGCGGTCGCGGGCTTGCTGCCGTTGGCCTGCATCTTGGCGTAGAACGCCTCGATGTGCTCGGGCTTGAGCCTGTCGAGCCGGTGAGCGCCCAAGCCGGGGATGAGGTGCTTCCGTACGGCCACGCCGTACCCGACCATCGTGTTGTCGTTGACGGCGAGGGGCGCGACGCTCTCAATCCAGTGCGTCAGCCACGCCGTGACCGTCCACGCCTTGCCGGGCTTCTTCACGGTCTTGGCGTCGCGCTGCTTCTCCAACTCGCGCACTGCGGCCGTCACTTCGGCACGGGTCTTGCGTTCGACGTGACGGCGGTCCGGGGTGCCGTCGTCGCGGATGCCGACGGTGACACGGCCGTGCCACTTACCGTCTTTGCCCAGGTAGATCGAGCTACGGCCGTTGGGCTGTCGAGTGCGCTTCTGTTCCTCTGCCACGGGCAGACTCCTGTTTCTTGGTGTCGGGATAGAGACCGGGGCGGCGGGCTGTCCTGTCCGGGAGTGCCGCCGCCCCGGGCGTCGTCAAGCGGCTTGGTGGGCGGTGCGGAGACGGGTGACGTACGCGGCCGGCGCATCGGCGGGGACGCGGCGGAGGCCGCCGACCATGACGGACTCCAGTTCGCCGGTGCGGATGAGGGCGAAGCATGTGGTCCGGCCGATGCGGAGGCGGCGGGCGGCCTCTTCGACCTTGAGGAGAACCAACGTGGCGTCGTCGTCTGCGGGGGTCACGAGGGTGCCGTGTTCGTCCAAGGCTCACTCCTGTGGGGCTGAGTTCATGGGCAAGTGCCGCCGCACAAACCGCAAAATCCGCAGAAAAGCCGGGAAGGGGTGCTGACCTGCGGTGATGCAGTGTGCGGACGGTGGTGGACGGTGCTCCGCAGAAACCCGCGATATTCCGCAAAAATCAGGGGCGGTCGTCGACCGGCCCCGGGGGTGGGGTGGTGCTCGGTTTTTTGCGGAATATCGCGGGATTGTGCGACGGCCCCCCGGCCGGATTGGGTCAGGGTCCGCGTCGCAGGTCAGCGGGGGTGTCCGGGCTTATTGCGGATTTTGCGGTTTGTGCGGGAGGGGTTGAAGGCGGACCGCGTCACCGGCCGCCCTGCCGCAAGGCAGGGTGGGCCAGTAGACGGGGCGCCGGGGGGCGTCCGCGCTTGCCGGTGCGCTCCGGCTGGTAGGACCGCAGATAGCCGTGGTCTTCCAACAGCGCGAGGGCCGGTTCGAGATCCGCGACGGTGGGGACCTCGCTGCGGGACAGGACGGTGAACACATCCCGTCGGCTGACGTCCTCCCATCCGTTGTCCCTCAGCGCTTCCAGGACGCTGCGGGCGCGGGACAGGACGGGGTCGGCGCCCATGACGTCGAACACGGCGAGGGCGTGAGCGGTGTAGTACTCCCCCAGCTCAATCGCCGCGTCCATGGTGGCGGCGGTGACCGGGTGGGCGTAGCCGTTGCCGCCGTGTTCGGCGAGGTGCAACAGCGCGGCCATGCGGGCGGTCGCTCCGGCGAGTTTTCCGGCCCAGTTGGAGATGTGGCCCAGCTTCCCGCCGCGTGCCTTGAGCTGGGGTTCGATGCGCTTCTGATAGGCGATCAGGGCCGCGTCGGCGTCGGGGCTGAGTTGGATGACGGCCGGGTCGGTCCACTCCGCCAGGGACAGAGTGAGGTCGATGACCCGGGCGGTGTAGGTGGCGGCCGTCTTTTCCGGGACGGGGTCGGTGATGATCTGGCGTTCACCGACCGTGGACGCCGGCAGGGAGTACAGGAAGCGGGCCAGCAGTCCGCGTCCCTCGAACCCCTTCACCTTGCCGATGTCGCGCAGCACGTCCGGCTGTACGGCGAGGCCGATGGTCAGGGCGGGGGCGTCGATGTACTCGCGGCGGGTCTGCCGGTTGACCCGCAATCGGTCTCCGGCGTGGCCTTTCAGGAAGACTTCCATGTTGGGGGCGCCGGAGTAGCGGCCGGCGATGATGTCGAAGATGCCGCCTTCCGCGCTCATCACCGACAGCCGCCCGCCCTGCTCCGCCATGAGCGAGGTGACCGTCTCGGGTGTCGAGTCGTCCGCCAAGAGCACCGGTTCGGCCGGAACGGTGAGCGTCCCGGCCGTCTGCGCGAGGCCCACAGCGGTCGCCACCATCTCCTGCCGCTTGTCGCCGTCGGCGGACGCGGCCTTGGCGGCGGCCTTGTCCGCCGCTTCCTTGGCCAGCCGCGCCGTCAACTCCGCCTCGACAATGACCGGCTGCATCGCGGTCTTGAGCTGTTTCTCCGCCTCATAGAGGGGGTTGGTCAGCAGGGCGAAGACGGCGGACTTGCGGTTGGCGGGCGGGAGCGCGACCACCGTGAAGAGGTTGGTGGGCTCGCGCCAGTTGCCGCGTACGTGGACCACTGACCGGCCGCCGGCCGCCGTGGCGAGCACGGCGAGGGCGACCGACCCAGCGAGGTCCACCGGGGTCTGCGTCTCCTCCGCCACGGCCGCCACGAACTCCCCCAACCAGGCAGGGAGGACGTGGGCAGGGAACGACGGACGCTCACGGCGGCCGGTGAGGGGAATGGGGGCCTCCCACACGTCCGGTGCCGTGTCGTCCTCGCCGGGCGGGTCTTCCAGGGTGGGCAGTCCGGCCCACAGGTCGGGGCTGTCCACAGGCTGTGGCGTCATGAGACCGCCCTCCCTTCGGCGGTGGTGGTGTGCGGGCAGATGCCGACGATGACGCGGGCTTGCAGAGCGAGGACGGCGGCGCGGCCCCGGGCGCGTTCGTGCTGCCCGCAGGCGCAGAGCCAGTCCGCGACCGGTACGCCCCCGCACTGAACCTGTAGCCCCGGGGTGATGCCGGTGACGGTTGCCGTCTGCGGGTCAGAGCCAACGGCAGAAAGGACGCCCTTGCGGGCGGCGACCTTCGTTTCGCCCACGGTCGGCCGCGACGGGCGCTGTACGGCGCCCTGAGGGCCGTTCGTAGGGGTTCGGGATGCTTTGTTCATGCCACGCGCTCCGTAGCCGTCTCAAGGCCGTTGGCGACCGCGCGGCGGGCATAGGTCTCCGGGACGCCCACGGAGACGGCGGCGGCCACGACCGCGTCCCCGAGTACGGCCAGTCCGCACGGTCCCGGGCACCCGGTGTGCTGGGCAGCAAGGAACCGGGCGACCCCGAACGCCTGTGAACCGGCGCCGGATTCGGTCCGGGCCCGTACCAGGGCGAGGCCGCGTTCCAGGCCGGTGCGGACGTAGCGCTCGGTGTGGCGGCACCCGGTGGCCACCGACCGGTCCCACGGGGCGCGGGAGGGAAGGGAAGATGCCACCTCCCCCGGGGCGGGGGTGGCCTCTTCCTTCACCAACAGGGCGCGCACGGCCGCCGGGAGAACGGCCATGCGGCCGGTCCCGGGTCCGAGCCAACGGGCGTACTGCATGAGCGACTTGACGTCGACCCCCGGGCGGACCGCGTTCGACGACGGCATGGCGCCCTGGTAGAGCCAGTGCTCACCCCGCGTCGTCAGCACCGTACGAGTGGCGGGCAGGGTCTCGCGGGCCCACGCGACGGCCGCCTCGTTGTCCAGGTCGACGACCGTCAGCCCCGCTCCGCCGGGGTGGTAGGCGACCGCCACCGCCTCACGCCACACCGGCGCCCACACGGGCGAGATGAGGACGTGCGGGTCAGTGGTCGCGGCAGCCCACGCGTGACACGGCGCGGGGCACCGGCAGGGGCCCACCGCCTTCATGTTGGGCCGTCCGCCACAGGCGCCGTCCTTGCAGGAACGGCAGTTGCCGAACGGGACCTTTCCCGCCCGCAGGGGCAGGACCGGGACACCGGCCGCCGCGAGGGCGAGGGCGACCCGCAGGGGTTCGGGCACCGTGCTCATGCCGCCTCCCTCAGGGCGAGGGCGGCGAGGAACCCGCGTCCGATCCATTCGGTGTAGGCGGGCGGGATGCACTCGCTGATGCCGTCGCGGGACATCCACGGCACGCCCAAGTCCTCGCGGACGTAAGGCACGTTGGAAAAGTGACCGACCGCGTGGTACCAGTCACCCCGCTTGAGCGGGCGGCCCATCTTCACCGTCGGGTGCCGGTGCTCGGGGTGCGGCGGGACAGGGACCGGGAAACTCGCCTCGAACAGGCGATGCCGGTAGGTGTGCAGGCCGAACGACGCACCGCACAAGGTGACCGGGTCACGCAGCTCCGGTGCAGCCTCCGGAACGTTCTCGATGATCCAGGGCCGTCCGGTGGACTGCATGGCCGCGCGGGTCGGGGCGATCAGCCGGGGGTGCTCGCGGCCCTGAATGCGCTGACACAGCGTGTAGTGCTGGCACGGCGGCGACCCGGCGATGACGTCGTACTCGTGACCGTGGGCGCGGATGTACTCAACCGCGTCGCCCTGGATGAACGTGAACGGATAGCGGGGCTGCGGGGCGATGTCGACGCCGGTCACGTCGAACCCAGCGAGGTGCCAGCCCACGGCGGCACCGCCCTGACAGCAGAACGCGTCCAGCAGACGCGGCCGGGGCACGTCTCGCCCCGTTCGGGTGGCGGGGGCCATACGGCCCTCGCCGAACGCACTGAGTTGGGCCATGCTGTAGGTCTCCTGTTCTGCTACGTCGGGATACGGAGACCGTGGGCGGCGGGCTGTCCTTGTCCGGGAGTGCCGCCGCCCACGGGCGGAGCTAGAAGGGCGGTTCGTCGCTGTAGCCGCCGGGCCCCCACGGGTCACGGCCGTTGCCACGACGGCGCAACCACCGGGGTCGGCGCGGGAGCGGCAGAAGGACCATGCGCCACTCCGTCCAACAGGGGCAGGGCTCCCACTCGGTGCCCTCGTACTCGCCGTCGTAGTGGTTGCCGTAGTCGTGCGGGATACCGCCCACCCCGTCGCAGTCGAGGCAGTCCGGGCGGGGCGTGTCGGTCAGGATCAGGGCGTTGCGAGGCAGCGCGGTGCGCTGGATACGCAGTCGAATCACAGGTGTTGATCTCCTTCTCAGCCGTAGAACTTGTTCCGCTTGATGACGGCCTTGCGGATGTTGACCGTCGTCCCACCGCCATGGCCGCCCGCGCTGAACACCTGCACGGCGATCCAGCCGCCGAAGACGACGGCGGCGAAGATGACGAGCTGGGTCACCAGCGCGGTCAGGGCGGTGACGAACGCGGTGAGCATGAGCAGTCCGCCGCACACCGCGAGGAACCCCACGCCCCCGAGCGCGATGTTCACCGCCGCCCGGGAGACGGCCGGCTTGTGCGCGACCGGTTCGGGCTTGACCGGTTCGATGGCGTAGCCGGTAACGACACGGCCGTCGGGGAGGACCACGCTCGCCACGGCCGGGATGGTGCCCGGCTGCACGGGCATGAGCGGGGCGGTGTGCGCGTGGGTGAGCGGGGTGGGGGTGTGGACTTCCACGGCCGCCGTCTCGTGTGCGGCCGGACGGCCGTACGGGGTGGGTTCGTTCACGGTGCTGGTCTCCCTTCTAGCGGCCGGCGTCGGCGAGGGCGCCGGTGACGGCGGTGACGAGCTGGTTGACGGTGTCGCTCGCGTCGGTGTCAGCGAGGTAGAAGCCGAAGAGCGCGACGACGACGGCCGCACCGGCGCCTACGGCCTTGAAGCGCAGCAGCAGCGCGACGCCGACGGCGAGCAGCAGTACGAGCGAGATGGTGATTTCCACGGGGCCTCCCAGGTGGTCAGCGGGTGCCGGCGCGGTAGGTGCGCGCGGCGCGGTTGTAGATCCAGCGGCCGACGCGTATGCGCTTGCCGGTGGCGTCGCAGCGGCGGCAGTCACGGCCGCGCTTGGCCTTGCCCTTGCGGTCGGTCTTGAAGCCGTGGCCCATGCCGTCGCACTTGCGGCAGTCCCCGAACGGGCTCAGCCAGCACTTGACGATGTAACCAAGGGTGACGATCAGGAGGAATGCGGTAGCGAGGGCTGCAAGGCTCATCAGGGGCCTCTCAGAGGGGGTTCGAGGGGTTTTCGCAGGTGGGCCGCTACGTACTAGCGGCCTGATCAGGAGTGGTTTGGGTCGCTAGCAGGGTTGCTACCGGTAGCGACGTCCGCCGCTACCGGTAGCAGGCTGTGAGACCTATCCGGCGTCCCTCTTCTGGTTGCGCTGCGTAATCGCGGCGGCGATGTCGTCGCGCTTGATGCCGCGCTTGTTGACCTGTTCGCCGTCGATGCGCCGGCTGATCTGCACCGTGCCGATGCCGAACGGCTTGAGCGCGGCGGTGAGCGCTTCCGCCTTGGGCTTGGCCTCCAGCTCCACCCACGGCCCGTAGACCTCCGGGCGCAGGGCGGCGAGCCGGTCCACGACCGTTTCCGACCACACCTTGGTCTCGCCCTTGCCGAGCACGGCCGCGACGTCGTCGAGGATCGTCGCGGACGTCTCCGGCGCCGGGACCTCCCCGGCCGCGTCGCCGGACAGCGTCCCTTCGGCCTCGCGCAGCGCGGCGGCGCGGCTCAGGACGCGTTCGGCGTCGCGGCCGTCGGCGAGGTAGGTGCGCACGATCCCGGAGTCGTCGGACATGCCCTTGAGCAGACCCACGCCCTTGTGGGACTTGAGCAGCTTGGACGCGTCCAGCCCCTCCGAGTACGAGCCCGCACCGAGGATGGTGTCCGAGACCTGGTAGGCGCCGACCCGCAGGGCGAACCGGGCCTGGTGCTGGTCACGCAGCTTCGAGGGGCACGCCTTGTCGTCCGGCTTCTGCGTCGCGGTCATCACCGAGACACCGACGGCCGGGGCGACCCGGGCGAGGTAGACCAGCAGGGACAGGATCTCCTTGCCGTGCTCGGGGTGGGTCAGGTACTCCTGTACCTCGTCCACCACGAACAGCGTGAGCGGCATGTTCAGGTTCTTGTCCCGGCTGATCTCCGGGGTGAGCTTGCCCTCCGGGCAGATGTGCAGCGGCAGTTCGGAGAGCCGGTGGTACCGGTCTTCGACGTCCGCCTTCAGTTCCCGCAGAGAGGCGAGCAGGTGCTGAACCGGGTCGACGCCGTTCTTCGGCACGATGCCGAACCCGACGCGGTGCGCGACCTTGGTGAACGCCCGCCAGTCCGGCGACGCCTTGCCGTCGAACACGTACAGGCGCACGTACGGGTCCAGCGCGGCGGCGAGGGCGATCGTGCGAGCGGAGAACGTCTTGCCCTGACGCGGCACGGCGCCTACCAGCAACGACAGCCACAACATCGTGGCCATGACCGGGTTGCCCCGCTCATCGACACCCCACGGGAACGGCTTCCAGAAGTCCACCCGCGTCGCCCCCAACAGCGGGGACTTGCCAGAGGGGACGGCGAGCGGGTCACGGTCGGCGATCCAGTACGACACCCGCCGCCCACTCGTCTCATCCTTGTCCAGGAAGAGCTGAGTCGGGGCGATGTCCATACCGGACGCGAGACGCGCGTGCGCCTTCACCGCGTCCTCGAACGTCTTGCCGTACGGCAGATCGACCACCACGCGCCAGCCGTCGCCGTCCCGGCCGATCGGCCGGGGGAAGGCGATCGTCTGATCCTTCGTGGTCAGGCCGGACGCCTCGTGCGCGCGAATGACGATGTCCGAGGACAGCTTGCGCTTGCGGAACGTCACCTTGGCCAGGTCGATCAACGGCCGGTCCGCTGGCGCCCCGACCACACCGAGTGAGGTGGTCAGCGCGGCCATGGCCAGCATGAGCAGCCACGACGGCGCCATGACGTACAGGGTGAGCGCGGCGGCGAGGCCGATGAACCCTCCGAGCGTGGCGACGATCCCGCGCAGTCGGACGCGGTCGTTGCGCTGGCGGGAAAGCTTCAGGTAGTCCGCCGCGTTCTCCTCCGCCACGGCCGCGAGGCGCAGCGGCTTGCCCTCCGCGTCGGCCACCCATCGGCCGATCGCGGTCGACCACCGCCACGCGCCGCGCGGCGAGTAGGCGCAGATCTTCGGGGTGTAGACCAGCGGCAGGCGTACGGCGTGGTAGCCGGCGACGGCGGAGTAGTGCCGGACGGCCCACTTGCGGACGGCCGTGCGCTGGTCAGGGAGCTTCACCCAGTCCGGAAGCACCGGCATCCGGGCCTTGTCGCGCGCCTCCATCCACTCCGCCACCGAGGGCGGGTAGACCTCGCGGGGCGGGTCGACCGGGGCGCCCTCGGTCAGGCCGTCGGCCTCGGGGTCGTCGGTGTCGGGGAGTTCGGCCTCCCACTCCCCCGGCTTGACCGGCCCCTCGCCGGTCGGCGCGGCCGGGTCGGTCTTCTTCTTCAGCGGGAACGGCACGATGTCGGCCGTCGGCTGTTCGACGCCCTCCGGGTCCCCGGCGGGCGTGAAGGCGGTGGTTTCCGTCACGATGTACGCACTCCTTCGGGAGTCGAAGGGTCCGGCCGACTTGCTGTGGAAGGTCGGGCGGCCGGACCCGGTGCAGTGATGGTGAGGGCCCTACTGGGCGGTAAGGGGTAGGAATCCTGCCCCCTCGCGGAGGGGTACGGTTTGTACCCCTCGCAGGTCACGCAGCGCGCTGTTCCTCGGGAAACGCGCAGGTCACGCAGGATCCGAGCGTGGGCGGGATGACGTATCCGGCGTCCCGGTGACACTCGGGGCAGGTGCGGCGGGCGCGCATCATCGCGGCGTGGGCCCGCCACCGGGCCGGGGTCATCGGCCGGACCGGTTTGGCGAGGTCGACGCGGTACAGGTAGGCGACCAGCGGCGGGCGACCCCGCCGCCGGGGGCGTTCGAGCTGGGCGGCGACGTCCTGCCCTCCGGGCCGCAGGTCGCGGGCCCGCAGTTGGCGGCGGGTGGCGTAGCCGTCCGGGGCGAGGTGCCACCGGAAGACGGGCAACGTGCTCATGCCGCGCCGCGCCGTCCGGGACGACGACCGGCCACCGATCCGAGCAGCCGCCCGAGACGGGCCCGGCGAGGACCGGACCGCCCCGAGCGCTTGGCCACGTACATGGCCTCATCGGCGCGGCGCAGCAGCGCGGACAGGTCATCGCCCGGGTGGTCGGCGGCCCGTACCCACCCCAGGGACACGGTGGTGTGCACGTCGGGGGCCGTGTCGACCGGCCGGGCGAGGACGCGGGCGAGGGTGTGCAACCGGTCGGCCATCGTGCCGTCGCGGTCGACGACGACGGCGGCAAATTCGTCCCCACCGAGTCGTCCCGCCACCCCGCCGGGGGTGGTGCCGTGGGCGAGGCGGGCGGCGACAGTGGAGAGCAGCACGTCACCGGCCGCGTGGCCGTGGGTGTCGTTGATCTGCTTGAAGTGGTCGACGTCCGCCAGCACGACCACGGCGCGCGGGTCGCGCAGCAGGCGGCGGGCCCGCCGGGTGAACGCGTCCCGCGTCCACAACCCGGTGAGCGGGTCACGGCGGGCGGTGGTCAGCCGGTTGTGCAGCCACCGGGCATGTACCGCCCACCCGATGACGGGCGGCACCGCCGCCAAGAGCGCGGCGAGGGTGTTCACGGCGTCACCGCCCCGGCGGCGCGTTCGGCGAGCAGAGCGTCACGCAGCATGCGGGCGTTGGCGGGCGAGGTGCGCAGGGCCCGGCGGATGCCCTCCCCGGTCACCTCAGCGTCCGTCCATCCGGCCGTCGCCTTCCGCGCTTCCGCCATGAGCTGATCGGGAGTGCGGCGGGTGCGGGTCGACTTGGCGGCGACCGGGACACGGCCCGTCGCCCGACGCGGCGCGGTCGACGCGGGCAGGACCGAACGGGCGGGCGTCGGGGCGATCGGGACCGGCTTCACCGCCGGGACGACGGCGGGCATCGGCTTCACCCCGGTGCCCGACTTTCCGAGGTCGACCGGCGCCGGGTCGGGGACCGGAAGCCGAGTCAGGACGACCGTGGCCGGGGTCGATACAGGCAGGTCAGAGGTAGACCGTTCTCGACTGTTTCCTGTCGATTCCTCCGCATTTGTGACAGCGGGAAGGATCGGGGCGGCGGTGCCGAACATCGAGCCAAGGGCCGCGTCCGCGCCGTCGCTGATCCGGTCGCGCTGGACATCCAGCAGCCTCGATCCGAGTGCCGCGTCCCCGACCCCGACCCTGCGGGCCAGTCGCCACGACGCCCGATCGGACCGCTTCCGCACCCGGCTCACCGGGTGGTGGGCGGCGCGTGCCCGGTGGTAGGCGAGAGCCTGCACGACGTCGGCGGTGCGCCGCTCGTTCTCCGCGTCGCGGCCGTCGGTGTGGACGACGATCCGGCGGGCGAGGAACGCCATGCCCTCCGCAGAGACGGACATGCCCATCGGGGTGAGGGCGTAGACGACGGTGCGGCCCGGGTCCGGCGCGGCCATGGCGCCCATGACGGCGGCGGCGGCCGGCAACGCCCACAGCCCCGCCCGCACGACACGCGGCGAGGACTGGCCCAGCATGGTCAGACCCAGCAACACCAGGGCGAGCACCGCCGTCGCACCCTCGCCCGCACCGAGCGCACCGAGCGCGGTACCGGTGCCGTAGGCGTGCCCGATGTTGCTGTACGTGCCGATACCGCCGACCACGCCCGTGGCCAGCATCGGCACGAACGCGGCCGTCAGCACACCGATCTGAACCTTCGTCAGAGGCTTACGGGTCTCGCTCATGCCGCACCTCCCAGGGCGAACACGACGGACAGGATCAGCAGAGCGCCACCCGCGCACGTCAGGTCGACCGCGCGGCGCAGGCACGTGAACTTGGCGACCGCCAGCCGGGCCAGGCCCGCAATGTCGGCGGCGAGGTCCCGGGACGCGGCGGTGTCGGTGATCTGCTCCGGGGTGAGCGTGGCCCACAGCGGGAAGCCGTGCCGGCCGCCCAGGTTCGGGCGCACCGACCGCAGCAGCAGACCAGCCGCCCCGACCAGCAGCGCCAGCCCCAACCCGCCCGCCACGTAGGCGGGGACGTTCAGCGGCAGGTCACGGGCGACCGTCCACGCGCCGGCCAGCACCGCCCCGACGAACGCCAGCAACAGCGCCGTCTTGGCATCGGTCCGCGCGATCTCCGCCTTAACCTCAGCGTGCGCGGCCGTCAGGTTCTGCGTCACGGCGCTCATGCCGCTTCCCCCGTCCCCGCCCGGTGGCCACGAACGGAACGCAGGAACGGCACCGTACGGGTCAGCGCGTCGGCGTACAGGGCGTCCCAACCGGCGATCTCGTCACCGGCCTCGCCCATCGCGACCAGGTCGGCGAGCACGTCCCGGGCCGCGTCCTCACGGGCGGCACGCTCGCCGTCCGTCTCGAACTCCAGCGGGCCCCGGAACAGGTCGACGTCGATGCCGAGCGCCAGTTCCGCGAACTCGATGTCGCCGTGCGCTTCCTGGCCGGCCACGAAAGTGCGCATACGCATGGTGGATCTCTCCTTGGAACGTCGGGAAGGGCGCGGGGCGGTCGGCTGTCCTGTCCGGGAGTGCGACCACCCCGCGAAGAACGGGGTCAGATGGTGGGGATGATGAGCGCGCGGAGGATGTCGGCGTGATCGAACGCGAGCGGCGGCAGGTCGCTCAGGGGCCACCACTGGGCGTTGGTCGCGTCGGTACCGGCCTCGACGGTCGTTCCGGGGATGACGGTCAGGTGGTAGGCGACGGTGACGTACCTGCCGCGCGGGTCACGATCGGGCTGGTCGAACGTGCCGATCTGGTCCAGCTCTTCCGGTGCCGCGTGAACGCCGGCCTCTTCGGCGAGTTCACGGGCAGCGGCGGCGCGGCTCGTCTCACCGGGGTCGACGTGACCGCCGGGCAGCGCCCACTGGCCCTTGAACGGGTCCCAGCCGCGCTCGATCAGCAGGACGTACCCGTCGGTCGTGGTGACGACGACGTCAGCGGTGTAGCGGATGGTCTCGAAGGTCTCGGAGACGAAGACGCGCTCGGTCACGGATGAACTCCTTGGCTGTGTCGGGATGGAGAGATCGGGCGCGGCGGGCTGTCCTGTCCGGGAGTGCCGCCGTGCCGGGAACGAGGTCCAACGCTGCGCGAGCAGCGGGCGGTGGTGCGAGGTGGTGCGCTGTCTCCTTCGGGAACACGGGCTCCCGTTTCAGGCGTATGGAGACGTGACCTTTCGGTCTAAGCCCTCCGGTTGACCAGGGGTCCGGGTCCCTCGGCCCGCTCTGTCCCGGGCCCCTTGTCGTGCGGTAGTGCAGGTCAAGCGGTCTCCCCGTTGGATCGGGGCGACCCCTCGCTAACTAGCTTGCACTAGTCTGCTGTGGTGCACAACCCTCGTGGGGTGATGCGCACTAGTTCGCTGTGGTGGGTACCCTCAAGGCATGACTGTCACAGGAGGGCCTAAGCCGAAGGCAGTGCAGGTCGCGGACGCGCTCCGCGACGACATCAAGAGGATGAAGCCGGGGGAGAAACTCCCGTCTCAGCGAGAGTTGATAGACCGCTTCGGGTACGCCAGCCAGACCATCCAGAACGGGCTAGCCGCACTCCGGACCGAAGGGCTGATCGTGTCGGCGGGGAACCTGGGCAACTTCGTCAGCGACGGGTCTGCCCCGGGTGACGACGTCCGCGATGACATCAAGGAAATCCGCTCCCAACTCAAGGCGTTGACAGAACGGCTCGAAGCGCTGGAGAGCCGCTCCGCACCGGGTGGCGCTTGATCTGCAACCAGCATGGGAGTAACGGAGTGTGTGAGGTAAGTGACAGCCAGGGGACGGCGAAGGGGGGGTGGGGACATGTCCAGTGACACCCCCTTGTCCCCTTCCCTGTCCCCCCTGTCCGCGCACGAGACTCGGGGTAGGCACTCAGAGGGAGAGCGCATGACTGACGACAGGCCCGCATGGGCGCGGCGCATCGCCGCCGAACGACAGGCGCGCGACTGGTCACAGCGTGACGCGGTCAGGGCCCTGCGTGCGCACGCCCCCACGGAGCTGCCGGCAGAGGACAGCATGATTCGCCAGTGGAAGCGCTGGGAGTCCGGCCAGGCACCGAACGACTTCTATCAACCGATCATCGCGGCCACATTCGGCACGGTGACACATGCCCTCTTCCCTGCTCCGTCTCGCCGGGACGGAGACAAGGAGATCTTGGCAGCGAGCGGCATGGAGACTCTGGAGATCGTGAGTCGCCTGAACCGGTCCGACGTCGACAGCGCGACGCTCGATGCCCTCCGGATCACAACGGACCGCCTCTGCTCCGAGTACCCGTTCATGCCGAGCGCCCAGCTTCTTATCGAGGGTCGGCAGTGGCTTCGCCGCGTTGTTGACCTGCACACGAAGAGCCTCACGCTTGCCCAGCATCGCGAGGTGCTCGCGCTGTCGGGTTGGCTCGCCTTGCTGGTCGGCTGTGTCGAGTACGACACGGGGGACCGCCACGCAGCCGAGTCGACGCGGCGTGCCGCTCTCTCACTCGCGACCGAGTCCGACCATCCCGAAGTGGCGGGGTGGGCACACGAGATGCGGGCCTGGTTCGCCCTCACGACCGGCGACTATCGCGGGGTCATCGCGGCAGCGCAAGCCGGGGCAGAGACCGCAGCACACCATGGCGTCGCCGTGCAGCTCGCCGGTCAGGAAGCCAAGGCATGGGCGCGGCTTGGGGACCGTCGGCAGGTTGAGGTGGCCCTCGACAAGGGGCGCCGGCTGCTAGAGGGGATGCCGTATCCCGAGAACCTGGACAACCACTTTGTCGTCGACCCCTCCAAGTTCGATTTCTACGCGATGGACTGCTATCGGCTGGTTGGGGAAGACCGGCTTGCGCGAACACTCGCGGAAGAGGTTCTGCGTGCGGGAACTGACTTCGACGGCACGGAGCGGTCACCCATGCGGAACGCCGAAGCGCGGGTAACCCTGGGGGTCACCGCAGCGCGAGAGGGCGACCTCGAACAAGCACTCATCCATGGCGAACGCGCCCTACAGGGCGAGCGTCAGTCTGTCCCGTCCCTGATCATGACCAGTCGAGAACTCGCGGCCGTCATGAGGCAGCGCTACAGCACCGAACCGGCTGCACAGGACTACCTGAACCACCTGCAAGATCTAGGCAGGGAGAAGCCGGGGTTCCTTCCGTCCTGACCCCTGACATGACTGTGGCCCACCTCGTTGGAGGTGGGCCACAGTCATGTCAGTCCCATGCTCGGCGGAAAGACTTCCAAGCCTTTACCGCGCGTGCCCCTTCGTTGAACAACGCTCGAAGGCTCGCCAGAACAGCCGTGATCACCTCGAACGCTTCAATGATCATCGTCGCGGCAGAGGGACCCCGCCCATCACTGCCGCCAAAAGCTGCGGATTCCATTGCGCCAATGTAGCCATCGGACAGCGACACCACCTGCAAGTTCCCTGACTTGGCTACCCGTTGTTCATCGGCACCGCTCGTTGTCCTGGTCTTTGTCCAGTACGCCGACGGCCTCCACCGTTCACCGCCGTACGCGCACCCCCTCTGACCTGCCCTGCGAACGCCGCGGCCGGCCATGCGGACAGTTGGAAAGCGTGTTGGGAGCAACCCCTAACGAGTTGTGCAAACCTGGCCGCACCGGATTCCGTGCGCCTGGACATCGCTCAGGTGCCAAGGGGGTGCGCGTCGGCCGCCTCCAGCCGCGGCCTCGGCACCGCCGCTGCCCTTACCCCAGCCTGCTCCTGCACCAACGCGCGCAGTTCTGCCGGCGTGGGCCAAGGCGCGCAGCGGTGAATCATGCGGTGGCAGTTCGAGCAGATCAGGGCGAGGTCTGCAAGCCTCGTCGTGCCTTCCCCTGCCTCATGGAGCGGCACCACATGGTGGCACTCGATGTAGCCCTGTCCACGCTCGCCGTAGACCGCGCTGAAGTCGAAGTCACACACTTCGCATGCCAGAGTGCCGCCTTTTTTGAGGACAGCGGCGATCTTCTTCGCGCGGAGCGCCTTGTTCCGTTCGCGTGTGCGGTGGCGGCGGTAGAGCACGCGCCCCTCAGGCGCGCTGACCTCATCGTCATCGGTGTCGTCGCCCTCGGGGAGCACGGGCTGAAGAGTCCCAGAGCGCAACCCCTCGCGCAGCAGTGCCGCAGCCCGCGCCATCTCCGCCGGGCGTTCAAGAAAGTCCCGCAACACCTCGCGGTCCAGCTGCCCGCCGTTCGTCGGGGTGCCCTGGTAGTCCGGATGGAAGCTGGCAATGTTCAGTGTCTTGAAGGCAGCGCCGTTGCAGTTACGGTACTCAGCCGCGCGCTCTTCCGGAGGGTAGGCACCCAGAAGTTGAAGGAGTTCGGACAGCTCCCCGATGCGCGGGTCGGAGGCAGACAAGCCCTGCCAGCCGTTCCGCGCGACGACGTCACAAGCGAGAATCAGTTCGTCGCGCGTCCACTTCGGGCTACGCGATACACCGATCTTGAACCCTTCGCGCTTGAGCCAGTCAACGGCGTGGCCTACACCTCCGCTTAGCTCTTGCCAAGTGAGGGGCCTGCCGTGCCGGTGCTTGTGAGCTACGGCCGCGATCGCCTTGGAGTCGTACTCCTTGCCATCGTGCAGGATGAGGAACTTCCTGGCTGCTTTGAAGCCGTACAGGCTGAGGAACTCCGGTCCCCCCAGCTCGTCGTACTCCTGCATGGTCTTCAGAACGTCGTCCCGCGAGATGGCTCCCTTTTCCATAGCTGAAGCCTACGGCCCGGCTATGACAGCGTTCTCAGCACTGCACTTCGTACCGCGGCAGCCGAACGGCCGTATACCGTCTCGCGGTTCCGCATCCTTGCAAACCTGTACGCAGCCCGCCCACACGAACGCGGGCCAGTGGAGCGGACCGTGGTTCACGTGGGTGAGGGTTGACAGAGTCGCCGAACCCGGCACCACCCGACGCGGCACGGGGACCCATGACACCGTGTGGCGTCGCTGGCCAACGGCAACAGCCCGCCGGAAGAACGATGAGCCGCTATGGGAAATTGAGCTAGGAGGAAGTGTTCCGATTCCGAGCTTCATCTAGTAGTCGACGCACCTCGTCCTTAAGTGAACCGTCGCGGCCTCTTCTCTGCGCTAGTGCCGCGGACGAACCGTCACCACGCCAACTCTTGCTTGGTTGCCCCAGAGGTACCGCAAGCGCGAATTGTTCCCGGACTGGCAAGTCAAAGTACCCCAAGTGCTCAAGAGCTTCAGCAACTTGTGAATAGTCGCTGTACTTGTGAAATTTCTTGGGATCGCTTCTGTACGCCTCAACGCGGTCGCCGGCAGAGTGTTCGTCGCGCAACAGGTGAATCATTGCTTGCCGCCGGTACCGAATCGCTCCGGGTGAGCGATTCAGAGCGTGTGCAACATCCTCGTAAGTCTCGTCTGGCGTAGCGAGAATCACTGCGAGGGTGGCAAGCATGGTCCAACGCTTGCCGAACTGGCTCGCAATATTTATTTCGACGTCTTCTGCGAGCTTCTCCCAGAATTCACGCTTTTCCGCCGGGACGAGCCTAAGTGTGTCCGGGTTAACTTGAAGCCGCCGCGTGGCACCTGGATTGCTCAGCCCTTGCATTTCACTCACTGGGCGGTCTTCCGGGAAGTATGAAGCTTGGGCAGCCGCTCATTCGCGAAGTCGTCAAGCGACTGCACGGAATCGTACAGGCGCTTAATCAGGTCGCCTTTGTCACCTGCATCGATCTCTTTAATGGAAAGGAGGTCAACGTCACGGAGACCGCGTACGGCACTCTCCATGGCCTCAACCGCCCTGAAGAGCACCTTGACCGGGTCAGCCTGTGTCTTCTTGACCTTTTCCTTTTCATTCTTGGCGCGCTCCTGCTCGCGCCGGAGCTTAACGACGCTCTTGACACGCTCTTCGAGCTTGCGCGGGTCCGCTGCGACTAGCTTGTCTTTCTGTTCGGCAACTTCCCGCGCCACTCGAAGCTGCTCTTCCGGCTTCATCCGCCAAGCTCGCTTATCCGGAGAGGAAAACTCAGCGAGTACGCGAATGTGCCCCTCGGAAAACTTCTCCGGATGAGCAGAGATCACATCGAGCACTACCGGGTCGATAGCGAGGTACTTCATTGCTTCCGCCACTGACTCCGCGGTCTCACCCTCGAAGCAATTCGCAACCTGCTCGACGCTCATACTGTAGTGCTCCATCAGCGACACAAACATACGCGCACGTTCCACGGGGATGAGCGGCTCAGCCATGTTCGCCGCGTACAGATGCTGCTGGATCAGCAGGTCTTTGTTCTTCTCCTCCCCCGCCGGAATGCGGTAGATGTTGGCCCGCAGTGTTTCCATGTCACCGCGGCGTGCTGCCTGATAGCGACGGTGGCCGTTGATCAGTTCGTACTTACCCGCAGGTTCGCTGCCGTCCTGGAGAAGAGATACGGCGTGAATCTGACCGTGTTCTTTGATGCTCTTCGCGAGGTCGTCAAGGCGTTGCTCGACAGTTTCCCGACGGACTTTCTGCGGGGACTCGGCGATCTCACCCAAAGGTACATGCCGACCGGTTTCGATTACTTCGAGGGCCATTGTCTAAATCTCCTAGATGAGGTTTCCGTCATTAGGTGACGCGCTGAGGGTTTCGCCACCCTCTTGAGTGATACGGGCCTCCAGCTGGTGGGCTGCCCGAATGACACCGGCGATGTACTGCCCCGATTTCCCCGTATAGATCCGCAGAAGTTGATCCTTCGGCATCCTGGCGTATCGCGTCAACGCACGTTCCGTGCTCCGCATCGCATCTGGTCCACCGGACCGCTCCACCATTTCCCTAGACCGGTCCGCCGCCTCTCGGCTGCCTCGGAGTCCGGCTGCCCGCTTCCTGAGATCCCGTACGGACAGCCGCTCCTCGGCTGCCGCTATCAGGAGCGGGACTCGGAGGTGCTCCTGCTGCCCTGCGATCGCCTCCAGATGCGTGATCCGGAGACTGGCCAGGTTCTTGGCCCCGATCGCTTCGCGGTCGGCAGGCGCGAAGGTTCGCGACAGCCACGCAAGCTTCGTGGCCCAGTTGGGGGTGATCCCCATCTGAGCTGCGGTGGCGTCCAGGGGGATACCGGCGTTCTGCTGCTCGTTGATGGAGTCGCCGGTCGCGAGGTGCTCCTCCGCAGTGGCTGTCACTGTCATACCCACAACGATAGCCACTCGATAAGCGGCGTGTGCCGTCTTCACTCAGAAGCATAATTGCAGGTCAGAGCGATGTGATGCTGACCGATGGCGTGCTGGTCAGCCATTGGTAAGCGTCGATAAGCGTCGAGTCGACCTCGATGGACGCTGTCGGAGGATCGTCTACAGGCAGCATGCTGAAGCTCGGAGGGTCGAGGCTCGGGCGCGACAGCAGGCATCAGAGAGGCGGGCCGCTTGCCACCCGACGTCACCGGACGCTGTGATCGGATTTCCGAGGGGGACCGCGCCCGTCTCAGTTTCCGTCTCGTTCATCGCCGTACACGGCCGTCCAGGGCCGTTCAGCCACCCCGGGCCGACACAGCATCCGTATGGGAATGAACCCCGGCGAACGCAGCCGGACCATCCCCCGACCAGGACTGACAAACCTGCAAAGCGAGTTACGCGGGTTCGATCCCCGCCACGGCCTCCACTTTCGCCGCGAACGGCCCGTGCAGGGCCGCCCATTGCAGGAGCAGGACGGTCTTGCCGTCGGTGATGCGGCCGTCGCGGGTCATGGCGAGGGCGTCGGGGAAGGGCAGTTCGAGTACTTCGATGTCCTCGCCGTCCTCCTCCAGGCCGCCGCCGGGGCCGGTGCGGTCGGCCGGGGTGTAGGGCGCGGCGAAGAAGTGCAGGCGTTCGGTGACCGAGCCGGGGCTCATGTAGGCGTCCAGGACGTGGGTGAGCGGGCCGAGGGTGACTCCCAGTTCCTCGGCGGCCTCGCGGCGGATCGCGGCGGGCGGGTCGTCGGCGTCCAGGAGTCCGGCCGCCGCCTCGATCAGCATGCCGTCGGGGTGGTCGTTCACGTAGGCCGGGTAGCGGAACTGGCGGGTGAGCAGGACGGTGCCGCGGGTGGTGTCGTAGGGCAGGACGACGGCGCCGTTGCCGCGGTCGTAGGTCTCCCGTTGCTGCCGCTGCCAGCGGCCGTCGCGGCGGCGCAGGTCGAAGGTGGTGCGGCGCAGCACGTGCCAGCCCCGGGAGGTCAGTTCGACGTCGCGGACGACGACGTCGGGGTTGCGGGTCAGGTCGCGGCCGGCCCGGTCGAGGGCGGTGCGGCCGCGGTGGTCGGGGACGTCGATGCCGGGGCGGGGGGTCACGCGGCCTCCTCCCGTTCGAGCGCGGTGCGGTGCGGGAGCTCCGTCACGTCGTGGTAGACGGGCAGGCCGCGGCGGTGTGCGGTGGCGACGTCCTGGTCGGCGCCGGCCGAGGCGCCGGGCAGCCGGAGTACCGCGTCGCAGTGGGCCAGCAGCCGGTCGGCGGCCGGATGGAGGACCTCGTCGGCGAGGGGGTCGGTGGGGCCCGCGCCGGCGGAGCGCAGGACGGGCAGGGCCACCCACTCCCCGATCATCGGCACATGGCCGGCGGCGAAGACCGGCCAGGCGGCGGCTTCGAGCCGGGCGAGGTTGGCGGCCATGGCGCCCGGGTCGCCGTCGGTGCCGGAGCGGTAGGGGCCGGCGATCAGGATCAGCAGCGGTCTGTCAGTAGCGGTCATGGGCGTTACGATACATGCAATAACGTGCATGATCGTGAAGGAGTACGCATGCTGGCTGCTCAACGGCGTGCCCATCTGCTCGGGCTGCTGGCCCGCGAGGGCAAGGTCGTCGCCAAGGACGTCGCCGCCGAACTGGACATCTCCGAGGACAGCGTGCGGCGCGACCTGCGCGACCTGGCCGCCGAGGGGCTGTGCCAGCGGGTGTACGGGGGCGCGCTGCCCGTTTCCCCCGCCGTGGTGGACTACGCCGCCCGGCAGGAGCTGGCCCCGGACGGCAAGCGGAAGGTCGCCGCGGTGGCCGCCGGGCTGGTGCGGCCGGGCAGCGCGCTGATCCTCGACGGCGGCACCACCGCGCTCGCCGTCGCCCGCGCGCTCCCGTCCGAACTGGACTGCACCGTGATCACCCACAGCCCGACCATCGCCGCCGCGCTGCTCGGCCATCCGCGCGCCGAGCTGTTCCTGCTCGGCGGCCGCGTCTTCAAGCACTCGGCGGTCACCTGCGGCGCCGCCGCGGTGGAGGCCGCGCAGTACGTCTCCGCCGACCTCTGCCTGCTCGGTGTCACCGGCGTGCACCCCGAGGCGGGGCTGACCACCGGGGACGCCGAGGAGGCGGCGATGAAGCGGGCGCTGGCGGCGCGGGCCGCGGACACCTACGTCCTCGCGTCCTCCGAGAAGATCGGCACGGCCTCCCGGTTCCGTGTGCTGTCGTGGGAGGGCGCGAGCGGACTGATCACCGACGCGGGTCCCGACGATCCGGTGATCGAGCGGCTCACCGCGCTCGGCGTGCGGATTCTCACGGCCGGCTGACGCACGCCGCCCGGTGCCGGGCCCACAGGGTGAGGATGAAGGCGGGGAGGTCCGGGGCCAGCGGGGTCAGGGTGCCGGTGGGGCGGTCCCAGGTCAGGACGGCGCCCGTGCCGGCGTCCAGGACGACCGCGGCGCCGTCCGCCAGAGCGCCCAGGCGGACGAGGCGGTCCGCCCCGGTGGGGAGGACGGCGGGGCGGTCGTCGTCCGGCGCGCACTCGGCCAGCGTCGGCAGCGGCATGTCGCCGTCCTGCGCCAGCCGGAAGGGGAACGCCTCGTCCGGCAGGCCGGTCTCGCGCAGGAAGCGGCGGGTGGGCTCGTGGGTGAGGCAGGAGGGGAAGTCGACCTCCTCGAAGCGGGACACCCGGCCGCGGCCGAACTCCCGGTCCAGGAAGCGGTACGGCAGGTCCGCGGCCGGCGCCGTACGGCGGCTCGTGGCCAGCAGCAGGCAGCCGATCAGCACCGACGTCTTCCACAGCAGCGACATCTCGCTCCCGGCCGGCGCCCGCCGCCCGGCGCCCCGGGCCCAGCTCGGGTCCGGCACCGACGTCGCGTCCCGCACCAGGGTCAGCAGGGACACCGCCGGCCGGACGGTCGTGCTGATCGTCGTATCGCTCGTCGCCCCGCGCATGGTGTCCCCCGGATGTCTGTGTGCCCGTAGGCGGGTCCGGCCGTGCCGCCCGTCCCCACTGCTTCGCACACTACGCGGCACCACTGACAACGCCACTGACGACGGCACTGACAACGCCACTGCGCGCGAACCTTGGTTCCCCGTCCACCGGGGTCCACCGGGTAGGACGCGCCGGGCGCCGCGCGCGTTGCTCCGCGCGCGGGTGCGGAACCGGTCAGCCCTCGGTGACCACGGCCGCCTGCGGCCGGATCGGCAGCCGGTTCACCGAACGCCCGGTCGCCGCGCGCACCGCCGACGCGACCGCCGCCGGGGACGCCACCACCGGCACCGCGCTGACCGCCTTCGCGCCGAACGGCGCGACCACGTCCCGCTCCTCCACCAGCTTCACGATCCGGATCTCCGGGGTGTCCAGGGAGGTCGGGAGGGCGTAACCGGTGAGGTCGGGGTGGCGGATCAGACCGCGCGGGGTACGGAGGTTCTCGGTCAGCGCGATGCCCACGCCCTGGGTGACGCCCGCCTCGATCCGGGTGGTCAGCTGGGCGGGGTTGAGGATCCGGCCGACGTCCTGGGCCACCGCCAGCTCCACCACCCGTACCGAACCCAGTTCGATGTCCACGTCCACCACCGCGCGGATCGCGCAGAACGACATGCCGACGAAGGCGTCGCCCTGACCGGACTCGTTCAGCGGCTCGGTGGGGTGCGGCCGGCACTGGGCGGTGGCCCACAGCTCCTTGCCGTCCAGCGCCTCGGTGACCGTCGTGGACAGCACCCCGTCGTACGAGGTGATCTTGCCGTCGGTGATCTGCAACAGCTCGGTGGACATCCCGAACTTGTGGGCGAGGGGCTGCAGCAACTGAGTACGGACCATCTTGGCCGCCCGTTCCACCGCACCCCCCGACACCCACGTGTGCCGGCCCCGGCAGCCCGGACCGGCCGGCGGCTGATCGGTGTCGACGGGCGCGACGTGCACCTCGTCGATGCCGAGCGTCTCCTGCACGATCTGCCGGGCCAGCGTGGCGAACCCCTGCCCGGTCTCGACGGCGGCGCACAGCACCGTCGCCACCCCGTTCTGCACCTTCACCGTCGCCGTGGAGACCTCGTCCGCGCCCTCCGCGCCGAGCATGTGCACCATGCCGATGCCATAGCCCACGCCCCGGCGCACCGCGCCCGGTTCGCCCGCGCCCTCGGGGCCGCCGGGCAGCAGCCACTCGTCGGCGGGCGTGTCCTTGGGCAGCGCGGGCAGCGGGAAGTCGCGTACCGCTGCCAGCAGTTCCGCGACCGGCGCCGGGCAGGTCACCGTCTGGCCGGTGGGCAGCACGTCACCGGTGGCCAGGACGTTGCGCAGGCGCACCTCGGCCGGGTCCAGCCCCAGCTTCTTGGCGATCTTGTCCATCTGCGCCTCGTACGCCGCGCACACCTGCATGGCGCCCTCGCCGCGCACGTGCCCGGACGGCGGGTTGTTGGTCCGCACCGCCCAGCCCTCGATGAACGCGTTCGGGACGACGTAGGGGCCGCAGGCGAAGGCGACGGCGGCGGCCAGCGCCTCGGCGGAGGTGTCGGCGTACGCGCCCGCGTCGAGCAGGATCTGCGCCTCGACCTTGACCAGCCGGCCCTCGGCGTCCGCGTGGTGGCGGTAGCGCAGCAGGGTGGGGTGGCGGTGCACGTGACCGAGGAAGGACTCCTCGCGGGTGGCGGTCAGCTTCACCGGGCAGCCGGTCTTCAGCGCCAGCAGGCCGAGCGGCAGCTGGAAGCCCTGGTCCTCGCGGTCGGCGGTGGCGCCGGGCACGCCGGTGACGACGACCTTGACCTGCTCGGGCGGCAGCCCGAAGGCGGCGGCGGCGGTGTCCCGGTCGGTGTGCGGGTCGGTGGAGGCCAGGTACAGCTCCACGCCGCCGTCCGGGCGGGGCACGGCGAGGCCCGCCTCGGCGCCGATCGGGGCGGGGTCCTGGCGGCCGATGCGGTACAGGCCCTCGGCGACGACCTCGCCGGCCGCCTCCGGGTCACCGTGCCGCAGCGGGATGTGCCGGATCAGGTTGCCGTCGGGGTGCAGCGGCTCCGCCTCGAACGCCTGCTCGGGGTCGGTGACCGGGTCGAGCACCTCGTACTCGACGATGACGGCCGCCGCCGCCATCCGCGCGGTGTCCGGGTGGTCGGCGGCGACGGCGGCGATGGGCTCGCCGTGGTGCCGTACCACCTCGGCGGCGAAGACCGGCCGGTCGGCTCTGCCGCGTCCGTGCAGCGCGGCGCCCGGCACGTCCTCGTGCGTGACGACCGCCCGTACGCCGGGCATCTCGCGCGCGTGGGTGGTGTCGACGGACACGATCCGCGCGTGCGGGTGCGGGGAGCGCAGCACGGCCGCCCAGAGCAGGCCCTCGGCCCACAGGTCGGCGGCGTAGGGGAAGGTGCCCTCGGTCTTGGCGCGGGCGTCGGCCGGGTGCAGGGAGGCGCCGAGGCCGTGCGCGAGGGGCTCGGGGGCGGGGGCGGTCTCCGTGGTCGCCGCGGCCTGGGCGGTGGCTGCCTCGTTGCTCACGCCTGGCCTCCGTCGTCCTGGCCGTGGGGGTGGTCGTGGGGGTGGTCGTGCGGTTCCCGGGGGTGCGGGCCGGCTGAGCCCTGGGGGTCGAACGCCGACGGGTTGACGCCGCCGGCGCCGGGACCGGCCTGGTGCGGGATACGGGCCTCGCCGGCCTCCGCGGCGTCCGCGTCCGCCTCGGCGCTCGCCTCGCGCTCGGCGACCACCTCGTCGACGGCCCGCAGGAAACCGCGGTAGCCGGAGCAGCGGCACAGGTTGCCGCAGAGCGCCTGGCGGGTCTCCAGCTCGGTCGGGGCGGGGTTGCCCTCCAGCAGGTCGTGCATGGTCATCGCCATGCCGGGCACGCAGAACCCGCACTGCACCGCCCCGCACCGGGCCAGCGCGCGCTGTACGTCGGAGGGCTGTCCGTCGGCGGCCAGGCCCTCGACGGTACGGACCTCGCTGCCCGCCGCGGTCACCGCCGGGACCAGGCAGGAGGCGACGAGGCGGCCGTCGACCTGCACGTTGCAGGCGCCGCACTCGCCCTGCGAGCAGCCGTCCTTGGCGCCCGCGAGGCCGAGCCGCTCACGCAGCACGTAGAGCAGCGACTCGCCGATCCAGGCGTCGGTGACGGGCCGGTCGGTGCCGTTGACGCGCAGCACGTAGGAGGCGAGGGGGTGTTCCTCGTGGAGGGGGCCGGGAGGCGTGGGGCCGTCGGCGCCCTCGGGCTCCTCGGGGGCGGGGTCCGGCGGGCCGGGTTCGGAGTCGGACTCGGGCACGGGATCGGGATCGGGCGCGGGATCGGCTTCCGCCGCCTCCGCCTCCGCTTCCGTCGCCGCCTCGGTGTCCGGGTCCGGCTCGGCTTCGGTCGCCGTCTCGGTCGCGTCCCGCGCGTCGGGTTCGGCCGCCGGCTCCGGGGACGGGGCCTCGCGCGCCGGGGCGACGGGCGGCACGGGCTCCTCGGCGGCCTCGGGCGCGGTCTCGGCCGCGTCGGCCGGGGCCGGTGCCTCGGGCGGCTCAGCGGGGCCCTCAGCGGCCTCCTGGACTCCCTGGGTCTCCTGGGCTCCCTGCGCCCCCTGGGCCTCGTCCGTCACCGTCCCGCCGGGCACCGGCTCGGCACCGGACTCGGCCACCGGCCCGGCGACGGACTCGCCGCCGGCCTCGGCCGCGGGCCGCAGGTAGGGCCGTACGTCCGGGAACGGCCGTTCGTCCGGGAACGCCTGCCCCTGCGGATACGTCCGCTCGTCCGGGCCCGGCTGCTCCGGCGCGAACCGCCGCCCGTCCGAGTACCGCTGCTCCTCCGCGTACCGCTGCTGCTCCTGGTGGTACCGCTGCTCGTCCGGGTACCCCTGCCCCTCCGCGAACGACTGCTCCTCCGCGAACGCCTGCTCCTCGGGGAACGCCTGCGGCTGCGGCGCCGGAGCACCGCCCTGAACCGTTTCCGCGCCGGCCTCCGGGGCGGCCTCCTGGATGCCCTGCGCGCCGTAGTCGGGACCGAAGTCCGCGCGGGCACCGGCGCCGTACTCCGGACCGAAGCCGGTCTCCGGCTCCCCGGCCCGGGCGCCCCACGGCGCGCCCGCCGCCTGGGTCGCCCACGGGGCGGGCGCGCCGCCCGGCAGGGTGGCCGGCGGGGTGCCGCCCCACTGCTCGACCAGGGACGACGTGGTGAACTCGCCGGACTCGTCCGGCAGGTCGCCGCCGGCCACCGGGATGGACCACTGTCCGGTCACGTCGTGGCCGGGCGCGGGCGCGCCCTGCTCCTCGGCGACCGCCTCACCGAAGTCCCACTGGCTGGTGGCGCCCGGGTGGTAGGCGAACCGGTCGTCCTGTGCCGCGTGCGGATCGTGCCCCGCGTACGGGGCGCCGACCCCGTACTGCCCGTGCCCGGCCGTCCCGTACGGGTCCTGCCGCGCCGCGCCGTACGCCTGCGCCGGGTCCGCGCTCCCGTACTGCTGGGCGGCGTCCGGGTCACCGTACGACGGCTGGCCCGGCGTTGGTGCCTGCCACTGCGTGCCGTCCACCGGTGCCGACGGCATCGGCCAGCCGCCGGTGTCGGCGGGGTCGGTGCCGGCGGCGGGGGCGACCGTGATCTGCGGGGGCACGAAGCCGTGGCCGGGCGCCGCGAGCGGACTGCCGGCGGCGTCCAGGAGGGCGTCGATGCCGCCCTCGGGGAGCTGGACGAAGGCGGTGGCGCCGTCGTCGTAGTCGCCCTGGGGCAGCGGGTCCCAGCGGCTGCCGCCGCCCTGGGGCGTGCCCTCTCCCTGCTGGTCGTCGGTCACGACAGCGCCCTCCCCAGTGCTCGTCGGGCCAGCGCGGCCACGGTGCGCCGCAGGTGCAGTACGGCGGGCGGAAGCTGCGGTACGGACCCGTCCTCGGCGGGCGCCGGGTCCGGGATGCAGGCCGCGGCGACGTACTCGCCGAAGGCGGCCAGTGCCTCCGGGACGATCGCGCGGTTGTTGTCCCAGTCGATGAGCTGCGCCACCCACTGCTCGGCCTCCAGCGGGCGCAGCGGCATCGGCGCTATGGCACCGACCGCGCACCGCACCCCGCGCCGGGCCGGGTCCAGGACCAGCGCCACGGAGGCGACCGCGCGCCCGGGGCCGGTGCGGCCGGTGGCCTTGAGGAAGACCTGCGGGGCGTGCAGCAGCGGCACCCGGACGTAGCCGATGAGTTCGCCCGCCCGCAGCATCTCCACGCCGGCCAGCAGGTGGGAGACCGGGATCTCGCGGCGGGCGCCGCCCTGGCCCGCGATGATCAGGGTCGCCTCCAGGGCGGCCAGCACCGGCAGCGCGTCGCCGGTCGGGGCGGCCGAGGCGACGTTGCCGCCCAGCGTGCCCGCGTTGCGGATCTGCGGCGGTCCGGCGGCGCGCGCGGCGGCGGCCAGCGCCGGGATGAGGGCGGCGAAGTCGGGGCGGCCCATGCGGGCGTGGGTGAGTCCGGCGCCGAGCAGCGCGTGGCCGTCCTGGTACTGCCAGCCGCGGATCTCGCTGATCCGGCCGAGGCCGACCAGCGCGGCGGGCCTGAGCTGGCCGGAGTTGACGGCGGCCATCAGGTCGGTGCCGCCCGCGACCGGCACGGCGGCGGGGCGTTCGGCGAGCGCGCCGACGGCCTCGTCCAGTGTTGTGGGCAGCGTGACGGCCTGCGCCGCCTGCGGTGCGTGCGTACTCAAACCGCTGCCCCTTCCCGCTGTCCCACTGGTCCCGCCCGTGCGCCGTACGGTACGTGCTGACAGGGCGGACGTGGCAACTCTGGCACATCATCGCAGCACCCGGACGCGGGGGTCCGCTAGGAGGCATTCGCCCACCTCGCGGAAGAGATGGGCGGTTTGAGTCACTTGTTCGGAGGCGGCCCCTCGATCGGGCGGCCGGGGACCCCGGGGCGCCGCTGCCACGGCCGGGGTCCGGTGGGCGGCCGGTAGCCGACGCCCAGGGCGTCAAGTCGCGCGTAGTGGCCGGTCATCCGGTGCTCGAAGGCGGTGAAGTCCCGGTCCGCCGGGGCGGGCAGCGCGCTCCAGGCGACCTCGGCGAAGGCGGCGAGCCGCGGGAAGGCCTGGTAGTCGACCCGGGCCGGGCTCTCCATCACCTCGGTCCAGACGTTGGCCTGGGTGCCGAGCACCCGCCCGGCCTCCGCCGCCGTCAGCTCCGGTGGAACGGGTTCAAACCGGTAGACGTCCTCCAGGGTGCGGACGAACCCGATCGGCACCGGTTCGTCGGCGCCGCCGTGCTGCCGGTGGTCCAGGTAGACGTGCTGCTCGGGGCACATGACGACGTCGTGTCCGGCGCGCGCGGCGGCGATGCCGCCCTGGTAGCCGCGCCAGGAGGAGACCGCGGCGCCGGGCGCGAGGCCGCCCTCCAGGATCTCGTCCCAGCCGATGAGCCGGCGTCCGCGCGCGGCCAGCCAGGTGCTGAAGTGCCCGATGAACCACGCCTGCAAAGCGTCCTCGTTGGCCAGCCCCAGATCCGCCATCCGCGCCTTCGCGGTCGCCGACCGGCGCCACTGTTCCTTGGGGCATTCGTCGCCGCCGACGTGAATGAACTCCGAGGGGAAGAGATCGAGGAGTTCCTCGAACACACCCTCGTAGAAACGCAGCGTGTTCTCGGTGGGGGCGAGGACGTTCGGGGAGATCCCCCAGGTGTCCCAGACGCCGAGCGCGGCGGTGTCGACGACGTCGGTGTTGCCGAGTTCGGGATAGGCGGCGACGGCGGCCTGCGAGTGGCCGGGGACGTCGATTTCGGGGACGACGGTGATGTGCCGTTCGGCGGCGTAGGCGACGATCTCCCGGATGTCGTCCTGGGTGTAGAAACCGCCGTGCGGCTTGTCGTCCCACAGCGGTGAGGCGCGGTGGCCGAATTTGGTGCGGGAACGCCAGGCGCCGGTCTCGGTGAGCTTCGGGTACCGCTGGATCTCGATCCGCCAGCCCTGGTCGTCGGTGAGGTGGAAGTGGAAGACGTTGAGTTTGTGCGCGGCCATCAGGTCGAGATAGCGCAGCACGCCGTCCTTGGGCATGAAGTGCCGGGCCACGTCCAACATCAGGCCGCGCCAGCGGAACCGGGGGGCGTCCGCGACGTCGACGGCGGGCAGTTCCCAGTCCCGGCCCGGCCGCAGCGGGGCCTGTCGGAAGGCGTCCGGCCCGAGCAGCTGCCGCAGGGTCTGGGTGCCCCAGAACACCCCGGCCGCGCTGCCGCCCCGGATCCGCACCGGGTACTCGCCGGTGCCGAGGCGGTAGCCCTCGGCCGGCAGCGCCGGGTCGATGGCCAGCTCGATCCGTTCCGGCCCGTCCCCCTGCGCGAACGCCAGCCCGGTCGCCGCGCCGAGCGTCGCCCGCAGCCGGCGCGCGACCCCCTCGGTACCGGCCCCGGCCACCAGCCGTGTCGCCGGTCCCAGCCGCACCCCGCTCCCGGTCGCGCCCGCGACCGCGCTCCGCACCTGTGGCACGAACCCGAATTCGACCGACATACGAACCTCAATCCTTGACCGCTCCGCCGAGGCCGGAGACGAGCCGCCGTTGCACGAGTACGAAGAGGACCAGCACCGGAATCGTCATCACCGTGGACGCGGCCATCACGCCGCCCCAGTCGGGGTCGTCCGGTTTGTAGAAGACCAGCAGCGCCATCGGCAGCGTCGACTGCGAGGTGTCGCTGATGATGAACGACTTGGCGAACAGGAAGTCGTTCCAGGTGGAGATGAAGGAAAACACGCTGGTGGCCACCAGGCCCGGGAAGACCAGCGGGAAAAGGACCTGCCACAGGAATCGCGCCCGGCTCGCCCCGTCCAGGTAGGCGGCCTCCTCCAGGGCCTCGGGCACGGCTTTCACGAAACCCCGCAGCATCCAGATCGCGAAGGGCAGCGAGAAGGCGATGTGCGGCAGGATCAGCGACCCGAGGGTGTTCAACTGGCCGAGGTCGCGCATGAGGAAGAACAGCGGGATGGTGAGCGCTTCCACGGGCACCATCTGGGCCACCAGGAACATGATCAGCAAGGTGGTCCGGAAACGGAACCGGAATCGCGTCACGGCGGTCGCGGCGAGAAACGCGATCAGCCCCGAGGCGATCACGACGGCCCCCGCGACGAGCAGACTGTTGCCGAAGTAACGGCCGAATTCCTGCTGCCCGAACACCCGCCGGAACGAGTCGAGGGACGGCGCCAGGGTCCACGGGCGCGGCGAACTCGACTCGATCTCCCCGGCCGGTCTGAACGCGCTCAGCACCATCCAGTACAGCGGCAGCGCGACGACGACCGCGATCAGCAGCGCGGACGCCTCGGCGGCGAACCTCCACGGACGTCTCACAGTTCCTCCCCCCGCCGCCGCAGCAGCCGCAGTTGGCCGAGGGTCACGGCGAGCAGGATCAGCAGCATCACGACGCCGATCGCCGAACCGAGGCCGTACTGCGAGGAGGCGAACGCCTTCTGGTACGCGTAGACGTTCAGCACGAGGTTCTGCCCGGCGATCCCGCCGCCGCCGGTCATCACGTAGATCTGGGTGAAGACCTTGAAGTCCCAGATCACCGACTGGATGGTGACGACCAGCAGGATCGGCCGCAGCAGCGGCGCCAGCACGGACCGCCAGATCCGCCACTGCGAGGCACCGTCCAGCGCGGCGGCCTCCAGCACCTCGGCGGGGACGGCGCGGATGCCGGCGTAGACGGTGACCATCACGAACGGGAAGGAGCACCAGACCACTTCGAGCAGCACCAGCAGGAAGGCGCTGTACCGCCCGTAGGTCCAGGAGTGGTCGCCGAGCCCGAGAAACCGGTTGACCGGCCCGAAATCCGGGTCGAACAGCAGCAGCCACACTGTCGACCCGGTGACCGCGGGCGTCGCCCAGGCCCCCAGCGCGGCCAGCATCAGCACCAGCCGCGGCACCGCCCGCACCCGGGTCAGCAGCACGGCGAGCGCGCACCCGACGGCGAGCGTGCACACCACACAGGCAGCGGCGAACACCACGGTGGCCAGCAGCACCCGCCAGAACTCGGCGTCCCCGAACAGTTCGCGGTAGTTCCCGAGCCCGCGGAAGCTGGTGGGCACCCCGCCGCTCACCTGGGCCTGCGTGTACTCCAGGAAGGAGATCAGCCCGAGCTGGTAGACGGGGTAGACGAGCAGCCCGCCGAGGACGACGAGAGCGGGGGCGAGATACAGCCAGGGGGTACGGGCCTGCCCCGGGGGGCGCAGCCGCACCCGGGGTTCAGCCGTCACAGCGCGGAACCGATCTTCGCCGCCGCGTCCTCCGCCGCCGCGGCGACCCCCTTGCGGCCGCTCACGACCTCCTGGTACATCGTCGGCAGCACCAACGACGAGTCGACCTCGGCCCAGCCGGGCGCCACCGGCACGAACTCCGTCCCGGCGTTCAGCGTCTCGACGAACGGCCGCACGAACGGCTCGGCCGCCGCCACCTCCCCCCGCACGTCCGCGAACGTCGGCAGGAACCCCATCGCGTCGAACAGCTCCCGCTGCGTCGCCTTCGAGGCGAGCCGCTTCATCAGGTCCACGGCCAGCGTGCGATGCGACGTGGACCGCAGCACGCCCACGTTGTTGCCGCCCGCGAAGGCCGGCGCGATCGACCCCGGCGCCACCCCCGGCAGCGGCACCACCGCGTACTTCCCGCGCACCGCCCCCGCCTGCACGGCGGCATGGCTGAAGTCGCCCCCGATCGCCATCCCGGCCTTGCCCGCGGCGAACGCCGTCACCGTGTCGTTGCCGCCCATCCCGGCGCACTTCGCGGCGGGACAGTTGGCGTCGCCGAAGAGGTCGGTGTACGCCTCGATGCCCGCGCGCGAGGCCGCGCTGTCCAGGTCGGTCAGGTCGCCGCCGTGGGCCCACAGGAACGGCAGCGCGCCGTACGTGTACGCGCCGCCGACGGCGAGGCCGTACAGGCCGGGTTCGGCGGCCCGGATCTTCCTGGCGGTGGCGGCCAGTTCCGCCAGCGACCGGGGCGGTTCCAGGCCCAGTTCCGCGAAGAGGTCCGTGCGGTAGTACAGGGCGCGGACGCCGACGAAGAGCGGCGCGCCGTACACCTTGCCGTCCACCGTGACCGACCGGCGGGCCGTCGGGTCGGTGTCCTTCGCCTCGTCCCAGGCGCCGAACTCGGCGGTGACGTCGGCGAGTCCGCCGTCCGCGACATAGCCGGCGGTGTCGGTGTTGCCGTACTCGACGACGTCGGGCGCGGAGCCGGGGTCGTTGAAGGCGGCCTTGATGCGCTGGGCGCGGGTCTCCACGGGGATGTACTCGACGGTGACGTCGGTGCCGGCGTGCGCCTTCTCGAAGCCGGCCACCACCGCGTCGACGACCTTCTCCTTGGGCTGGTTGCCGACCTCCTGGAAGAGCCAGACCCGCAGGGTGCCGGTCGCCTCGTCCCCGCCGGAGCCGCCGGAGGTACCCGGCGCGCAGGCGGTGGCGGCGATGACGGTGAGCAGTAGAGCCAGTCGGACGGGGAGCTTCATGCAGCGGTCCTCCGAGAACAGGCGTTGCAACATACGCAATGGCGGTTTCGCTCTGCACAACACCATGGAGGCTAAGTACTACATGCACATGCCCACAAGAGGTCTGAACCATTTCCCGGACAGGCGAGAGCCCCCGGAGCGCGCGCACCGCACGCCCGGGGGCTCTCGAACCGAAAGAAGCCGGAACCGATAAGAAGCCGGAACCGATAAGGAGCCGGAACCGATAAACAGCCGGCGGGAAGCTACTTCTTGTCGCCGCCCTTGCCCTTGCCCTCGTCCCCGCCGCCGCTCATGGACTCGTAGATCTCCTTGCACATGGGGCACACCGGGTACTTCTTCGGGTCGCGGCCCGGTACCCACACCTTGCCGCACAGCGCCACGACGGGCGTGCCGTCGAGGGCGCTCGCCATGATCTTGTCCTTCTGGACGTAGTGGGCGAAGCGCTCGTGGTCACCGTCGCCGTGGGACACCTGTGGCGTCGGCTCTACGAGGGTCCCCGTACCAGTCCCGCGCTCGGGCTCAAGAGTGCTCATAACCGCCAAGGGTACTGAAGCGGGCCGGCTTCAGTTGAGCGAAGGGTCGTCCGGGTACGTCGCCACCATCGCCAGTTCGCTGCGCTGACGGCGCAGCACCTCGCGCCAGAGCCGCTCGGGCAGCGGCGCGGAGACGTCACCGGGCTCCGACTCGACCACGTACCAGGCGCCCTCGGCCAGTTCGTCCTCCAGCTGACCGGGGCCCCAGCCGGCGTACCCGGCGAAGATCCGCAGCGAGCCGACCGCCCGGGCCAGCAGTTCCGGCGGCGCCTCCAGGTCGACCAGGCCGATCGCGCCGTGCACCCGGCGCCAGCCCAGCGGGTCGCCGCCGTCGCCGTCGCCGGGCACCACGGCCACGCCGAGCGCGGAGTCCAGGGAGACCGGACCGCCCTGGAAGACGACGCCGGGGTCGCCGGCCAGCTCCGCCCAGCCGTCCAGGATGTCGCCCACCCCGACCGGGGTCGGGCGGTTGAGGACGACACCGAGGGAGCCCTCCTCGTCGTGGTCGAGGAGCAGCACCACCGCACGTTCGAAGTTCGGGTCCGCCAGGGCGGGTGTGGCCACGAGCAGCCGCCCTGTGAGCGAGGACACCTCGGTCATGCCTGACATGATCCCGCATCCTGCGCCGCGGTGGGGAGGCAATCGGGGGCACCGGAGTGAACGCAGCTCAGGCGGCACCCCGGCACGCCCCGTCGCACGCCCGTCCGCCGTGACCCCATGTGCCCGGCGGTGCACCGTTCGTGTTGTGACAGAACCATGAAGTGCCTGTGCGGTCCTGGGCTTACGGCCCCCGGCCGATGGACCATTACCCTTTCCCTTCTGGCCCCTGCCCCACCCCAACGGAACGCGAGATTCATGACCGTCAACGGCGCTGATGACGTACTGCTTGTCCACGGCGGGACCCCGCTGGAGGGCGAGATCCGTGTCCGCGGTGCGAAGAACCTCGTACCGAAGGCCATGGTGGCCGCGCTCCTCGGCAGCGCGCCGAGCCGGCTGCGCAATGTGCCGGACATCCGCGACGTGCGGGTCGTACGCGGCCTGCTGCAACTGCACGGGGTGACGGTCCGTCCGGGCGACGAACCGGGTGAGCTGGTGCTCGACCCGACCCATGTGGAGAGCGCCAACGTCGCCGACATCGACGCGCACGCGGGCTCCAGCCGCATCCCGATCCTGTTCTGCGGCCCGCTGCTGCACCGCCTGGGCCACGCCTTCATCCCGGGCCTGGGCGGCTGCGACATCGGCGGGCGGCCCATCGACTTCCACTTCGACGTGCTGCGGCAATTCGGCGCGACCATCGAGAAGCGGGCGGACGGGCAGTACCTGGAGGCCCCGCAGCGGCTGCGCGGCACCAAGATCCGGCTGCCGTACCCGTCGGTCGGCGCCACCGAGCAGGTGCTGCTGACGGCGGTGCTCGCGGAGGGCGTCACGGAGCTGTCCAACGCGGCCGTCGAGCCGGAGATCGAGGACCTGATCTGCGTACTGCAGAAAATGGGCGCGATCATCGCGATGGAC
This sequence comes from Streptomyces sp. NPDC023723, assembly GCF_040639815.1. NCBI lineage: Bacteria > Bacillati > Actinomycetota > Actinomycetes > Kitasatosporales > Streptomycetaceae > Streptomyces > Streptomyces sp. NPDC023723. Next base: position 289,888 of record NZ_JBFAAP010000004.1, read on the forward strand.
ACCGACCGGACCATCCGGATCACCGGCGTGGACGAGCTGGGCGGCTACAACCACCACGCCCTCGCGGACCGCCTGGAGGCCGCCTCCTGGGCGTCGGCGGCGCTGGCGACCGAGGGGAACGTCTACGTCCGCGGCGCCCAGCAGCGCTCGATGATGACGTTCCTGAACACCTTCCGCAAGGTGGGCGGCGCCTTCGAGATCGACGACGAGGGCATCCGGTTCTGGCACCCGGGCGGCCGGCTGAAGTCCATCGCCCTGGAGACGGACGTGCACCCCGGCTTCCAGACCGACTGGCAGCAGCCGCTGGTGGTGGCGCTCACCCAGGCCACCGGCCTGTCCATCGTGCACGAGACGGTCTACGAGTCCCGGCTCGGCTTCACCTCGGCGCTCAACCAGATGGGCGCGCACATCCAGCTCTACCGGGAGTGCCTGGGCGGCTCCGACTGCCGCTTCGGCCAGCGCAACTTCCTGCACTCGGCGGTCGTCTCCGGACCGACCCGCCTGGAGGGCGCCGACCTGGTCATCCCCGACCTGCGCGGCGGCTTCTCGTACCTGATCGCGGCGCTGGCCGCCCAGGGCACCTCCCGGGTGCACGGCATCGACCTGATCAACCGGGGCTACGAGAACTTCATGGAGAAGCTCGTGGAACTGGGCGCGAAGGTGGAACTGCCGGGCAAGGCACTGGGCTGACCGGTACGCGAAGGGGCGGCCACCCGGAGGTGGCCGCCCCTTCGGCGTCTCTACGCCTTGTACGCCGTGCGGTGACGGACGTACGGCGGGGTCACTTGCCCTTGGCGGCTTCCTTCAGCTTGGAGCCCGCGGAGACCTTCACGCTGTAACCGGCCGGGATCTGGATCGGCTCGCCGGTCTGCGGGTTGCGGGCGGTACGAGCGGCACGGTGGGTGCGCTCGAAGGTCAGGAAGCCGGGGACGGTGACCTTCTCGTCGCCCTTGGAGACGATGTCGCCGACGACCTCGGCGAACGCGGCCAGTACGGCGTCGGCGTCCTTGCGGGTCACCTCGGCACGGTCGGCCAGCGCGGCCACCAGCTCACTGCGGTTCATGTTGTTACTCCCGTGTTCTTCTTGCCGTTGAGGCGTGGCACGCGGCGTAGCCGCATGTTGGGCAGGTCCGTCGCCAGACCCACGCGCCCAGGGAGGCATCCTGCCTCTACCTGCGGCGGTAAAGCCAATCCGGCACCCGCAGGAGTCACGAGAACACCCTTGGGAGTCACACGAAGAGACTGCCCGGGCACGGCCGCCCACCCTAAAGGACCGCCGCGGGGTGCCGGTGAAGCGACGCGCCGGGTGAGGACCGTCGACGGCCCGGGAAGACCGTGGTGATCCTCACAGCCGGCGCACACCCGCGCTAGGCGACGGTGGCGCCCGCCGCCTTCGCCGCGTCCCGCACCGCGCCGGCGACGGCACCGGCGACCTTGTCGTTGAAGACGGAGGGGACGATGTAGTTCGGGTTCAGCTCGTCCTCGGTCACCACGTCCGCCAGGGCGGTCGCGGCGGCCAGCATCATCTCGGTGTTGACCGTGCGGGACTGGGCGTCCAGCAGGCCGCGGAAGACGCCCGGGAAGACCAGCACGTTGTTGATCTGGTTCGGGAAGTCGGAGCGGCCGGTGGCGACCACGGCGGCCGTCCGGCGGGCGACGGCGGGGTCGACCTCGGGGTCCGGGTTGGCCAGCGCGAAGACGATCGCGCCGTCCGCCATCGCGGCCACGTCGTCGCCGTCCAGGACGTTCGGGGCGGAGACGCCGATGAAGACGTCGGCGTCGCGCACGGCCTCCTTCAGGGTGCCGGTGAGGCCCTCGGGGTTGGTGTTGTCGGCGATCCAGCGCAGCGCCGAGCCGGGGGCGGCGTCCACCAGGTCCTCGCGGCCGGCGTGCACGACACCGTGGATGTCGGCGACGACCGCGTTCTTCACCCCGGCGGCCAGCAGCAGCTTCAGGATGGCGGTGCCGGCCGCGCCCGCGCCGGACATCACCACCCGCACGTTCTCGATGCCCTTGCCGACCACCCGCAGGGCGTTGGTGAGGGCGGCGAGCACGACGATCGCGGTGCCGTGCTGGTCGTCGTGGAAGACCGGGATGTCCAGGGCCTCGCGCAGCCGGGCCTCGATCTCGAAGCAGCGCGGCGCGGAGATGTCCTCCAGGTTGATGCCGGCGAAGCCCGGGGCGATGGCCTTGACGATCTCCACGATCGCGTCGGTGTCCTGGGTGTCCAGGCAGATCGGCCAGGCGTCGATGCCGGCGAACCGCTTGAACAGGGCCGCCTTGCCCTCCATCACCGGCAGCGCGGCCTTCGGGCCGATGTTGCCGAGGCCGAGGACGGCCGAGCCGTCCGTGACCACCGCGACGGAGTTGCGCTTGATGGTCAGGCGGCGGGCGTCCTCGGGGTTCTCCGCGATCGCCATGCACACCCGGGCGACGCCCGGGGTGTAGACCATGGACAGGTCGTCACGGTTGCGGATGGGGTGCTTGGACTGCATCTCGATCTTGCCGCCGAGGTGCATCAGGAACGTACGGTCGGAGACCTTGCCCAGGGTGACGCCCTCGATGCCGCGCAGTTCCTGCACGATCTCGTCGGCGTGCGAGGTGGAGGAGGCGGCGATGGTGACGTCGATGCGGAGCTTCTCGTGACCGGACGCCGTGACGTCGAGGCCGGTCACCGAGCCTCCGGAGGACTCCACCGCGGTGGTGAGCTGCGAGACGGCGGTTCCGCTCGCGGGCACCTCCAGCCTGATGGTCATCGAGTAGGAGACGCTGGGCGCCGTAGCCATGGCCGACTTCCTTCTGCTTTTACCGTGTCGCGTGTCGCGTGTCGCTTGGTTGTGCCGTCCGATGGTCGCACCTACCCCGGAGTACGCGGTAGCCGCCCCTGGTTTCGGAAAACCGGTTCCACCATACGAGAAGCGTACGAGAACTCGCGGTCCGGGGAAAGAGAACCCCGGGACGGGAATTGTCTTGCGGGGATCGTTTGTTACCTTGGACGTGGCACCGGCCCGATCCAAGCCCCCGGGCCCAACCTACGTCGCTACGAGCGACCACTTGCCGCGAGGCGAGCATGGCGGGTCGGTGTCACTTAGACGTAAAAAGACGCGAGGCCCGCACCGGCGACGGTGCGGGCCTCGCCTCATGCCGGCGTCAGTCGCGCAGCAGGTCCGGCAGGCCGGCCGCGTCCGGCTCGTCCCGCTCCCCGGAGACCACCGTGAGCTGCTGGGTGGCCCGGGTCAGGGCGACGTAGAGCACCCGCAGCCCGGCGGGCGACTCGTCGGCGATCTCGGCCGGGGAGACCACCACGGTGGCGTCGTACTCCAGACCCTTGGCCTCCAGACTGCCGAGCGCCACCACCCTCTCCCCGAGCGGGGCCAGCCATCTGCGGGCCTCCTCGCGGCGGTTCATGGCGACGACGACACCGACCGTGCCGTCGACCCGCGCCAGGAGCCGGGCGGCCTCCGCCCGGACCGTCTCGGCGAGCGAGCCGCGGACGACGGCGAAGCGCGGTTCGAGGCCGGTGGAGCGGACCGCCTTCGGGGACTCGGCGCCGGGCATCGCCAGGGCCAGCACCCGGGCCGCCAGTTCGGCGATCTCGGCGGGGTTGCGGTAGTTCACCGTCAGTTCGAAGCGGCGGCGCGGCCGGGTGCCCAGCGCCTCGTCGCGGGCGGCCGCCGCCTCGTCCGGGTCGGACCAGGAGGACTGCGCGGGGTCGCCGACCACCGTCCAGGTGGCGTGCCGGCCGCGGCGGCCGACCATCCGCCACTGCATCGGTGTCAGGTCCTGCGCCTCGTCGACGATGACGTGCGCGTACTCGGTGCGCTCCTCGGCCAGCCGCTCGGCCCGCTCGCGCCGGGTCTCCTCGCGCTGCGGCATCAGCTCCTCCAGGCCGGTGAGCTGGTCCAGCGGGTCCAGGTCCCGGCGCTTGCGGGGGCGGGCCGGGGCGCCCAGGATCGCCTGGAGCTCGTCGAGCAGCGCGATGTCGTGCACCGAGTGGCCCTCGCGCCGCAGCGAGCGGGCCACCTTGCGCACCTCGCCCGGGTTGAGCACCCGGCGCGCCCAGCGGCCAAGGCGTCGCTCGTCGGCCATCGCGGCCAGCACCGAGGCGGGCGTCAGCTCCGGCCACCAGGCGTCCAGGAAGGCGATGAAGGGGTCCTCCGCCGAGACGTCCTCGTCGAAGGAGGAGCGCAGCTCGGCGGCGAGCTCCGGGTCGGTGTGCCGGGTGGCGGCGCCGGACTGGGCCCACAGGGCGTCCAGCAGCAGCTTGCGGGCGCGCGGGCGCAGCAGGTTGACCGGCGCGGTGCCGCCGAGGGCGGTCTGCCGGAGGCCGGCCAGCTCCGCGGCCGCCAGCTCCAGCCGGCGGCCGAAGGCGACCACCCGCAGCCGGGCCGCCGGATCGTTCAGCTCCAGGGCGCCGCGCGCGGCCCGGCGCAGCACCTTCAGCATCCGCGCCGAGCCCTTGGCGCGGGCGGTGGCCGGGGAGTCGTAGAGGGTGGCCTCGGCGCCGTCGAACAGGGAGCCGATGGCCCGGATGGCGACCTGGCCCTCCTCGCCGAGGGAGGGCAGCACGCCCTCGGTGTACGACACCAGGAGCGGGGTCGGGGAGACGATCAGGATGCCGCCCGCGTACCGGCGCCGGTCCTGGTAGAGCAGGTACGCCGCCCGGTGCAGGGCGACGGCGGTCTTGCCGGTGCCGGGGCCGCCCTCGACGTAGGTGACGGAGGCGGCGGGGGCGCGGATGACGAGGTCCTGCTCGGCCTGGATGGAGGCGACGATGTCCCGCATGGAGTGGGTCCGGGCCTGGCCGAGCGCGGCCATCAGGGCGCCGTCGCCGAGCACGGCCAGTTCGCCGCCGTCCAGGTACGCCTTGATCTCGGGGCGCATCAGGTCGTCCTCGACGCCGAGCACCCGGCGCCCCTTGGAGCGGATCACGCGCCGGCGCACGACCCGCCCCGGGTCCACCGGCGTGGACCGGTAGAACGGCGCGGCGGCCGGCGCCCGCCAGTCGATGACCAGCGGCGCGTACTCGGCGTCCAGGACGCCGATCCGGCCGATGTGCAGGGTCTCGGCGATGTCGGCGGTGCCGTCCGGGCGTACCGCCCCCTCGGCGGGCTCCACGGCGGTGTAGGCGCCGTCCGGGCCCTTCTTGCCGTCCTTGCCCCGCAGCAGGTCGATGCGGCCGAAGAGGAAGTCCTCGAACTCGTTGTTCAGCCGGTTGAGGTGGACGCCCGCCCGGAAGACCTGGGCGTCCCGCTCGGCCAGCGCGCCGGGCGTGCCGACCTGGCCGCGCTGGGCGGCGTCGTTCATGAGGAACTCGGCCTCGTGGATCTTCTCCTCAAGACGGCGGTACACCCGGTCCAGGTGCGCCTGCTCCCCGCTGATCTCCCGCTCTCGGACAGAATCCTGGGTTCTGTCCGAGTCGACGGCCGAATCCTGTTGCGCCTGTGCGGCCACCGGGCCCCCTTCTGACGTGCTGGGCAGCCGTCAACCGTACGCGAAGGGGGCCGGTGAAGCTACGCGTCGACCTCGACCAGCCGTTCGCCGCCGAAGGTCATGACCTCGAAGTGGTCGATCTGGTTCGGTTCGAAGGCGGCGCCGCCGTGCACGTAGAGCGGCTGTTTGGCCTTGTCGGTGGTGGCGTCCGGGATGCCGTAGCCCCACTCCGGGACCGACCACGACGTGACCGTCTCGCGCTCGCCGTTCTTGCCGACCGCGATCAGCGCGCACTTCTCCGGCCCCTTGACGTTCTTCAGCTCCAGCACCGCGTGCGTGCCCCACGCCTTCTTCTCCACCGCCACGGTCGCGCTGACCTCGGTGTCCGGGTCGGTGGCGCTGACCCGGTCGGTCATGTCGCCGAACGCCTCCTGGGCCGGGGCGGCACTGCTGCGCACCTCGGCGGTCCGGCCCTCGTCGCCGCCGCTGGTGGTGGCCACGGCGGCGAACGGGCCGCCGACGATCAGCGCGGCGGCGGTGCCCACCAGGTACAGGTTGCGGCGCTTCTTGCGGGCGCGGCGCTCGGCGACCTCGTCGACGAGTTTCTCCGCCACCCGGGGCGCGGGCCGGGCGGAGAGCGACTCGCCGAGCGCGGGGGTGCCCACCCCGCCCGGCAGCCCGGCCAGCGCGGCCATCATCGGTTCCATGCCGGCCAGTTCGTCGAGCTGCTGGGCGCACCACTCGCAGCCGGCCAGATGCCGTTCGAAGGCGGACGCCTCGGCGTCGTCGAGAATGCCGAGGGCGTAGGCGCCCACGGTCTCGTGCTCGCTGGGCACCGGAGACTCCCGCATGGGGCCAGCCATACCCGGACCTCCCGCACCGAACCCCCGAGATCCCCCGTGAACCCCGTTCGTCACGCCGTCACCCCCCGCTCCTCCAGTGCCAGCTTCATCGATCGCAGGGCGTAGAACACCCGGGAGCGGACCGTGCCGCTCGGTATGCCCAGGGTCTCGGCCGCCTCATTGACGGTACGCCCTTTGAAGTACGTCTCGACGAGTACTTCCCGGTGGGCCGGGGTCAGGTCGTCGAGCGCGTCCGACAGCGTCATCAGCCACAGCGCCTTGTCGATCTCGTCCTCCGCGGGGATGACCTCCAGCGGCGACGGATCGACCTCCTGCGGCCGGGCCTGCCGGCTGCGATGGCCGTCGATGACGATGCGCCGGGCGACCGTCACCAGCCAGGGGCGTACCGATCCGGTCGCCCGATTGAGCGAACCGGCGTTCTTCCAGGCCCGGATGAGCGTCTCCTGCACGACGTCCTCGGCGCGCTGCCGGTCCCCCGCGACCAGCCGCAGCACATACGCCAGCAGGGGTCCGGCGTGTTCCCGGTACAGCGCGCGCATCAGTTCCTCGTCGGGTTCCGAGGACGACCGGGCGGACATCCGATGTCGGGCCCTCGTACCGCGTTCCTTGGCCACGACGGGATCCTTGCGCACGCCCACCTCCGGTGTCCGGGGGTTCCCCCGAGTCGGTCGCTCGTCCATTCGGTACGGACGGGGAGGGTGGGGTGTTCAAAGGCGGGGGACAGAAATCCGCCGGGCGGCCCACGGCGAGTGGGTTCGGGTACTCATGCCGGGGCGGGGGCGCCGGGCCGTCGTGGGGTCAGGCCAACTCCGGTCCTGCGCAAGGGAGTACGCCATGCCGAACACCGCCCGCTCACGCCGCCGCGCCGGCTCCTCACCCTCGCCACCGGCAACTGGCCCGCCCGGACTCACCTCAGCCTCGTCGGGGCCGCGCTGGGCTCACCTGAGCGCCCCGTAAGGGGGACTCAACCCACTCACGCCCGGGCCACCGCGGCGACCCGCCGCCGATGCCGGGCGACCCGCTCCCGATTGCCGCACACCTCACTGGAGCACCAGCGCCGGCGCCGGCCCCGCGAGGTGTCCAGGTACACGATCGGGCAGCCGTCCCCCTCGCACTGCCGCAGCCCGGCCCGCGCGACCGGATCGGTGAGCAGGTCCACCGCGTCCCGGGCGAGCGCCCCGAGCAGGGCCGCGCACTCCGGCGGCTCCGCCAACTCCCGTACCAGCACGCCCCCTTCCGCGGGCACCGCCCGGGGCGCCGGGGGCGCGGCGCGGGCCAGGTCGTTGACGTGGGCGAGGGCCTGCGGGTGGGGACGGGCCCCCGGGGTGAGCCGGTCCCGGACCAGCCGCCCGGTGCGGGCGCGCAGTTCCCGGAAGGCGGCGAGCCAGCAGGGGTCGGCGTGGTCCAGCCGGGTGCCCGGCGGGACCAGCCCGGCGGCGGCGATCCAGCCGCACAGGGCCGCGACCGAGTCCAGGTGTTCGGCGGGATGGGAGGTGGTGAGGAGATCCAGGCAGGGTCGTCCGGTGTCGAAACGCGCCATGTTCCTGTCACCACCTGGGCTGCACGACTGGGGGAACCGTCCTCCCACAGTGCCTGCCCGCACCGGCAGCCGGAACCCCCCGTACCGGCTAGGCGTCGTACTTGGTCTCGGCCGACGGGTCCAGGGCGAGCCGGTAGCCGCGTTTGACGACGGTCTGGATCAACTTGGGCGTGCCCAGGGCGGTGCGCAGCCGGGCCATCGCCGTCTCGACGGCGTGCTCGTCGCGGCCGGCCCCCGGCAGCGCGCGCAGCAGTTCGGCGCGGGGCACCACCCAGCCCGGCCGCCTCGACAGGGTCCGCAGCAGCGACATCCCGGCCGGCGGTACGGGTTTCAGCGCGCCGTCCACCAGCACGGCGTGCCCGCGGATCTCCACCCGGTGCCCGGCGACCGGCAGCACCCGGGCCCGGGCCGGCAGTTCGCGGCAGAGCAACTGCACCAGCGGCCCGAGCCGGAACCGCTCCGGCTGGATCGTGTCAATGCCGCGGGACTGGAGCGGCAGCGCGGTGACCGGGCCGACGCAGGCGGAGAGCACGTCGTGGCCGAAGGCGGTGAGCAGTTCGGGCAGCAGCCCGCGTTCGTCGGCGCGGGAGAGCAGGGCGGCGGCGGCGGGCGCGCTGGTGAAGGTGATCGCGTCCAGGCCGCGGGAGACGGCGGCGTCCAGCAGCCGGTCGACGGGGCCGATGTCCTCCGGCGGCATCCACCGGTACACGGGCACGCCGACCACCTCGGCCCCGCCCGCCCGCAGCGACTCCACGAACCCGGGCAGCGGCTCCCCGTGCAGCTGGACAGCGATCCGGCGCCCGTCGACCCCCTCCTCCAGGAGCCGGTCGAGCACCTCCGCCATCGACTCGGAGGACGGCGACCACTCCTCGGTCAGCCCGGCGGCCCGTACCGCGCCCTTGACCTTGGGCCCGCGGGCCAGCAGCTCCACCGTGCGCAGCCGCTCCACCAGCGCCTCGCCCAGCCCCCAGCCCTCGGCGGCCTCGACCCAGCCGCGGAACCCGATGGCGGTGGTGGCGACCACCACGTCCGGTGCCTGGTCGATCAGCTCCTTCGTCGCGGCCAGCAGCTCACTGTCGTCGGCGAGCGGCACGATCCGGATCGCCGGGGCGTGCAGGACGGCCGCGCCGCGCCGGGTCAGCAGCGCGCCCAGCTCGTCGGCGCGGCGGGCGGCGGTCACGCCGACGGTGAAGCCGGCCAGGGGTCCGTGGTCGTCGATCTGTCGCTGTACGTCGTCCATGGCCTCGTCCCGCTTGTTCCTGCCCCGCGTGTTCCTGCCGGCGCCCATCGTGCCGACCGAGCCTGTCAACGGCTCGTGACAGGCTCGGTTCGGCTGTATGTCACCAGTGTTACGTCATACGTTGGAGTAGCTGAGCTGCGCGTTCTCCTCCGTGGGGGCGGCCGGTCCGGCGACCGGGGCGCCCTGGCGCCGAAGGTATACCGCCCAGGTGAGCGCGAAGCAGGCGGCGTAGAAGGCGAGGAAGGCGACGAAGGCGCCGGTGCCGGAGCCGTAGGAGAGGAAGGACTGCCGGAAGGCGAGGTTGATCCCGACGCCGCCGAGCGCGCCCACCGCCCCGATGAGCCCCATCGACGCCCCGGACAGCCGCCGTCCGTAGGCGGCGGCGGCCTCACCGGTGAGCCCCTTGGCCTCGGCCTTGGCCTGGAAGATGCCGGGGATCATCTTGAAGGTGGACCCGTTGCCGAGTCCGCTGAGCACGAAGAGCACGACGAAGGCGCTGACGAACAGGCCGAGCGAGTCCCGCATGCTGGCGACGATGAGTACGGCGGTGGCGGCGCCCATGGCGACGTAGTTCCACAGCGTGATCTTCGCGCCGCCGTACTTGTCGGCGAGCTTCCCGCCGACGGGCCGGATGAGGGAGCCGAGCAGCGGCCCGATGAAGGTGACGTACGCGGCCTCCAGCGGCGTCCGCCCGAACCCGCTCTGGAGCACCTGCCCGAAGGCGAACGAGTACCCGATGAACGACCCGAAGGTCCCGACGTACAGGAAGGCCATGATCCAGGTGTGCCGGTCGCGGGCGGCGTCCTTGGCGGCGCCGGTGTCGTTCTTCACGGACGCGATGTTGTCCATGAAGACCGCGGAGAGCACGGCGGCCACGACGATCAGCGGGATGTAGATGCCCAGCAGCACCCGCGGCCCGCCGCTCGCCCCGATGATGGCGAGCGCGGCCAGCTGGATGACCGGCACCCCGATGTTGCCGCCGCCGGCGTTCATGCCGAGCGCCCAGCCCTTCTTCCGCAGCGGGAAGAAGGCGTTGATGTTGGTCATGGAGGAGGCGAAGTTGCCGCCGCCGATGCCGGCCAGCAGGCCGACGAGCAGGAACGTCGAGAACGACGTCCCGGGCTCCATCACCACGAACGCGGCGATGGTCGGCACCAGCAGCAGACTGGCCGAGATGATCGTCCAGTTCCGCCCGCCGAAGATCGCGACAGCGAACGTGTAGGGAACCCGCACGACGGCCCCGACCAGCGTCACCACCGACGTCAGCAGGAACTTGTCGGCGGGGGTGAGCCCGTACTCCGGCCCCATGAACAGCACGAGCACGGACCACAGGGTCCACACGGAGAACCCGATGTGCTCGGAGAGCACCGAGAAGAGCAGATTCCGGTTGGCGATCCGCGCCCCGGTCCGCTCCCAGAAGGTCTCGTCCTCGGGTTCCCAGTGCTCGATCCAGCGACCTGCCGCCATGACGCCTCCACGCTCCTTGGACTCGGTCTTTCGAAGGTAGGGAGACCGCGTTTCATGACTGTGGCTGCGGGTGACCGGTGGGGAACGTTGCTCTCACCCTCCGGGGAACACGGATGAGAGGTCCCGGAGTGTCAGTTCCGCCTGGATGGACTTGCCGTTCCGCTCCATCCGCACGGTGAGGCGGGCCGCGAGCCCTTCGATAACCGTGAGCCCCCGGCCGGTCTCGGCCTCGGGGGCGGCTGCCCGCTGTACGGGAGGACGAGGCGAGGAGTCGGCCACGGTCACCCACACCACCCCCACCGCCGGACGCTCCACCGTCAGCCGGCACCAGCCCGGCTCCTCGGCAGTCGCTGTGGCCGGACGGCCGTGCAGCACGGCATTGGTGACCAACTCGCTCGCGATCACCTGAGCGCTGTCGGCCAGTTCCTCCAGCCCCCAGCAGGCGAGTGTGGTCCGGACACTGCACCGGGCGAGCGCGGCGGACTCGGGGATCAGGGCGAGGGCCTGCGTGTAGCCGGGGGCAGTGCCGGTCAGCGGGAGCAGGGGCGATTGTTCACGGGACATCTGGTGGGTCATCGCGGCCTCGATTCTGGGGCGGGACGGAGTGACGCCATACGCGGCCGGTTACTTTCCGGCACGGCGCGCTCACGAGACGTCAGAGTGCACCCATGGAAGCGATGGCTGCAAGTTTGGAATTCAAATCCGCAAAGACAGAACACACGTGCTGTGGACCTGCGACCCTGACACCGGGCACACTGCACCCGGAAGCGCATCCGAGGACCCCTTCGCACGGGCCAGCCAGCCCGAGCCGTACCCGAGTTGACCCCACGGAGGGCAGATTCAGATGGCGACCGTCCGTCTCGTTCCGACAGTCCGCCGACGCCGCCTCGGAGGTGCTCTGCGCCGGTTGCGCAACCAGGCCGGCGCCTCGATCGAGGCCGCCTCGGAGGCGATGGGCTGGGACCCGAGCAAGCTGAGCCGCATCGAGAACGCCAAAGCGCATCTACCCGTCAAGGACGTGGCCCCGCTCCTGGCCCAGTACGGCGTCACCGACGCGGACGTGATCAAAGCACTCGAAGGGCTCGCCCAGGATGCCAACAAGACTGGCTGGTGGACGACATACGGAAACGTCGTCGCCGACGGCTACAAGGACTACATCGGGCTTGAGGAGGACGCGGAGTCGACGCACATCTACGTCCAGGGGCTCATCCCCGGTCTCCTCCAGACCGGCGCGTACGCCCGTGAGATCATCGCCGGGACCGGACCGCACCTCGGACCAGCCGACGTGGCCGCGCTCGCGGAGGTGCGCAAGAAACGTCAGGCCATCCTCACCGACAGCACACGGCCAACCGGCCCCCTCAAGCTGTGGGCCGTCATTCATGAGACCGCACTCGGCTACAGGTCGGCGGCCCAGCCGACCCTGATGCGCGAACAGCTCCGTCACCTGCTCGACATGACCGACCTGCCGAACCTGACCCTCCAGATCATGCCGAAGGACGCCCCCGCGCACCCCGGGATGGCGGGCCCCTTCCACGTCGTCCGCTTCCCGATGCCGTGGCCTACCGTGATCAGCCTGGAGAACCTCCGGGGCGGCTACTTCGTGGAGGGCACCGACGACGTGAAGGCGTTCGAGTCGTGCTTCGAGTTGATCGTCGCCGCCGCGCTTCCCGTGGACGACTCCCGGGAGGCCATCAAAAAGATCATGGAAGGGATCTCACGATGACCTCGAAGGAAGAACGCTTCCCGCTCGATCTCCGCCGAGCCGTCTGGTGCAAGTCATCACATTCCGATGCGGCACAGCAATGCCTGGAGATAGCCGCGAATTACCCCGGCATCGTCCCCGTCCGGGACAGCAAGGCCCCGGAGGGGCCCGCGCTCGTCTTCCCCCGGGTCTCCTTCGCGGCCTTCGTCACCGCTGTCGGCGTCGGCGAGTTCGGCGCCATCTGACCCATCCACCCCTCGCCCGACACGGTGCCCGCCCAGGGCAGCTGGGCGGGCACCGTGTCGCGTGCCGGGTCACCGGCGCTGCGGAAGCTGCCAGTGGGCGCGTTCTGCTGGGGATACGGGCTGCGGCGCGCACCGGCCCGGGGCAGGCGGGGCGTACAGCCCCTGCGCCGGGGGCTGCTAGGCGGCGTACGGAGCCTGCGGCGCGGCGTACGGGCCGGCGAAAGGGTTGCCGTGACCCGGCATCGACATCGTCATCGGCGCCTGACCCGGCACGGAGCCCTGCGTCCCCGGCGGCAGGTAACGGACCTGTCCGGCCGCGTCCATCACTGGCAGGAAACCGGCGGCCGTCAGCCGGGCGGCAAACTTGGCGGGAGACCCCGTCGCCGGCGTTCGGGTACTGCGCCCAGTTCTGCGCCGCCCGGGCCTGGGCGCTCGGGCCGGGCACGACAGCATCTTCAGCACGCGCCATTGCTGCCCGTCCTCTGCCGGATGCCAGCGCACTCGTACTCGAACTGCTGTGCCGTGATGGCGAGTCGAACGAGCTTCTTCACCGACGCCAACCGGCTGGTCAGCTCGACGGCCTCGCCGCCAGCCATCAGCCATCAGCCATCAGCCATCAGCCATCAGCCATCAGCCATCAGCCATCAGCCGCAGCATCTCCCGCGTCTGCCGCTTGCGCATCAGCCCCCCCCGGGGCTAACCCGTTCACTTGCGCAACCGGGGCAGTGAGCCTTTTCCAACCTGCTGATCCAGTCCCGCGGTCGGCGTGACGGACGAGTGAAATCCCTGGTAGATGGGTTCACGACCAAGATCACCCGTTCCGCCAGAGGCTTCCCGTGCTTGTCTACCCGTCCGGACTGGACCTGTCCAGCTCGCATCTTCGTTTCCTCACCGCCGTCTCCGTGAACACCGCCGTGCCATCGGCAGCCGGTGGCGTCGGCTGAACGCCGGCCGACAGGCCCTGCCGGCGCTCGCCCACCTGCGCCACGGCCACCCGTACGCCCAACTCGCGGCGGGCTTCGGCATCGGAACCACGACTGCCTACCGGTCCGCCACCGAGGCCGTGGAGATCCTGGCCGCACTCGCTCCCAGCCTCGCCGAAGCAGTACGGGTCACATCGTCGAAGGCGTTCGTACTGCTGGACGGACGCTGCTGCCGACCGATCGGACCGGCCTTTCTACTCCTGCAAGCACAAGAAGCACGGCATGAACGTGCAGATCGCCACGGACCCGGCAGAGCCGGCTGCTGTGGGCCTCACCGGCCCTGCCGGGCGCGATCCACAACGTCCGCGCCGCTCGCGAGCACGGCATCGTCAACGCTCTCGCCGAGGCCGACATCACGTGCTGGGCGGACAAGGGCCACCGAGGAGCGGGAGGTACCGTCTGGGGAAGCTCTCCGCAGGTCAGCAGGCCGTCAACCGGTCCAACGCGAAGATCCGGGCTCTCGTTGAACCTGCCATCGCCGCACTGAAAACCTGGCGTCTCCCGCGCAAACTACGCTGCTCAACCACCCACGTCACCCAACTCGTCCAGGCAGCCCTCACCCTCCACCTCACCACCACGAACTGAGGTTGGAAAAGGCTCACTCTCTACCAGGGCTCTCCCATGTCGATCTAGCTACGCCATCAGAATCTGGCACCACAGCACACCATCCAAACAAGGCCGCATCAGCCAGCATGAACGAGAATCCCATGTCAGTTACTTCAGCAAGGCTCTCAGCCCCCCCGGGATAGGCGCGGTGCATGAGCTGGCCGGGCGTGAGAGGGGCTTCGAACGCAGTGAAATCTTCGTCCAGCAACCCCATGTCGAGCTGCAGGTTCGGGTTTGCGGCAACGCACAGGAGCGAGCGTGCCCGTACCGTATGTGCCACCTCTGTAACATTCCCCGCAGTCACCCGGAACCATCGGCAACCGTAGGCACCGTGCGCCCAGCGCTCACACAAGAGCACTAACCCATCAGCCGCCACCCGAACCGAGTTCCAGAACTCGTCATCCACGGCGTCATCGATAATTTTTAGTTCCTCCTCAGAATCTTGTTCTGCGGGGCGCCACTCAAGAGACAGTGCGTCGCCAGCCAGCCCGGTAAGCACATTGGCTACCGCCGGATCCATTGAGAGATGGATCGCCCCATCCCATCCCGACTCGATGCGGAGCCGCCCCGGCGTAATCAGTCGGCAGTACGGTCCGAACCCAGCCGCCATTCGCTCGGCGAGATCTATCGCCTCTGCCGCGTTGGCCTGCATCCCGTTGCGGAGCTTCCAGTACCGGTCAGGAAGCGGTTGACTGACAAGCAACTCGCTGACCTCAAGACGGTCAGCTCCACATGCCTCGATTGCCGCATTGAGAAACCTCCGCAGATCCACCGCGTAGGCACTCCAGACCGACGCCTCCGCCAGGGAGGCTCGCACATGCGGGTCGCTCGGACTTACGACAAGCTCGGCTGTCATTTGGCTAGCCACTTGAGACCCAACACCTCTCCTGTCGAGGAGACGTCCAGCCCATACGTTCCGTCCCGAGCCGAATCTTTCGTCGACTGGAAGGGATTACGGAAGCTGGCGCCCTTGAATATCGCCTGCTTGTTATGTCCGGTCCGATCGTAGGTGATGTACCGAGGTTGCCCACCTCCAGCCTTCCTATTCTCCCAAATTGGAGCACCACCTGCGGACTTCATTTTTGTTTTCGCGTATCCCAAGAAGTTCGCAATATCGTCAGACTGTGCACGCGTAAGCGAGTTGCAATTGCTGTTGTGGACGAGTACTGGCGTCTGCCCAGCGAGTACATAGTAAGTGTGCAGGTCGTCGACGCTCAGGTTGTACGTGCGAGCATGGTCCGTGTACGCACGATTCGCTGCAACGATGACGGTGTCGCCGTCGTCGCTGAGAAGCGTCATCCCGGACTTAAGAGCACCTGCCTCGATCCAATCTCCCTCAGAGGGCGACCAGAAGGGGTGCTCGTAGGTTGCCGTGAGCTGCTCAACACCACTTTGAGTGACAATCGACAAATCGTTGAATCGCTTGTCGTCCTCGGTGATGATCAGACGGGTAACTTTCCGCGGACCGGATTCACCTGTCTCGGGATCAGTGGCCAGCACTGTGTCGCCGATGTTGACATCTTCGATATCCTTGACGGTTTCGTCAGCCATCAGAACATCCGTGCCAGCAAGGAAACATTGGGTGCAGCTACCCGCGCTGGACCTTTTTCCAACCTCTCCACGCCTATCCCCAGCCGCCCGACCATCGGCGTAGGCTCGTCCGAAAATTTCCAGGAAACTCTTCCTGTTCAACGGCATCGACTCGATGTCGTCAGGCCCCACTTCATCCGAGCAGTCAAAAATGAGACAGGGTCCGAAGTTGTCGATCACTTCCTCGCTATACCCGTAGAGCCACATCATCCACTTGGAATCCTCAATGGCACCGTCATACGCTCCCTGATATTTCATCATTGCTCGATGAAACTCATCACGGTCCACGGTTTGAGCGTTGCGCACGTAGGGAGCATCGCTCAGCGCCAATTCAACCGTTGTGTTATATGCCACGGTCGACGAGATGTCCTGCAATTCCTGTCGAGACGGCTGTGAGTAGTCGACTGCTTCGTTCGGACGTCCGTTGCCCGGTGTCCCGTCGGGACGGGTCGGACAGGCCGCCGTATCACCGCCGGCTCCGCCGCAAGCAAGGCCCATACCCGTGGGGTCGGAGTGGGTGATCGGGTTCTGCGCCCCGTAACCATAGCCGTTAAGGGTCTGATGCTCGTCGAGTTCGAGCAGGGGATCAACGCTTACGAATTGTCCAATGTTCGGGTCATATTCCCGAGCCCCCACGTGCGTCAGCCCAGTCGAGTCGTCCGTCGATTTGCCCAGGAAGCCCTTGTCGTCAGGCCACGTCGTCGCCTTGGTGCCGCGAGTCTCACCGAACGGTGAGTTGTAGCGCTTCGTCACCGCGTACGTGCCGGAGTCGAGTGCGATGCTCGACGTACCGTGGTGGTCGGCGGCCAGGAAGCTGAGCTTCGTGCCCGACACTCCGGAAGTCGCCGTGCGGACGGCGATGGTCTGGCCGTTCGTCGTGTAGTAGCGGGTGCCGGAGAGCGTTTTCGTCGTGCCCTTAGTGGTGAGCCGGACCTCGGTGCCACCCAGGTAGAGGATCGTGTCGCCGTCGCCGTTGGCCCGGCGGATCAGGAGTTCTCCGGAGGCATCGTAGAGGTACGCCGTCTCCTTCGTACTCTCGGTGAGCTTGCTTAGGTCGCCCTCTGCGTTCCAGCTCAGCGACTGCTGGGCCGTCGCTCCGGGACGGGAGGTGGTGTTGCCGGAATTGTCGTAGCCGTAAGCACCGGTTTCGGCGCCCGTCGTCTTATCGAGCGTGTGCAGCTTGGTGTCCGTCGTGCCGTCATAGGTGTACGTGGTGATCTTGTCGCCGGACGACGCATGCTGCGTCTCCGTCTTGCGCTGGCCCGCGTCGGTGTACGTGTAGGACGTCCAGTACGGCGCGGCGCCGTCCAGGTTCGATGTCGTGCGGCCGGAGGTCGAGCAACTCGCCGTCTTGGGAGTCCAGGCGTCCGTCAGCCGGCTGTAGCCGTCGTAGGAGAAGCACTGGTAGTCCGTCTCGGTCGTCCCGCCCTGGGTCGTCGCGTCGAAGATCGATGTGACATTACCGGCGTCGTCCTGGGTGTACTTCAGCTCCTGCGGCATGTAGCCATGCACGTCGTCGGTGACGTAGGAGCGCGTGAGGCGGCGGGTGCCGTCCTCGTAATCCCAGTTGAGGTACGCCTTCTTCGCGGAACTGGCCGTGTCGGTGCCGAGGGCGAGCTGCCGCAGGTCGCCCTGCGGGGAGAAGGCTGCCCCCTGGAGGTAGGAGGTGGTGCCCTTCGCAGTGAGCTGGCCTCCGGTCTCGTTGTAGGTGTAGGCGACCGTTTCCGCCGACAGGCCACCGACCGCCGGCGCAGAGGCCTGGCTGACGGTGCCGTTCAGGTTGTACGAGGTGGTGGTCGACAGCGTCTTCGCCACGTATCCGTCGGCGACCAGCGGCTCAGTGTCAGGCAGGATCAGCTGACTGGCCGTCACTTGGTACAACGCGTCGTACGCGGTGACTTTCTGCGTGTACGCCTTGCCCGACACGCCTCCGTCGTAGCGGACCGCTGTGTCCTGCTGGCCCTTCTTCAGAGTGTCGAAGGACCAGGCGGCGATCTTGTTGGCGTCCGTCTTGGACGTCTGCCACGCACCCGTCTTGCGGCCGAGGTCGTCGTACTCGTACAGCAGCTTCTTGGCCGTGTCGTCGTTCTCGGTGGTGCTAAGGACCTGGTCGAGAAGGTTGTACTCGGTGGTGCTCCTCCCCTTGTCGGGGTCGGTGGCCGTGATCTGGCGACCGAACAGGTCGTAGGTGTACGACCACTTAGTTTTATCCGGACCGGTGATCGTCTCTTGCTGACCACCGGGCGTGTAGGTGTAGTTCGTCGTCGTGTAGGCCGTACCCGTGGGGGTGGGGCCGACGTACTCACGTCGCTCCGTCGTCTGCCCCAACGCGTCGGTCACCACCGCGGTGGCCTGACCGCCCGACGGAGCGGTGGTCGAGACGGTGTCGCCCGTGTACGCCGTGTCGATCGCCCAGCGAGTGGCGCCGTAGACCTTCGTCACGGCCTTCGTCGCACGGCCGGCACCGTCGTACGTGGTGTCCGTCTGCGTCGGTGCCTGACCGCCGTCGACCTCCACCGGGGTTCCGGAGGGAGCAGAGGTCTCGTCCCAGATGTCCGACTGCTGACTGACCGCGAGGCCGCGCTCGTCGTACTCCGTGAGGGAGATCAGCCTGCCACCGTCGGGGCTCGGCGTCTGGGCCTGCCGGGATCGCAGGAGGGAGTCGTAGAACTCGTAGCTCGTGGTGTAGCCGGAGCCGTCTCCCTTGAGCGTTCCGGTCGACACCCAGGACATCGCCGAGTCGGAGACGTTGTAGGCGTAGACGTAGTTCGGTGTCTTGCCGAGCGACTTGGAGCGGTTGGCCAGCCAGGTCTTCACCACGCGGCCGAGGCTGTCGTACTCGGACTCGGTGACGTTGTTATTCGCGTCCGTGGTCTTCAGCGTCGCGCCGGTCGCGAAGTCGAAGGTGGTCGTTGTCTTGTGTGACTTGGTGTTGGTGACCGCCGTCGACGTCAGCGGGCCAGTGGAGGTCGGCGTGTGAACCGTGGTGGCCACCGTCGTGCCGTTGACGTCGCTCACCACCAGCGCCCGACCGAGCGTGTCGTACGTCGTGGTCGACACCTTCTGCCAGGACGAGGCGTCGTCGCTGCCGTATGCCTTGGCTCGTCCGGTCCAGGTCGTGTCGCCCTTGGTGGGCTTCTGCGAGGCGGACCACGCGGTGGCGGTCGCATCGTCGTAGACGGCGGCGGTGTCGGAGATGACGTCACCGGGACGGGAGGAGTCGGCTGGCAGGTCCAGCGCCGAGTCGGCCGTCCCACAGGTTCTGCCCACCGTACGCGTTCGGGAGACGAGGGAGCTGATGCCCTTGTCGTCGTTGCGTGCGTACCAGGTGCGGGTGCACTTCTCGTCACCCGTCGCGGAGTCGTCGCCCCCGTCCTCGACAGTCTCGGCCATGCCGTAGTCGTCGTAGGTGGTCTTCACCGTGCGGACCCGGTCGTACGGCGTGATCTTGCTGGTGATGTTTGTACGGGAGTGCGTGGATCCAGTGCGCACATAGTACGCCTCGATGTCCCCGTACGACTTGTGCTGGGTCGCCGTCCGCTTCGACCAGGGGTCGTTGACGGTGCCGCCCACCTCGGCGTCGCCGTCGTAGGTGACTGTCTCACGGGTGAAGCCCGCGTACTGGTCGGAGTCGGTGACCTCGACCGCCTTGATGCCGGAGACCTTGACGGTCTTCCGCTCGTCCGGGTCCGGGCTCTTGCCGTCGGAACCCAGCACGCGGTCGCCGTTCATGCCCCGGAGATAGACGGAGACCGTCCTGCTCTGGGTCCGGCCGGACACACCGGTGAGGTCGGTGACCTTGCCGTAGCCCCGCCAACTGGACCATGTGCGCTCCTTGGCGGGCGTCATCGGGTCCTCGTTGTAATGCCAGGCTCCGCCACCGGAGTATTCGTAGGTGCGCTGCACCGCCTCTGAACCGCCGTACGGGTCGGTGGTCGACACCGAGCTGACCGGGTACTTCTGGAACCAGTCGAGGACCGGGTCCTTCTCCCCGTTGGGGGACCAGTACACGGGGTAGCAGCGCTTGGTGTTCTCGTCCAGCTGCGGCTTGGTGCCACCCGCGGAGCACTCGGAAGGCGCGTAATTGACGATCGTCTGCGCGCCTGCCTCGGAGGTGACCGCCTTCAGGCGCGGCTTGCTGAGCGGCAGGATGTCGTCGGCAGCCCCGTCCACCCGGTTCGGCAGCATGACGTGTTCGAACTTGACGGGGTCCAGCGCCAGGTCGGTGCCGCGCTTGCCGGTGTGCTTGATCTGGTCCAACCACAGCGATTGGTCGGTGGAGTCGCCGGTGTCGCCCGGGTCCAGGTAGAGGTGGCTGAGCGACCAGGCGTCCACCGCCTCGAACTTGTCGGTGGCCGTGGAGGCGGCGTTCCACGCGTACGTGGTGACGGTGGTCAGCCGTTTGCGTGTGAAGAAGGACGGACCGACATTGCCGGTGCACTTGTCGCCGTCCTTGCAGACGGCGTCGAACGGCACATCCGGCCAGTTGTCCTGGGTGTCCTCCGTAAGGGAGTCACAGCCGGTCCCGGAGGCCAGGCACCGCTCGGCGTAGGAGAGGACAACCTTGTTCGAGGCGGCCGGGGAGCCCGAGAAGAGGGCGTCGGTCCTCTGGCCGTAGCGGATCTCCTTCAGATAGCCGCCGCGGACGTAATCCGTGCCTGTGTTGTCGTCACCGAGCTTGTCGTAGTTATTGTGCTCGGCGGTGTACCAGTACGACATGGCATTGCCATGGGTGTCCTCGACGTAATCCAGGTTCCAGCGCCAGGCCTGCGTCTTGCCCCGGTCAGAGAAAGACGAGCCGTCGGAGTAGCCGGGTTCGCCGTCATCGTCACCGAAGACCGGCACGGTCCACACAGACTGGGTGCGGTCGTCCGCGCCTGCGCCCTCAAGCTTGTTGAGGCCGAAGACGTACTTGGTTCCGTCTCCGGTGACGACCGTCCAGTACTCACCGTCGTTGTCGCCGTTGTCGGCGTCGGTGGAGCGGGTCACGATCGACGCGTCGTCGTTCTCCAACCGCCACTTGCCGGTGGTGTCGTCCTTGACCAGTTCGCTGGCCTTGCCGTTCAGGATGATGGATGCGTTGTCGTACTTCCAGCACAGGTCGTACTTCTCATCCTGACCGTCGTCGTCGCAGGAGCCGTACTTGCGCTCGATGTACGACGAAGTGATGTCGAAGCCCTCACCGACCTGACTGCCCTGGTTGTTCGTGTTCGCAGTGCGGCCGTCGACCGACCCGGAGTCGTAGTCAATCGAGAGGCTCGGGGCGGGACCAGCAGCGGCGGGTGGTACGCGCATCGGATAGGACCAGGTGAACGAGCCCGAGGAGCCGCCCGCTTCCCAGGTCGAGGAGGCGGACAGAGGTGTCGCCTTGTAGTCGCCGGCGCCGGAACCGGCCGCCGTGCTCGCTGCGAGGGCGAACACCGTCGGCTCGCTGCTCGAAGACAGGCTGACCGACGCGGAAATCTGTTCCGTCTCGCGGTCGTTGGCGGACTCGATGTGGTCCGTCGTACGGCACTTGGCGGCGTCCGGGTCGTCCACCGCGCAGCCGGGCAGCCGGCTCAGGCCGGACGCCCCGCCCAGTCCCCGCCGTACGCGGCGGCGAAGGCGGAGTAATCGATGCCCAGACGGGCCCCGCCTCCGTCGTTCAGTGCGGTGACCTTGAGGACGACGCCCTTGACACCGAGTCGCTCCGTGGCCTTCCGGCTCAGCACCTCGACGGTGACGGACTCGACGGCGTCGCCCTTGCCAGACGCGGACACCGTGACGGGCAGCGAACCCGGCGAAGCCTCGGCGGCCCCCTTGCCCGGAACGGTCAGCGTAGCCTTGCCCGCCCTGGGCCAGGTCGTCTTCTGCCGCTGATCCTGCCGCGCACGCGCCGAAGCCGCGCGGTCGGCCTCGGCTGCCTTCTTCACCTCAGCCGCGGTCTTCTTGTTGGTCTCCGCCGTGAACGGAGTCACGTCCGCGGACCGCGCCTTCTCAAGATCCGGCGCGCCCAACGGGTCCGCGTCCGCGGCGAACGCCACTGGGGTCAGCAGGCCCGGCAGCAGGGCGAATCCGACCACCGCCGCCAGTCGTCTCGCGCACGCGGCGGTCCACGACGTACCTGATCGAAGCCGTCTCATGTGATCGCGTCTCCCTGTGAGGCCGCCCTCCCCTGGGCAGCGCCGACCACGGCAGCACGAGCCGTGATAATCGTCTGAGGCAGAGCCGGGCGTTTCGTGCGACTGCCGCCCGGCTCTTGGTCGTGTTTCGAGACCTACTCGTCGCCGGGTGCGCCCAGCGCCTTCGAGCGGACCTGGTCGGCGCTCATCGCACCTGCCCACACCCGGACCTCGTCGAGAGAACCGGGCATGTAGTACCCCGTGGTGCCGCCGGCGCGCCCACGGCCGACGGCGATCTCACCGCTGCCCTGCTGGACGGCGGTGAAGGCCGATCCGCCTTCCTGTGCTTGTTCGGACTCACTCACATAGAGATGTGTGTTGCCGTAGCCACCGGTGGCCTCCTCGGTGGCGTCGTACACACCGGTCACCTGGACCCACGTGTCCATCTCCGCGGAGGTCTCCGACGGAACAGACGCACTGGCCACCACCGCGCCCGTCGAGTCGGTCGCCGTTCGGCCGAATCTCCACAGATACCCTTCTGCGGAGACCTTCTCGACCCACAGCGCCCATGACGACTCCTTGCCGTCCGGGGTGGCCTGTCCGAAGATCTGGGCCCGCTGACCGACAGGCATCGCCGCGAACTTCGCACTGTCCAGCTTGACGTCCGCGGTCACAGTGAAGGAGCCCGTTTCGTCTACC
The DNA here is from genome assembly GCF_040639815.1 of Streptomyces sp. NPDC023723. Lineage (NCBI taxonomy): Bacteria > Bacillati > Actinomycetota > Actinomycetes > Kitasatosporales > Streptomycetaceae > Streptomyces > Streptomyces sp. NPDC023723. The sequence continues at coordinate 312,357 of NZ_JBFAAP010000004.1, forward strand.
GCAGGTCCCGTGGTCGACATGTAACCCGACGCACCGTCCAGGCGCAGTTCGTTCTCGTCCGGGTCGGCCTCCGCTCCGCTGGCGGAGATGTCCATGGAGCCCAGGGCGTACGACGTGAACTCAGTGACTTTGCCATCGGCGGCGGTGGCACTGTCCCAGTACGCGACCAGCTCAGTCGCCGCCACGCCGTCGGTCTCCAAGCGCGCGTCGTGGCGGATCTCGTCGGCCGTCAGCGCCCGCTGCCAGACGTTGAGCTCGTCGATCCGGCCGAGGAAATAGCTGGTGCCGGACACGTTGCGGCCGATCTGGAGCCCACCAGTCGACACCCACGGTGTGTAGGTGCTGGTCGCGGTGTACAACTTCACGGGTTGGCCCTGCGCGCGGCCGTTGACGAACAATTGGATGGTGTCGTTCGTCTTGTCCGTGTCGCCCTTGGTGTCGAAGACGCCCGCAAGATGGGTCCAGACCTCTTTGCGGGGGCTCTCCGCATCGGCAAGGGACCGTATGTACGTCGCGCCGCTGCCCACGTCCTTGTCGCTGCGGCTGAAAACCCACTTCTTGTACGACGCCGAGTAGTACAGCGCGAAGGCCCAGGTGTTGGAGCCCGGTGCCGACGCGATCACGCGGTTGCTGCTGTCGTCCGTAAGAAGTACCCAGGCAGAGAGGGTAAAGGAGTCGCCCGAGTTCGCCACGGGATTCGTCGTGGCGGCGTAGCCGGTCTGTTTGGTGCTGTCCGTCGCGTCATCGTTCAGACGAAGCGAGTAGTCCGCCGTACCACGCCGCCCGAGGACGGACCAGCCGGCCGCGGTTCCATCAGTCTGGGGATGCAGTGTGGCGTCATGGCGAGTGCCCTCGGTCGCGGTGTCCTTCGCGGTGGTCACCGTCGATCCGGGCGCCCCGTCGTCGAAGTGATACGTCCCCACGGGACCTGTAGCGGCGGCGACCTTGAAAACGAACTCGGTCGACTCTCCCCACCGATCACGGACATCCTTGGCCTGGACGGTCAACACCTGTGTCCCGGAGAGGGCCGGCACCGGTTTGATGGTGACCGTCGACCCTGTGGTCGTGGTGGCGGACTTCTGCGTCAACAGACGCCAGCGGTAGGCCGTGATGTCTGTGTCAGCGGCGTTCGGCGTGAACTGGAAGGAGCCCGCGACCCCGGGGCCGCCCTTGCCCTCGCACACATTGGCGGTGCATTCGGTATACACGCCGGTACTGGTGATCTGCGGAGCCTTCGGAGCCGTTGAGTCGATCTTGAAGTAGCACCAGGAGGAGTAGGAGGAATACAGATCACCGGATTTCGTGCCGTACGTCCAGTGAGACTGGGTGCGCGAGCGCATCCGGTACAGCCCGCCGTCGGCCCGATTGCTCATGCGGACCTTCTCCAAGGTGTCGTCGGGGTCCCACCCTGACTGGGGTCGATAATCGGACCACACCTGGTGCCAGTCAGCGTCGTCACCGCGCTGGACGACGAACTCCGCCTGGAGCTCGCCTTTGTCCTCGGTCGACTTGGGCTTCACCTGTGTCTGCGCACGGGCTTGGGCCATCGGATCGAGCCGGGTGACGATCAGCGGGTCGGAGGACGATTTGTTGCAGTAGGCCGTGGACCCACTGCCCGGGATTAGTCCGACCGACGACGGCGTGCCCGGCTTGGGCACATACACAACCTGGAGTTCGGCATTGTCGTCGAATCGCTTCCAGGCGGCCGGGTCGCTCTCGTCCTTAGCCTGCAGCATCAGGGTCAGGCGGGAGAACTTGCCCGCGGCGAGGTTACGGACAGAACCTGTGAGGTTTTCGTCGCTCTCGTCGGGGTTGTCGTTGAACTCAATCCAGGAGTCCGGCTGGTCGGGGCTGCAGAGATCACCCCGACCGGCGGAGACATTCCGGTCACCGATGTGGTCCAGGATTGCCGGTCCGGGCCAGCGCGTCGACGAGGAAATGTTGTTCGTGCGTTCCAGGTCGACCCACTTGGCGTCACAGGTGAACGACCAGGTCTCCTTCGCCCGGAACGTGGTGTCGATGACCTGCTTGCCGGACAGATTCGTGCCGCCGAACTCGAAGTACATCCGGTTTGTGTGGTCCACATCGCAGTAATAAGGACCCAGGCGGCTGCAGTTGCCGACACCGTAGTCACCGTCGAACTGCCACCACCGGTCACCGTCGTCGGAGAGTACCGTGCGTTCCGACGCACCCAGACCGACCGACGGGTCGATGCGGACCGGGTAGACGGTGTCCTTTCCCCGAAGCAGTTCCAGGTCTGGCTTCACGCTGATGGTGGTGTCCCGGACCTTGACCGGCATCTCGGCGCTGGCGTCACCGGGCAGGGGGGTGCTCGCCTCCCGGTCGCTCTCGGCCGGGTCCGCCGTCCTCGCGGACGGCTCGGCGCTCATGACCGCCTGGCCGGCGGAGTCCCACATCACACCGGCGGGCCCGTCGAAGACCGTGTTGCCGTCCTCGTCGACGGCGCGCAGACCACCGCCGGATGTCGGCAGCACCTGCAGCCCTTCGCCGGTCGCCGACAGTTCGACGTGCTCAAGTCCGGGATTGTCCGCCGCCCTGGCGGACTTCACGACGAGGATCTCCCGATAGCCCTCAGCCGTCGCGGTCAGCTCAAGGTCAACGCCCTCGAAGACATCGGAATAGACGGCGGTCGCGCCTTCCAGGGTCGGCGCGGGCAGCCGGTCCGGCCAGCCGAGCCGCAGCATTCCTCGTTCGTTACCGATCCGGATCAGATCGCTGCCGTTACCGCCGCCGGAGAACGAGAGATCGATTACGGCCGCCTTCGGGCCGACGGTGCCGTCGGGACGGCGCACCAGCGTCGCGTCGACGTCCTGCCAGGAACCGTCATCATCCTGGACCCGCTGCGGGGTGGTCGACTGGGTGAGTGTGAAGGTGCCGTCGGGGTTGGCCACGGTCGTCGTGTATGCCGTCCGCTCGGATGTCACCTCGACGGGCTTACCCGTCTCAACGGCCCTGGCGGATGCCGAGGACTGTGACTCAGTCGCTTCCGCGGCCTGAGCCGGCCCCGTCGTCGCCACGGCCAGCGTTGACACGAGGGAAGCCACGACAGCGGTTGCTGTCAGGGCACTCACCAGCCGAGCGAATCTTCGCTTCGGACGAACGGCGTACCCCCGTCTCCCAAACCCCTTCGCCATATCCCCACCCCTGAGTCACCACTCGTTCACACAGAAGTACGAAGCGAACCATCGTTGACCAAACATCGTCAAGCAAAGTCGGAGTAAAGGGGGGCGCCGGGCCTGGCTGCCACCTGCACGGGAGACCAAATGATCGAGCCTGACATATTGGACGCATTAGGGTCATGCGGACATATCCTCTATCGCCATTACCGAACAACAGACAACTGGTTCCAGCCAGTAACCGGTGACGGGCGAAAGCACATGGGCCGCCCGGAACTGTCCGGACGGCCCACGCAGGAGTATCTCGATTCGCCTCAGCGAACGGCCGGTGTCAGGAGCGGTGCGCCCCGGCCTTCGTACGCGTGCCCTTGCCGCCATCACCGTCCGGCCACAGTTGCGGTTTGCGCTTCGCCGCCACGTCCTCCATCCAGCCGAAGCAGACGATGCACGTGGCGATCCACATCCACACGAAGACCAGAACCGGCCAGGGACTTTCCAGCAGCCAGGAGAAGTGCTGCCACATCACGTCGAAGTTCCACAGTTGGTCCCACATTGTCGCGGCGACGAGGATGCACAAGTTGTGCCACAAGTAGATCGTCACCGCTCGGGAGTTCAGCAGGGTGATGAGCCTGTCGAAGCGGCGCAGCAGCCGTGGCCACTCCGACCACGACGGGCTGAAGTGCAGGAGCACCAGCACTGTGGCGAAGGACCAAAGGGACTGCGCGTACGGGATGTCATCCAGGTCGTGCCCGGCTTTGAACCCGTGCGTCAGCGCATACCACAGGCCGTACCCGGCGACGAACGGCGCCAGGGAGGGCACGACATAGCGCGGGAGCCGCTTGAGAACGCCTTGCTGGTGTGCCATGCCGAGGATCCAGCAGGCACCGAAGGTGCTGAAGTCCGTGACGGCCGAGTCGATCCGCACGCTGGGGATGTGCAGCCAGCCGGACTCCAGGACCGCCGCCAGGGCGATGGGCGCCAGGATAGTCCCCCAGGGGAGGGCGCGCAGCGCCTTAAGGATGAAGGGGGACAGCAGGACGTACCAGAGGTAGGCCCTGATGTACCACAGCGGTCCGGCCAGCTCTGAGCCCCAGTCCTCGCCGAGGATGCCATGGAGGCCCGGGAGACCCTCGGCATAGGGCGGGTCGCTGACCGGGACGATCCAGTAGACGAGGTGGAACCACCACCAGCCAGGATGGCCTTCGGCGTCGGGTCCCCAGCCCTGGATCACCATCCCGGTGACCCCGAGTGCGCCGAGGAGCCACAGCGGAGGCAGGAGCCTGCGCATGCGTCCCCGCACTACCTGGGCGGCCGGGCGTTTCAGAGAGCGGGCCATCAGGTTGCCGGCGAGCGCGAACATCACGCCCATCGACGGGAACACCACCGGGAGCCAGGACCAGCCCATCAGGTGGTAGAAGACGACGCGGAACAGAGCCACCGCGCGCAGCAGGTCGAAGTAACGATCGCGCACGGGCTTGCGCGGGGCCGGCGCGGACACGTCCGACTGCGCTGTCGGGGCCGGCCCAGTGACTGGGAGCGGCCCTACGGGGGCCGTCACGGCCCCCGGCGCGAACGAGCCATACCCGGGTGACGGCACGGCGTCGCCCGTACCGGACGGGAAGGTCGGGGTACTCATCGGACGTGCTCCTGCTGGTCGTTTGTGACGCGCCGAAGCTGCGTCGGGATGGCTCCGGGCGCCTCGACGACACCCGTCCGCCGCAGTTTCTGCCAGCGCAGCCGGCCGCCGGTGAGGGCCGTGATCCAGGACTGGAGCAGCACCACGTACATGAGCTGGCGGTAGAGGATCTGCTGAAGGGGCAGCGAGATCAGGTGGGTCATGCGTTCGCGGTCCAGGCGGAAGGCGTAGGCGGCGCAGACGGCCTGCAAGGCCAGCACGCCCAGCCACGCGCCGATCGTCTTCTCGGTCGGGCCGAAGATGATGCCGTAGAGCAGGAAGATGTCGATCAGCGGCGCGAGCAGCGGGGCCACCACCATGAACAGCGAGACGAAGGGCAGGCCGACGCGGCCGAAGCGGCCCGAGGGGCCCCGGTCGATGACCGCGCGGCGGTGCTTCCAGATCGCCTGCATGGTGCCGTAGGACCAGCGGTAGCGCTGGGACCACAGCTGCTGGACGGTCTCGGGGGCCTCGGTCCAGGCGCGGGCGTTCTCCGCGTAGACGACCTTCCAGCCGTCGCGGTGCAGCGCCATCGTGACGTCGGTGTCCTCGGCGAGGGTGTCGTCGCTCATGCCGCCGATCGGGGTCAGCGCGGAGCGGCGGAACGCGCCGACCGCGCCCGGGATGGTCGGCATGCAGCCCAGCACGTCGTACATCCGGCGGTCCAGGTTGAAGCCCATCACGTACTCGATGTGCTGCCAGGCGCCGATGAGGGAGTCCCGGTTGCCGACCTTGGCGTTGCCGGCCACCGCGCCGACCCCCGGGTCGCCGAACGGCTGGACGAGTTCCCGGACCGTGGACGGCTCGAAGACGGTGTCGCCGTCCATCATCACGACGATGTCGTGGCTGGCATTGGCCAGACCCCGGTTGAGGGCGGCCGGCTTGCCCGCGTTGAGCTGCCGGATGACCCGTACATTGGGCAGGCCCATCGCCTCGACGATGCGGGCCGTGCCGTCCGTGGAGCCGTCGTCGACGACGATGATCTCGACCGGGTGGTCGCTCGACATCAGGGAACGCACGGTGTTCTCGATGCACTTGGCCTCGTTGTACGCCGGGACCAGCACCGACACCGGTTCGGTGACCGGCGGGCCCCAGGCGAAGCCGCGGCGCCGCACCCGGCGGGCGTGCACCACGGAGAGCAGCAGCATCAGGCCGAACCGCCCGATGACCAGCGTGCCGATGACCGCGAGGCCGACCACGAGGATGTCCGTGACGTTGTCGGACGCCGCGACCAGGAAGACCCACGCCTTGCCCTTCCACAGGTCGGCGCCGGTCACCTCGGAGTGCGCGCTGGGCATGTCCAGCGCCTCGGAGAGGTTGTCGAACTGGTAGCCCCGCTGCTGGAGTTCGGGCAGGAACTTGTCCAGTGCCTGGACCGTCTGGTGGCGGTCGCCGCCGGAGTCGTGCATCAGGACGATGGCGCCCTTGCCGTGGCGCGGGGTGGCCCGGCGGATGATCTCGTCGACGCCGGGCTTCTTCCAGTCCTCGCTGTCGGTGTTGTTGACGACGGTGAGGTAACCGCGCGAGCCGATGTACTCGGTGACCGGCCAGGACTTGTTGTCCATCGCGTCGGCGAAGGACGAGTACGGCGGCCGGAACAGCGAGGTGCGGATGCCGGCCGCGCCGGTCAGCGCCAGCTGGTTCTGCGACAGCTCCCAGTCGATGCGGGACTTCGACTGGTAGGAGAGGTCGGGGTGGTTGAAGGTGTGCAGGCCCACCTCGTGGCCCTCGTCGACCATCCGCTTGACCAGGTCCGGGTAGCGGGAGGCCATGGTGCCGGTGACGAAGAAGACGGCGTGCGCGTGGTGCTTCTTCAGCACGTCCAGGACCTTCGGGGTCCAGGTCGGGTCGGGGCCGTCGTCGAAGGTGAGGACCAGTTCGTGGTCCGGCACGCTCATCGACTCGGTGCGGCCGGCCCGGGTGTCGATGACCGGGCCGCCCTCCAGGATCTTCTCCGGCACCTTGTCGGTGGCGGCGGGCGGCTGGACGCGGTGGTCGGCGAGGATCTCGCTGTGCACGTAACCGCGCAGCATGAGCATCGCCATCATCGCGACGAGGACGAGCACCGGCAGGAGCAGGCGCAGCGGCAGCCGGCGCCGCCGGGAGCCGGCACGGGCTCCGGGTGCGGCGCCGTGACGACGGGTGCGGGCGGCCATCAGAAGGTGTACTCCACGAGCGGTGAGTCGGGGACGGGCGCGCCGGATTCGGCGGCGAGGGGAGTTGGGGTGCCCGGGGCCTGGGCGAGGTTGCCGGGGTCGTTGCCGGTGCCCGCGCTGTCGCCGCCGGCGGTCTCGGTCGGGTCGGCCGTGGTGCCGTCGGTCGGGGTCGGGTCGGACGCGTCGGGGTCCGGTGCGGTGGCCGTGTCGGTCGCGCCGGGCTCGGTCTCGCCGCCGCCCGGCTCGGGCGCGGTCTGCGTGGCGGTCGACTCCGACTGGGTGGCGGTGCCGGACTGCTCGGTCGCCGGGGCGGTGTCCGAGGCGGACCCGCCGGTGTCCGGGAGCTGCTCCTCTACGCCGGTGGCGGAGGGCGTCGTCTCAGGGGTGGGGCTGCCGGTGGCGGAAGGGCTCACCGAACCGGTGGGCAGCGGGGTGGTGTCGACCTTGCCGGCCGGTCTGCCGTCCTCCTTGCCCGGTACCGGCAGCCAGGGCGCGTCCGAGCTGCCCGACAGCAGGGTGACCACCATGACCACGGCGTAGACGGCACAGGCGAGGCCGACGGCTATGCCTATTCGGCGGTAGAGGCGGCTGCGCCGGCCCGACTCGTCGACGAAGACCGGCCGGTCGGCCGCGTCGGCGGACACCGCCCCGCCCTTGGCCCGGTGCAGCACTCCGTCCCCGAGCTGCACGGCGTCGAGCTGGACGGTCACCTCGTGCGGGTCGTGCTGGTCGGCGGCGTCGGCCCCGCCCGTACCGAGGGCGCCGCCGCCCTCCTGCCAGGGGTCGCGCACCAAAGCGGTGCGCAGCACGTCCGTGGCAGCGGTGCCGGCCGGGCCGGCGGCCTTGCGGAACCGGTCCGGGGCGGCGGTGGCGGCGGTGGTGGCCGGCCGGGTGACCTTGGGCCATCCGCTCGTCGCGGCGGGAGCGGGGGCGGGCGCGGGCGCGGCAGGGGTGGCGGGGGTAGCGGGCAGTACGTCCGTCACGGCGCCGGAATCGGCCGGCGCGGCGGACCGTACGGCGGCGGGGCCGGCGGTGTCGGGCACGGCCGGTATGACGGCGGTGGCGTCGCCGCCGTCGTGCAGGGCGGGCAGCACATCCGTGGCGTCGGCATCGGCACCGGTTCGGCCGGCAACCGCACCGCCGTCCGCCCCCTCCGTCCCGCTCGCCGTCCCGCCAGCCGTCCCGCTCGCCGTCATCCCGACGTCTCTGCGGAACCAGGACCCCGCACTCCCCGTCTCCGGGAGCTGCCGCGTCGCCGACGCGGCCTCGGGCCACCCCGGTTGGGCGTCTTTCTGCCAGTTCTCCACGCGCCGCACTTCCCCCCAACGAGCAGGTACCGGGTGCGCCGTGACTCCGAGCACCTGCCGAGCGAACCAGGCCCCCACCGGATTCGAGCGCCCCCATTACCACACAGTGCTCAGGTGACGAATGTAGCGCACAGGCAGACGGTGTGTCGGCCAGGTGCCGATTGTTGAGACGCCCGCACCCCGCCCGCAACCCGCCCGCACCCCGCCCACACCCTGCCGTCAGACCGTCATCACCTGCGCGTCACTGTCCGGAATCCATCCCTGGGCGGGCCGCCGCAGCCACCCTTCCTCCGCGGCGAGCGCCCGCGCCGCCCGCCGCAGCGCCCGCAATCCCGGATGCACCAGCCCCTTTCGCCACACCAAGGAGACCGGCGACAGCGGCACCGGATCGACCAGCGGCCGCACCACCGTCGCCGGCATGGCCGGAAACTCCGTCACGGCGAGCACCGGGTGCCGCGTCTTCGCCATCAGCCGTTCGAACTCCTCTTCGCCCACCGCGAGCGGGGCCGGGGGCGCCAGCGCGATGCCGCGCCCCGCGAAGAGCCGGCGGGCGAGATCGGTCCACTCCGGCGTACGGTCGTTGCCGGCCCCGGCGTACACCGTCTCGCCCGCCAGCGCGGCCACCGGCACCCGAGCCAGCGGTGCCAGCGGGTGGTCCGCGGGCAGCAGCACCGCCATCGCCTCGTACCGCACCGGCTGCTGCTCCAGACCGGCCCGCAGCGCCGGCGCCAGACCGGCGAACCGTCCGAAGGAGACGTCCAGCCGCCCCGCGAGCAACTCGGCGGCCGCCCAGGTCAGCCCGCTCTCGTAGCGGGCCATCAGCTCCAGTTCGGGGGCGAGTTCGCGGGCCCGGTGCAGCACCCGGCGGCCGGTGGCCAGCCCCGGCGAGTTGAGGTCCACCAGCAGCGGCCGGGCCTGTCCGAAGGCGGCCAGCAGTTCGTCCTGCGCCGCGAGCACCCGGCGAGCGTACGGCAGCAGCCGCTCGCCGTCGGCGGTGAGGGTCACCTGCCGGGTGGAGCGGACGAACAGCTCGGCGCCCAGCTCCCGTTCGAGGCGCCGTACGTCCCGGCTGAGCGCCTGCTGGGCGACGTACAGCCGGTGCGCGGCACGGGTGAAGTGCAGTTCCTCGGCGACGGCGACGAAGCCGCGCAGCAGACGCGGGTCGAGGTGGCTCGGGACGGGCATCCGGCGAATCTACAACGGGGGTGCGTGAATCGGTGCGCGGAAGGTGTTGGACCCCGGGACCGGTGCCGGGCGACGGTGTTGCCCATGCCGCAACCGACGTATGCCCGCTCCCCCGACCGCCCCGAACCCGTCATGACGGCCGTCACCACCGACAGCCTGGTCGCCGCCGACTTCCGCCCCCGCACCAGCATGCACGCCCGTCCCCGGACCCACCCCCGGGACCGCCCGCCCGGCCCGTACCGCCGGCTCCTCGCCGTCCCCGGCGCCCGCGCGTTCACCGCCGGGAACCTCGTCGCCCGACTGCCCCAGGGCATGTTCAGCGTCAGCGCGGTCGTCATGATCGCCGAAACCCGGGACTCGTACGCCCTGGCCGGCGCGGTCGTCGCGACCGGGCTGGCGGTGAGCACGGTGGCCGCCCCGCTGATCGCCCGGCTCGTCGACCGCCACGGCCAGGCCCGGGTGGCACTGCCCGCCACCCTGGTCGCCGTCCTCGGCTCGCTCGCCCTGGTGCTCTGCGTCCGCCAGGGCGCCCCGCACTGGACCCTGTTCGCCGCCGAGGCCGCCACCGCCGCGACCCCCAACACCGGCGGCATGGCCCGGGCCCGCTGGAACCACCTGCTGCGCGGCGACCCGGCCGCCCTGCACACCGCCAACTCCTTCGAGCAGGCCACCGACGAGCTGTGCTACCTGCTCGGCCCGGTGCTGGCGGCCCTGGTGTGCACGGCGTTCTTCCCGGAGGCGGGCACGCTGGTCGCGGCGGCGCTGCTGCTGGGCGGCATGCTGCTGTTCACCGCCCAGCGCGCCACCGAGCCGCCCGTCCGTCCCCCGGCGTCCGCCGGGAAGGCCCCGCTGCGCGCCCCCGGCATCCCCCCGCTGCTGGCGGTGTGCCTGGCGACGGGCGCGGTGTTCGGCTCGATGGAGGTGGTCACCATCGCGTTCGCGGACGCGCAGGGCCACCGGTCGGCCGCCGGCGCGGTGCTGGCCTGCCAGGCGGCCGGTTCGGGCGTGGCCGGGCTACTGTTCGGGACGCTGCGGCTGTCCGGGCCGGTCACCGCCCGGCTGCCCTGGTGCGTCGCGGCGATGACCGCCCTGATGACCCTGCCGCTGCTCGCGGCGGCCGGTACCGGATCGCTGCCGCTGCTGGCCGGCGCCCTGCTGCTGGCCGGGATGGCCACCGCCCCGACGATGGTCACCACGATGACCCTGGTCCAGCAGCGCACCCCCGAGGGCCGCCTCAACGAGGGCATGACCCTGGCGGTCACCGGCCTGCTCGGCGGCATCGCCGGCGGCAGCGCGCTCGGCGGCTGGACGGTGGAGCACCTCTCCGCCACGGCCGGCTACGGCATCCCGGTCACGGCCGCGGCGGTGGCGCTGCTGCTGGCACTGGCGGCGGCGGCCGGCTCCCGCGGGCCCCTTGAGCCGCGCCCGGCCCATTGACGCCGGTGCCCACCGCGCCTACCTTCCTCCGTCCAAGCGCTCCGACGCCCCCGGAGGAACCGACCATGCCGGCAGCCCGCTGATGGTCAGCATCACCGACGTGGCCCGCCGGGCCGGCGTCTCCCCCAGCACCGTCTCCTACGCGCTCAGCGGCAAGCGCCCGATCTCCGCGGGGACCCGGCGGCGCGTCGAGGCGGCCGTCCGCGAACTGGGCTACCGCACGCATCCCGGCATCCCCACCGGAGTACTGGGGCTGCTGCTCCCGCTGCGCCCCGGGGCCGGGCCGCCGGACCCGGCGGGCCACGCGATGTCCGTGGTCACCGCGGCCCGCGCGCACGGCCACGACGTACTCCTGATCACCCGCGAGGACGACGACAGCACCGGCGAGGAAGCCGACCGGACCGGACACCGCATGGCCGACGCGCTGATCGTGACCGATGTGCGGCTGCGCGACCCCCGGCTGCCGGCGCTGCGCGGCCGCCCCGCCGTACTGCTCGGCCTGCCCGCCGATCCGGCCGGGCTGACCTGCGTCGACCTGGACTACCGGGCGGCCGGTGAGCGGTGCGCGGCGCGGCTGGCGGAGCTGGGGCACCGGGTGGTGGCGCTGGTCGGCGCGGAGCCGGCGGTGTACGCCCGGGGGACCGCGTCCGCGCACCGGGTGGTCCGCGGCTTCACGGCCGCCGCCGCCCGCGCCGGGCTGACCGCGTCCGTGCACCCGAGCGCCGCCGGGCCGGACACCGCCCGGGACACCGCCGGACGACTGCTGCGGCTGCGTCCGGCGCCCACCGCCGTCCTCGTCCACAACGAGCCGCTGCTGGCCCCCCTGCTCGACGCCTTGGAGCGGCTCGGCCGCCGTGTCCCCGACGACCTCTCCGTCGTCGCGATCTGCCCGGACGCGGTGGCCCTCGCCCCCCGGCTCCCGGTCACCTCGGTCACCGTCCCGACCGCCGAGCTGGGCGCCCGGGCGGTGGCACTGGCGCTACGGGCGGTCAGCGGCCCGGCCGCGCCCGGCGTCCACCTGCTGCCGCCGCGGCTGACCGAGCGCTCGAGCACCGCCCCGGCATGACGAAGGCCCCGCCGCCCGAGGGCGACGGGGCCTTGGCCCACATGGGAATTGTGGAGATGGCGGGAATCGAACCCGCGTCCAACGGTGCGGAATCAGGGCTTCTCCGTGTGCAGTCCGCTTCGATTTTCTCAGCCCCGGAGATCACGCGGACAAGTCTCCGACGGGCTCAGTCACTGTTTGGTTTCCCTCTTCACCCCGTGACCGGGATCAAGGTTTAGTCCCCTAGCTGATGCCAGGATCCGGGTCGGGAACAGCCCCGGGCTGACACTCCCTTAGTAGGAGGCTCGCTTCGCTACCTGAGATCAGGCAGCGAGGGCGAAGGCCTGCTGGGAGGAATCGCGCTTGGTGTTGGCGATTATTTTTTTCGGCCTGTGGTTTACGAGATCATGGCCGCTTCCTCGACACGCTTCCCCTGCTTCGACAGCCGCTGTCGAAACCGATCATCCCCATGTTGTTTTTTCAAATAATGCACCGGCCAGGCGGTGCAGGTGCCATCGTACGTGACCAACGCACGACCGTGCCAGCCTATTCCCGGCGCCGCGCGGCGGGCTCAGCCACGCTCCCGGCGCTTGATCGCCGAGATGGTCCGCTCCGCCTCCCGCCGGTCCTGCTTCTCGCGCAGGGTCTGGCGCTTGTCGTACTCCTTCTTGCCGCGCGCCAGGGCGATCTCCGCCTTGGCCCGGCCGTCCTTGAAGTACAGGGCGAGCGGGACGATGGTGTGCCCGGTCTCCTGGGACTTGGACTCCAGCTTGTCGATCTCCTCCCGGTGCAGCAGCAGCTTGCGCTTGCGGCGCGCGGAGTGGTTGGTCCAGCTGCCCTGGTGATACTCGGGGATGTGGGCGTTGTGCAGCCACGCCTCGCCCCCGTCGATCTGGACGAACCCGTCGGTCAGCGAGGTCCGCCCCTCCCGCAGCGACTTGACCTCGGTGCCGGTGAGCACCAGCCCGGCCTCGTAGGTGTCGATGATCGCGTAGTCGTGCCGGGCCTTCTTGTTCTGGGCGACGATCTTGCGTTTGCCGCCCTTCTCGCCGTCCCGGCCCTTGCCGCCCCCGCCGCCCTGCTTGGGCTGGGACTCCTTCGGTACGTACATTCCCTTGCTCATGATGCCGCCCATTTTCGCACTACGGAGGGGGCCGGGGGAAAGCCGATTACCCGGCCCGCGCCGCTGCCGCCCCAGACCGCCCGCTACCGCCCCAGACCGCTCAGCAGCGCCGCCGCCCGGTCCACGCTGCCGGCCCGGTCCGGGTCGATCTCCAGGTCCGGGGTGATGCCGGTGCCGTCGACGCCGCGCCCGGAGGGGGTGCGGTAGTGGCCGACGGTCAGTTCGGCCACCGAGCCGCCGGGCAGCCGGCTCGGCATCTGCACCGAGCCCTTGCCGAAGGTGCGGGAGCCCACCACGACCGCCCGGCCGCGGTCCTGGAGGGCGCCGGTGAGCAGTTCGGCCGCGCTCATCGTGCCGCCGTCGACGAGCGCGACCAGCGGTCTGGCGGTGTCGCCGCCGTCCGTCGCGTGCAGGGCGCGCTGGTCGCCGTCCACGTCGTAGGTGGCGACCAGGCCGCCGTCGAGGAAGGCGGAGGCCGCGGTGACCGCCTCGGTGACCAGCCCGCCGGAGTTGCCGCGCAGGTCGAGGACGACACCGGCGCCGGACGGCGTGTCGCGGACGGCGGCGCGGACCCGGTCGCCGACGCCCTTGGTGAAGGAGCCGATCCGGACGACGCTCGCGCCGCTCGCCAGCCGGCGCACGGTCACCGGCTGGGTGCTCAGGCTGGCCCGGCGTACCGTCTCGGTCCACGCGCGGGTGCCGCGGGCCAGGCCGAGCCGGACGGTACTGCCGGCCGCCGCGTCGGTGGCGTCGCCGCGCAGCAGCGAGACGACCTCGGTGACGGGCCGCCCGTCGACCCGCTCGCCGTCGACGCTGCGCAGCCGGTCGCCCGCGCGCACCCCGGCCGCGGCGGCGGGCGAGCCGGGCCGCACCTTCGTCACCTCGATGGCGCCGCCGCGCTCCCGGCGCGCGGAGACCCCGACACCGGTGTACCGGCCGTCGAGGGCCTCCTCCAGCTCCGCGTACTCGTTCTGGGAGTAGACCGAACCCCAGCGGTCCCCGCTGCGGCTGACCGCGCGCTCGGCGGCCTCCACCGGGGACTTGCCGTCGGCCATCGCCTCGGCGGCCGCCCGCGCCACCTCCCGGTCCGCGCCGGCCGCCGCCGACCCGGCGGACCCGGCCGTACGGGCCGCTTGGGAGGTCCCGCCCGCCGCGTTCCGGTCGGCCTCGGGCAGCGATCCGGTGGCCGCGCCGGCCACCAGAACACTGGCGAACACCAACGTCAGGGCGGCCCCGTGGCGGACGCGGCGGGGCGGGCAGAACAGGTCTCGACCTGACATGCCGGTGAGTGTAGGACACGGCAGGAGGGCCGCACGGAAGCTTGCCCGTACGGCCCTCTTGGCGTGTGTCACACCTTCAGGTACTTGCGCAGCGCGAAGAACGCGGCCAGCGCCGGCATCAGCACACTCGCGGCCAGGATGAGCGGCAGCTTGGTCAGGACGGCGTCCCAGCCAACGAAGTTGATGAGGGTCAGCTTGTTGGACAGGGCCATGCCGTGGTCGATGGTGAAGTACCGCCCCACGACCAGGAACACGCACGCCAGGCCACCGCCGATGACGCCGGCCACGGCGGCCTCCATGATGAACGGCGCCTGGATGTAGAAGCCGGAGGCGCCGACCAGCCGCATGATGCCGGTCTCCCGGCGGCGGCTGAAGGCGGAGACCCGCACCGTGTTGACGATCAGCAGCAGGGCGACGACCAGCATGAGGACCATGACGCCGAGCGCCGCGCGGTTCATCAGGTTCAGCAGCTCGAAGAGGTTGTCCAGGATGCCCTTCTGGTCCTGCACGGACTGCACGCCGTCCCGCCCGTCGAAGGCGGTCGCGATCACCTGGTACTTCTCCGGGTCCTTCAGCTTGATCCGGTACGACTCCTGCATCTGGTCCGGCGTCAGGGAGCTGGCCAGCGGCGAGTCGCCGAACTGCTCCTTGTAGTGCTTGTACGCCTCGTCCTGCGACTCGTACGTCACGTCCTGGACGACCGACATCTCGTCGAGGTCGGCGAGGATCTGCTTCTTCTGGTCCTCGGTCACCGCGCCCTTGGCGCAGTTGGGATCGGACTCGGCGTCGCTCTTGTTGCAGAGGAAGACGGAGACGTTGACCTTGTCGTACCAGTAGCCCTTCATGGTGTTGACCTGGTCGCTCATCAGCAGCGAACCGCCGAACAGGGCCAGGGAGAGGGCGACGGAGACGATGACCGCGAAGGTCATCGTCAGGTTGCGGCGGAGACCTACACCGATCTCCGAGAGGACGAACTGGGCGCGCATGGCGTCTGGTTAAGCCTTTCCGTGGATACCGGGCGTACTGCGTGTGTCAGTGCTGGTAGCCGTAGACACCGCGCGCCTGGTCGCGGACGAGGCGCCCCTTCTCCAGCTCGATGACGCGCTTGCGCATCTGGTCCACGATGTTCTGGTCGTGCGTCGCCATGATCACGGTGGTGCCCGTCCGGTTGATCCGGTCGAGCAGCTTCATGATGCCGACGGAGGTCTGCGGGTCGAGGTTGCCGGTGGGCTCGTCGGCGATGAGCAGCTTGGGCCGGTTGACGAAGGCCCGCGCGATGGCCACGCGCTGCTGTTCACCACCGGACAGCTCGCCCGGCATGCGGTCCTCCTTGCCGCCGAGCCCGACCAGGTCGAGCACCTGGGGCACGGACTTGCGGATCTCGCCGCGGGACTTGCCGATGACCTCCTGGGCGAAGGCCACGTTCTCGCCGACCGTCTTGTTGGGCAGCAGACGGAAGTCCTGGAACACCGTCCCCAGCTGGCGGCGCATGTGCGGCACCTTCCAGTTGGACAGACGGGCCAGGTCCTTGCCGAGGACGTGCACCTGGCCGTGGCTCGCCCGTTCCTCGCGCAGGACCAGCCGCAGGAAGGTGGACTTACCGGAGCCGGAGGACCCCACCAGGAAGACGAACTCGCCCTTCTCCACCTCCAGGGAGACATCCCTGAGGGCGGGGCGGTTCTGTTTGGGGTAGGCCTTGGAGACGTTGTCGAATCGGATCACGGGTGCACCACGGGTAGCCGGGGGTAGATGAGCGTGACCATACGCGAAGTGGGTATGGGCCCGCAGTCACCGGTCGGGGTTGCGTCATGGTTGCGCGTTATGTCCGCGTTATCTGGGCGGGCTGTCCGTACACCGTCCTCGGCGGGAGCGCGCGCAGCGACGCGCGGAACCTGGCACAGTGGAAGGGGAACGTTCGCGGTACGGCGGGCGTTGTGGGTAGGTGGAGACCGGTGCTAGGAGGGCGAGCGCATGACGTACGACCGGTTGGTGTGCGCGAACTGCGCGGCGCCCGTGAGCGAGGGCCGCTGCCCGGTGTGCCGGGCGAACCGCGAGCGGATGCAGCAGCAGAGCTTCCTGGCGGGCCTGACCCCGATGACGCTGGTCGCGCTGGCCGTGGTGCTGGTGGCGGCGGTGGCCCTGCTGGCCCACCAGACCGCCTAGCGGGCCCCAGGAGAGCGACAGACGACGGCCGAGGGGCCCGGAGCGCCGTACGTACGCTCCGGGCCCCTCGGCCGTGATGCCGCGCGCGTACGGCGTCCCGTACGCGGACCGTCACCGTCAGGCAGCGGCGCCCCGGCCGCCCATCAGGCGCGGCAGGAAGCGGAAGCCGACGCCACCGGCGATCATGGTGGCGGCGCCGATGAGCAGGAAGGTGGTCTCGGCGGCACCGGTCTCGGCGAGCTCGTCGCCGGTGCCCTGCGCCGAGGTCTGCGCGGTGGTGTCCGCACCGGTGTCGGTCAGGGCCGAGGTGCCCTGCTCCTGAGCGGCGTTGTTGTTGCCGCCGTCGGTGCTGGTGTTGTCGGTGCCGCCGCCGTTGCCGGTGCTGCCGCCGCCCGCGCTGTCGCTCGGGTCGTCGGTGGGCTCGACCGGGTTGGCGGGGTCGGTACCCGGGCCGGTGCCCTCGCCGGGGTCGGTGCCCTCGCCCGGGTCCGTGCCCTCACCGGGGTCGGTGCCCTCACCGGGGTCCGTACCCTCGCCCGGGTCCGTGCCCTCACCGGGGTCGGTGCCCTCACCGGGGTCCGTACCCTCGCCCGGGTCCGTGCCCTCGCCCGGGTCGGTGCCCTCACCGGGGTCGGTGCCCTCGCCCGGGTCCGTGCCGCAGTTCGGGTCGACTGCGACGTCGCAGTTCGGGTCGTCCGTTTCGTCGTCCGTGACGCTCGCGCCGAGGCCGAGCCCGCCGTCGCCCACGCTGGCGCTGACGCCTATGTCGAGCGCCGAAGCGGCACCCGCGGCGGTCAGCGAGGCACCGGCGGCGATGATGGCGCCGGCCGCGACCCGTGCGACACGGACCCGTGTCTTCTTGGTCATTGTTTGCTACCCCCAGTAGCTGAATCGTCAGGGTGGCGGCGTTTCGGGGCCGTGATCGACGGGGGTAGCCATGTTGTGAAGCCCCCCGGTTCACATGCGCCCCAGAAACACGCATGCCGCGCATCACCTTTCCCATTTTTAAAGGCAACGTCAAGGCCATTGCGTACGCGATGTCCGCGTTCGAGGTGTATGCCGGATACAAAGACTGTGAGTTTGATGTAAAAGCCGGACATCGAGCCCAGAAAAGACGCATACGAAAGGCAACTGCCACCACGAGGGCGGCAGTTGCCTTGTCGACAAAGCGGCGTCAGCGTACCGCCGTTACTTCTCCTGCTGCTTGCGCCAGCGAATTCCGGCCTCCAGGAAGCCCTGGATCTCCCCGTTGAACACGGCCTCGGGGTTGCCCACCTCGTACTCGGTGCGCAGGTCCTTGACCATCTGGTACGGGTGCAGGACGTACGAACGCATCTGGTTGCCCCAGGAGTTGCCGCCGTCGCCCTTGAGCGCGTCCATCTTGGCCTGCTCCTCCTGGCGGCGGCGCTCGAGGAGCTTGGCCTGGAGGACGTTCATCGCGGTCGCCTTGTTCTGGATCTGCGAGCGCTCGTTCTGGCAGGAGACGACGATGCCGGTGGGCAGGTGGGTCAGCCGGACCGCGGAGTCCGTCGTGTTCACGCCCTGGCCGCCGGGGCCGGAGGACCGGTAGACGTCCACCCGCAGTTCGGACTCGTCGATCTCGATGTGGTCGGTCTGCTCGACCACCGGCAGGATCTCGACGCCCGCGAAGGAGGTCTGGCGGCGCCCCTGGTTGTCGAACGGCGAGATGCGCACCAGCCGGTGCGTGCCCTGCTCGACGGAGAGCGTCCCGTAGGCGTACGGCACCTGCACGGCGAAGGTGGTCGACTTGATGCCGGCCTCCTCCGCGTACGACGTCTCGTAGATCTCCGTCTTGTAGCCGCGCTGCTCCGCCCAGCGCAGGTACATCCGCTGGAGCTTCTCGGCGAAGTCGGCGGCGTCCACGCCACCCGCCTCGGCGCGGATGTTGACCAGCGCCTCCCGGGAGTCGTACTCGCCGGACAGCAGGGTGCGGACCTCCATCTCGTCCAGCGCCTTGCGCACCGAGGTGAGCTCCGTCTCGGCCTCGGCCCGGGTGTCCGGGTCGTCCTCCTCCTCGGCCATCTCGAAGAGCACCGCGAGATCGTCGATCCGGCCGCGCAGCGCCTCCGCCTTCCGGACCTCGGCCTGGAGGTGGGAGAGCTTGCTGGTGATCTTCTGCGCCGCCTCCGGGTCGTCCCACAGGGACGGCGCGGCCGCCTGCTCCTCGAGCACGGCGATGTCTGCCCTCATCTTGTCGAGGTCCAGGACGGCCTCGATCGACTCCATGGTCGAGGAGAGGGACTTCAGCTCTTCGGATACATCGACGACTGCCACGCCCTCCAGCGTAACGGCTCCGCCGGGCGGCCCACGCCGGGCGGTACGGGGGCGGTCGCCGGGGGCCGTCCCCTGGCCGGCCCTAGGGGACCGCCGGTGCCGAGTTCCGGGTGTCCTCGGGGCCGGTGCCGGACTCGTCGCCGCTCGTGGTCAGCCAGGCGCCGACGCCGATCGCCGCCAGCAGCGCCACGGCGCCCGCGCCGAGGGCGATCCGGCGGCGGCGGGCGGCGGCCCGGTTGCGTGCCGAGCCGGGGCGCCGGGCGCCCGGCGCGCGCGGCGCCCGGGCGGTGCCGTGGGCCGGGCCGGCCAGCTCGTCGGGGGCGGGGACGCGCATGGAGGTGTGGGTGTCCCGGTTGGAGTCGGCGGGCTTGGCGCGGGGCACCAGCGGCACCGCGCCGCGCCGCCGCACCGCGTCGCCGTCCCGCCCGGCCCCGGTCCCGGCGGACGGCTCCCGGTCGGTGTCGTCCGCGTCCTCCGGCTGGTCGCCGCCGGACTCGTCCACGTCCAGCGGGGGCATGCCGGCCAGCATCGGCAGCAGCTCGCGCAGCCGGGCGCCCAGCTCGGAGGCGCGCAGCCGGGAGGCCGGCGCCTTGGCCAGGCACTGCACCAGGAGCTGCCACAGCTCGTCCGGGATGCCGGGCAGCGGGACGACGGTCTCGGTGACGTGCCGGCGCAGTACCGCCCCGGGGTGGCCGCCGCCGAACGGCGTGAACCCGGCCAGCAGCTCGTACAGCACGGTGGCCAGCGCGTAGATGTCGACGGAGGCGCGCGGCGGCAGGCCCTCGACGATCTCGGGGGCCAGGTAGTCCGGGGTGCCGATGATCTTCGTGGCGCGGGTGCGGCGCGGGGTGTCGATGAGCTTGGCCACCCCGAAGTCGGTGAGCAGCGCGCGGTGCGAGCCGCCGGGGCCGAGCGGACCCTGCATGTCGAGGAGCACGTTCTCCGGCTTGACGTCACGGTGCACGACCCCGGCGGCGTGCGCGGCGGCCAGTCCGTCGGCGACGTCGGCGGTGATCGCCACCGCGGCCTCGGGCGGCAGCCGGCGCTCGCGGTCCAGGCGGGTGCGCAGGTCGGTGCCGCGGACCAGGTCCATGACCAGGGCCAGGTCGTTGCCGTCGACCACGAGGTCGCGGACGGAGACGACGTGCGGGTGCTCCAGACCGAGCAGGGCGGTGCGCTCCTGCACGAAGCGGCCGACCAGCTCCTGGTCGGACGCGAGGTCCTCGCGCAGCAGCTTGATCGCGACGGGTCCCTCGGGGCCCTCGCCCAGCCACACCGTGCCGGCACTGCCCCGACCGAGGATCTGGTGGGCGGTGTACCGGCTGCCGATCTTCCGTGCCAAGACTGCTCCTACCGACGCGTGTTGCGAGTAAAGCTACGCGTCCGTGCAGCCGGCCTTCACCTCCGAGGCGGAAATCACCCGCTGGATGTCGACAAATCTATGAACTCGGCGAACCCGCCGTTCGGGTCAGCTGGCGCCGGAGCCGCTGCTGAGGTCGCTGATCCAGTCGGTGGCGGTGCCCACCCAGTCGCTGAGCTGCTCCCAGTAGCCCTTGCCGGTGCCGATCCAGTCCTGCAGCGGGCTCAGTTCCCAGATCAGCCAGCCGGCCACGAACAGCACGACGATCGTGACCAGGCAGCCCTTGAGACAGCCGAGGCCGGGGATGCGCATCGGGTTGGCGCTGCGCTGCCGGGGCTCGCGCCGGGGGCGCTGCGGCTCGGGCGCGGGCGGCGGGGTGTACCGCTGCGGCTGGGGCTGCTGCGGCTGGGGGGTGGCGTACCGCTGCGGCTGCCGCTGCTGCGCACCGCCGTAGCCCGGCGGGGGCTGCTGCGGGCGCGGCTGCTGCTGCGGTCGGGCGACCTGGCGCTGCGGGCGGCGGCGCAGCGGGTCCTCGTTGGGGTCGAGGTACTGCACCTGGGTCTGCTCGTTGCGGTCGCGGGCGGCGCGCAGCTGGTTCTGCCAGGGGTGCGGGTCGTCCGGGCCGCCCTGACCCGGCTGGCCCGGCGGTACGGGCGGCATGACGGCGGTCGGGTCGGCCGCGCCGTTCGGGCCGCCGGTGTGCGGGAGTACGGCGGTGGGGTCGGCGGCGCCGGCCGGTCCGCCGGTGTGCGGCAGGACGCTGGTGGCGCCGTTCGGGTCGTAGGCGCCGTTCGGGTCGTAGGCGCCGGCGGGGTTGTGCGGGAGCACCTGCGTCGGGTCGGCGGCGCCGGGCGTGCCCGGGACCGGCGCGGGCGCCGGGTCGGGGACGAGCAGCGCGCCGACACCCTCGGCCGCGCCGATCTGCGCGCTGCCCGCGTGCACCCCGATGCCCTCGGCGACGACCCGCAGGCCGCGCGCCAGGTTCTCGGCGCTGGGGCGTTCGTCGGGGTTCTTGCGCAGGCAGCGCTCGATGACCGTCCACAGCGGGTCGGGGACGGTGGAGGGGCGGCGCGGCTCGGCGCTCAGGTGCTGGTGCAGGACCTCGAGGGCGGAGCCGCCGGAGAATGGCGGGCGGCCGGTGACCAGCTCGTAGAGCAGGATGCCGGCGCCGTAGATGTCGACGGCGGAGGTCTGCGGACGCCCCTCGGCGGACTCCGGCGCGACGTAGGCGGGCGTGCCGACGAACTCGTGGGTGCGGGTCAGGCCGGGCGAGTCCGCGAGGCGGGCGATGCCGAAGTCGGTCAGCATCGGGTGCAGCCGGCCGCCGTCCTGCTTGAGCAGCACGTTGGCCGGTTTCAGGTCGCGGTGGACGACGCCGTCGGCGTGGCTGGCGGCGAGCGCGTCGGCGATCTGGGCGGTGAGCAGGGCCGCGGCGACCGGGCTGAAGGGGCCGTTCTCGCGCAGGTAGCGGTGCAGGTCGGGACCGTCGACCAGGTCCATGACCAGGGCCAGCAGATCGCCCTCGACGACCAGGTCGCGGACCCGGACGATGTTGGGGTGGGTGAGCCGGAGCAGGACGGAGCGCTCCCGCAGGAAGCGCATCACGACGTCGGCGTCGTTCGCGAGCTCCTCCTTGAGGACCTTGATCGCGACAGTTTCGCCGGGCTGTCCGGGCACGGCCGCCTCGGCGCCCGCGGTCTCCCTTTGACTGGCTCGCCAGACGGTGCCGGTGGCACCGCGTCCGAGCGGCTCCTCCAGGAGGTACTTGCTGCCTACCGGCCGCACGTCATGCGCTCCCTGCTGCTTGCTGGCTGTTCCGCACCACTGTAGTGCCGAGGAGTACGGCACCGGGCTGTCGTTCGGCTGTGGTGCTCGCGGAACATGTTCGAAGGAAAGACGCGGGGCCTGGTCCCGCGGTTGCCGGTCCCGGACGTGACCGATCTCAACCGGCACTCAAACGATCATTCGGACAGTACTGGTCAGGCATTTTTGAGGGCAGAGCCGACCAATCAAGATCATTTGACAGTGGAGTGCGGGCGCGTTGTCAGTGGCAGGTGCGAGGATGCGTGCAGTACTGGCCGACGTGCGCGTGCGGCGGGTGGGGGAAGTCCGTGGTGACATCCGTGGTGGGGGACCGCGGGGCGGCTTCGCCCTCCTTCTGCGCGGGCGCCCGCGCAGAAGGGACCGCTGACGGCGATGCAGATCCGGCTGACCGTCGTAGACCCGCTGGGCCCGTCCTCCCCCACGGCGCCCGGCCGCCCCGCGCGCTGCGACGTGCTGGTCACGGCCCCCGCCGGCACCGCGCTCGCCACGGTGGCGCAGCCGCTGGCCGCGGCACTGCCGGGCGGGGACGGCTCCGGTTCCGGTGCCGTGGTGCTGTACGCGGGCGAGCGGCGGCTCGACGCCCAGCGCTGCACCCTGGGCGAGCCGCCGCTGATCGACGGCGCGGTGCTGTTCCTCGGCGCTCCCGGCGACCCCGAGCCGCATCCCGAGTCGTCCGACGCGCCGACCCGGCTCCATGTGGTCGCGGGGCCCGACGCGGGCGGCGTGCACCTGCTGCACGGCGGCCGGATCGAGATCGGCCGCTCCGCCGACGCCGACGTGGCGCTCGACGACCCGGACGTCTCCCGGGCGCACTGCGCGGTGACCGTCGCGGCCGACGGCCGGGTCTCGGTGGCCGACCTCGGCTCCACCAACGGCACCACCCTGGACGGCACCCGGGTGGGCGAGCGCGCGGTGCGCTTCCCGGCGGGGGCGCTGCTGCGGATCGGCGAGTCGGCCCTGCGGCTGGCGCCCGCGCCGGTCGCGGCGGCCCGGGTGGAGACGGCACCCGACGGGGAGGGGTACGTGCGGGTACGGGTCCCGGCCGCGGCCCCCGGGAGCGCGCGCGGCACATCCCCCGGCGCGCTCACCGCACCGGGCGGCCCCGCTGCCGACCCGGACCTCGCGGCGCACGGGGGCGTCGCCGACGCGGTGGTCCCGGGCGGTGACGACGCGGTGGACGTGCGCGGGGGCGCCGGGCGGGCGGAGACGCACGGGGGCGACGGACGGGCGGACGCTTACGGGGACACCGGCTGGGCGGACCCGCATGGCGGCGTCGGCCGGACGGAGACCCGCGACGACGCAGGCCCGGCGCGGGCGCGCGAGGGTGCCGGCCGGGCGAACACGCATGAGGGTGCCGACCGGGCTGATACGCGTGGCGGCGCAGGCCCGACGCAGACGCACGGAGGTGCCGGCCAGGCGGATACGCGTGGCGGCGCAAGCCCGGCGAACACGCACGGAGGTGCCGGCCAGGCAAACACGCACGCGGGCGCCGACCGAGCAGACCCGCACGGAGGCACCGGCCGAGCAGACCCGCACGAGGGCGCCGGCCGAACAGACCCGCACGGAAGTGGCGGCCGGGCAGGCGGCCCGGACCGGCCCACCGGGTACACCCACGGCACGCTGCATCCCGGTGCCCCGGGTCACCGGGCGGCGCCCGGACACCGTGCCGCCGAGCCACTGGTCCCGGAGCAGGGCCGCGCCCCGCGTATCGAGAGCGACGCGCCCGCCGCATCGGCGACCGGAGCCGTCCCCGGCCCCGGTTCCGGTTCCGGCGCCACGCACGGGGGACGCTCGGGCGTCGGTCCACCCGACGCCGGTTCCGGCGGCCGCAAGGGCACGCCGCTGCGCGGCACCGACGTACCGCAGGACGTACGGCGGCGCGGCGGGCTCGGCGCCTGGGCCCGGCGGCTGACCGGCGGCCGCGGCGCACCGGCGGCGCCCGGCACCGGACCGTACGACGAGCGGCCGGCCCACCCCGCCGCCGCCCCGGCCCGCGCCCCCTCCTCCGCCGCCCCGGAGACCTGGCCGGACCCCGCCGCGCTGCTGCTGACGGCGCTGGGCCCGGGCCCCCGGCTGTGGGAGCGCGGGCCGGGGCACCCGGAGGCGCTCACCGTGCGGCTCGGCACGGCCGACCGGGTGGCCCCGGGCGGCGCGGCCCCGCTGCCCGCGGTCCCGGTGACCGCCGGGCTGCGCGAGGCCGGCGCGCTCGGGCTGGCCGGACCGCGCGAGCGGCTGGCCGGACTCGCCCGCGCGGTGCTGGCCCAGCTCGCCGCGCTGCACTCCCCCGACGCGCTGGAGATCGTCCTGATCAGCGCGGACCGGGCACGTCCGGTGTCACACCGCGCCGCGGAGTGGTCCTGGCTGGGCTGGCTGCCCCAGCTGCGTCCGGGCCACGGCCAGGACTGCCGGCTCCTGCTCGCCCACGACCACGACCAGGCCGCGGCCCGCGCCCAGGAGTTGCTGCGCCGCCTGGAGGACCACCTGACGGACACCCGGACCGGCGCCCGCCCCGCGCCCGCGGCGGCCCCGGACCGGCTCCCCTCCTGGGCGCACGCGGACCACGGCGGCGACCGCCCGGCCACCGGCTTCCCCGGCCCGTACACGGTGCTGGTCGTGGACGGCGACCTCCCCGGCGCCGGCCTGCGCGACGCGGTCGGCCGGCTGGCCCTGGAGGGCCCGCGCGCCGGCATCCACGTGGTGGCCCTCGCCGAGACCCCGGCCGCCTCCCCCGCCTCCCCGGTGACGGAGACGTACGAGGCGGCCTGCGCGGCGTCGCCGGTGTTCCGGCGCTGCGGAGCCGTGGCGCTGCTCAGCGGGGACGTGGCGACGACCCTGCGGCTGCTGCGCGTCGCCCCGGCGGGCGCCGCCCCGGCCGGCCCGGTCGGGCACGGCACCCTGGCCACCGTGGACGCGGTGTCCCTGCCCTGGGCGGAGCGGTTCGCGCGCGCCTTGGCCCCGCTGCGTCCCGAGGGCTGCTCGGGCGAACGGCACGCGCGGGTGTCCGCGCCGCTGCCCCAAGCCGCCCGTCTGCTGGACGAGTTGGGCCTGGCCCGCGCCACCCCGGCGTCCCTGATGGCCCGCTGGGCCGACGCGGCCGACGACGCCCAGGCCCTCGGCGGCCGGGCGCACGGCGTGCTGGGCGCCGGCCCGCGCGGCCCGGTCGGCGTGGACCTCGCCGCCGAGGGCCCGCATCTGCTGATCGAGGGCCCGCCGGGCAGCGGCCGTACGGAGTTGCTGCGCGCGCTGGTCGCCTCGCTGGCCTCCGCCGAGCGCCCCGACCGTCTGGGCATCGTCCTGATGGACGGCCGGGACGGCACCGGCCCGGACGGCGGCCACGGCACGGCACCCGGCGAGGGCCTGAAGGTCTGCACGGACGTCCCGCACGTCACCACCCACCTCACCGCCAACGACCCGATACGGATGCGGGAGTTCGCCCAGTCGCTGAGCGCCGAGCTGAAACGGCGCGCGGAACTGCTCGGCCGGTCCCACTTCACCGAGTGGCACACCGGCCGCGAGGTGTCCGGCCGGATGGTCGCGCAGCGCACGGCGGTGTCCCGGAGCGCGCAGACGGACGGCGCGGGCGACCTCGACACCCCGCCCACCGCGACGATCCGGCTGCGCCCGGCGGCGTCCCGGCGGCAGGCGGAACCCGCACCGCCGCTGCCCCGCCTGGTGGTGGTCGTCGACGACCTGGACGCGCTGGTCACGCCCCCGCTGGGCTCGCCCGGCCGGCCCGCCGCCGGGTCGGTGATGCGGGCCCTTGAGGCGGTCGCGCGCGAGGGCGAGCGGCTCGGCGTCCACCTGGTGGCCGCGACCGGCCCGGACGCCCGTACCGCCCAGACCGAACCGGCCCGCCGGGCCACCCTCCGAGCGGTCCTGGACCCGCCCGTGCCCGGCCCGGACGAACCGGCCCCCGGCCGCGGTCACCTGACGTGCGCGGACGGCCGTACCGTCGCCTTCCAGGGCGGCCGGGTCACGGGCCGCATCCCCCGCACGGCGACCCTGCGCCCCACCGTCGTCCCCCTGGACTGGCCCCGCATGGGCGACCCCCCGACCCGCCGCCCGATCCGCGAACTGGGCAACGGCCCGACCGACCTGGCCCTGCTGGCCAGCGCACTGGAACGGGCGGCCCGGGAGGTGGCGGCGGCGGAGGTGCCGTCGTTGTTGTAGGCGGCGCCGTCCGCGACGTACTCATCGTGAGAGGGCGACGCATGCTGTAGAGCCCGACCGCGGCGGGAGGTCGGGCACTCGTCGCCACGCCCTACGCCCGGCGGAACTCCCCGTCCAAGACGCCCTGCACGAAGGCGTCGAACTCGGCGGCAGCGAACGCCAGTGCCGGGCCGTCCGGGACCTTGCTGTCCCGCAGCGCCCGACCGCTGCCAGGAAGGGCAGCAACCTCTATGCAGTTGCCGTTGTTGCCGGAGTACGAAGACTTCACCCACTCCAGCCCGGCAGTCGAAGCGCGCTCAATGTAAGGATTCACCGTCTTATTCCATTTCCTTTATGGCGTCCAGAATGAGCGCCCGTGAATTGCTGACGTTGGCTGCGGCCATGTTCAAGCGCCGAAACAGCGTGGTGTAGGTGTCAACATCGTCCGGCTCCTCGTAGTACAGGGTACTGGTCGGCGATTCGGCATAAATGATGTCCGTCTCGCTCGACGCCGGGAAGCTCATGATGACGAACGGCCCGAAGAGACACGCGTTCATGGGGTCGTCCTGTGGCAGCACCTGAAGCTGCACGTTCGACCGTCTGCTGTCCTCGACCAGCGCTTCGAGCTGGTCCTTCATCACCTCGCGCGAGCCGACACGGTGATGCAGAACACTCTCCGCAATGATCACCCAGAGCTGCAATGGGGTATCCCGCGTGAGCACTTTACGTCGTTCGCTGCGCACATTGATCTGCGTCTCGACGTGCTCATTGGTGGCGTCCGGCACCTGTAGCTCAATGAGCGCCTTGGTGTAATCCGACGTTTGGAGCAGCCCGGGAATCAGATTGGTCTCGACGTTGTACAACTCCGCCGCGTCCCACTCCACGGCCACATATGCCGCGTACGCAGAATCAACGGCGTTGGTGTACCGCGACCACCAGCCCTTCTTCTTTGCTTCGCGTGACAGTTCTTCGATCTCGGCACGCTCGGCGGCATTGGTGACGTTGGTGGCGTCCATCCAGGCACGGAGGTCGGGCAGACGGATGCCGGACTGGGCGTTCTCGATCCGCCCCACCTTGGACTCGGCCGATCCAAGCACCTTGGCGATGTCGGCATGAGTCATCCCGGCAGCGCTCCGCAGCTCGCGAAGACGCCGCGCCAAACGGCGCTGACGGATCGTCGGGTTGCTGTTGATGGGCACGGTCGCGCCCCCTCCTCTGCTTCTTCGTGCAGGTCAAGTGTGCCGCTCGCGCACGGTGGCGGCAACAGCCTGTCACGACTACCCAAAGTGGGTACTTGACACTTTGGGTAGTCCAGGATGCAGAGTATTCACCATGGCAATGCTCGACCGTGGTGCTCCTTACTTTGGATCACCACGAGTCCACGCATGTCCGACGCAAGGGGGCGAGTGTGACTGTCCAGAGGACGAAACAGGCGCGGTATCGGCGGCAGCGACCCGCGGTCAGAGCCGCCCGCGCAGATGCCAGGGCGCTGGCCGACAAGTGGCAACATCCCGACATCGTTGGAGACTTGACGCTGTTGGTTTCAGAGGTGGTCACAAATGCCGTGATCCACGGGACCACTGGCCGAGGCAGCCAAGTCCAGGTGACGTACTGCCTACTTGATGACCGGCTGCGCGTAGACGTCCGCGACGCGGCACCCGACCGGCCGCGCGTACTGCGCGCAACGTCAGTCAGCGGTGAAATCCGCGAGTTCGGGCGCGGGTTGATGGTGGTCGCCTCGCTGGCGCACCGGTGGGGAGTAACCACCAGAGTCATCGGCAAGAGCGTCTGGTTCGAGGTTCTGCTGAACAAGCAGACCACCGCCGGCACCCAGGAGCCGAACCATGAAGCCTGAGCGCCCGAACGCTCGTCCTCCGATCTACGGGTACGTGCGTGCCCTGCCGGAACTGTCCGTTCATGCCGTCCAGCAGCATCGGGAAGCACTGACCGACTTCTCGGAGCGTGAGGGCTTCACGCTGGCCGGAGTCTTCGTGGAGCTCCGCTGGTTGCACACGGTGGCATGGGACGCGTTGGTCATGAGCTGCAACCTGCACGGGGTGCGCGATGTGGTTGTGCCGGACTACCGGCACCTGCACTCGATGGCAGCACTGTCACGGGTCATGCAGACCGTCATCGAGCGGGCCATAAACGGCCGCGTTTGGGTTGCCCGCGCTGATGCGTTGGTGCCCTCGTTCCACCCCAGGGGCGTGACCGAGTGAGCGTTACGACGTCAGAAGTGCGGACACTGCATGTGTCCCGGCTCCACCTCGTTGCAGTGCCGTCCGCCGTATCGGTGGCACGGAAGTTCGTTCACCAAACGCTCAAGCACTGGAAGCTGGAGGACTACGCGTCCGACGTGGCTTTGATGATGTCCGAGCTGGTCAGCAACGCCATCAAGGTCATGGGCTTTCATGACCGGCAGCCCTTGCCGTGGGAGGTCACCGCCCAGCACGTCATTGCCGTGCAACTTCGGGCCATCGGGTACGTGCTGTACATCGAGGCCTGGGACGGCAGTCCGGAAGAACCGGTGAAACAAGCGGTCGCCGCGGACGCCGAGGGTGGGCGCGGACTTCACCTCGTCGAAGCGCTGTCCAAGGAGTGGGGCCTCTACCGATCGTCGGCCGGAGGCAAGATCGTCTGGGCAATGAAGGCGCTGACCATGCTGCCAGCCCTCACCCCCGATGGTTCGACGCTTCAACTGCGCGTGCCGGATGACCTCAAGGCAAAGCCCGGCCCCGTGACGGACCAAGCATCCATCGCCCTCATGGAGCGTGTCCTTGATGGCCTTCACCAACTCATCCGGCTTTGGCACGAGGAAGCAGGTTTCCTGACTGACGTGGAGCTGGTACGCATCGAGGGCCGGATGCGCGCCTGTGCTGAAGCGCACGGCTCACCCAACTGACCCGGTGACTCCCCTCAGACAGAACGTCGGCCTGCCACCCCGCCCCCGGGGAGGCGGGCCGTCCCTCCGTGTCGGCGCTCCGGACAGTCACGACGCGGTCACGATCCCCCCCTTGACAAGGGACGCGCTCTTGCCGCCCCCACCCCCCTGGCGTACACCAGAGCGCACGGGACAGCGCACGGCGTTCGACGAGGAACGAAGAACGGGGCAGTGATGCGCACGAGCAGCACCACAGGCACCACCGGCACCACCCGGACCCGGACTGGGACCCGGACCCGAGCCCGCAGAACCGTACGAGCCGCCGCGGCCGTCGTCGCGGGCGCCCTCGCCCTCTCGCTCAGCGCGTGCGGGGGCGACGACGACAGCGGCGACGACGGAGCGGGCAAGAACCCCGAGGAGACGGCCGCCACCGTCACCCTTCCCAAGCTGGACGGCGAGAGCCTGGAGGTCGCCGCGGTCTGGACCGGCGCCGAGCAGAAGAACTTCAAGCAGGTGCTGGCCGAGTTCGAGAAGCGCACCGGCGCCAAGGTGACCTTCGTACCGGCCCAGGACCCGATCATCAACTTCCTCGGCTCGAAGATCGCGGGCGGTGCGCCACCGGACATCGCGATGCTGCCGCAGCCGGGAGCCATCAAGCAGGCCGTCGACAAGGGCTGGGCCAAGCCGCTGGGCGCCGAGGCGCTGAAGGAGCTGGCCGAGAACTACTCCCAGGGCTGGCAGGACATCGGCAAGGTCGGCGACAAGCAGTACGGCGTCTACTACAAGGCCGCCAACAAGTCCCTGATCTGGTACAACGCCAAGGTCTTCGAGAACGCGGGCGCGGCCGAGCCCAAGACCTGGGACGACCTGCTCAGCACCGCGCAGACGGTCTACGACTCCGGGGTCACCCCGTTCTCGGTCGGCGGCGCCGAGGGCTGGACCCTCACCGACTGGTTCGAGAACGTCTACCTCTCGCAGGCCGGCCCCGAGAAGTACGACCAGCTCGCGCAGCACGAGATCAAGTGGACCGACCCGTCCGTGAAGGAGGCGCTGACCACCCTGGCCGAGATCTGGGGCAAGAAGGACTACGTGGCGAGCGGCGCCCTGCAGACGGACTTCCCGGCCTCCGTCACCCAGACCTTCACCGGCGGTGACCAGCCCAAGGCCGGCATGGTCTACGAGGGCGACTTCGCGCAGGTCAACATCGTGCAGACCAAGGCGGAGGTGGGCACCGACGCCAAGGTGTTCCCGTTCCCGGCGGTGGGCGACAGCGCGCCCGTGGTCTCCGGCGGCGACGCGGCGGTGATCCTGGAGGACTCGAAGGCGGCGCAGGCCCTGGCCACCTTCCTGGCCTCGCCGGACGCGGCGACCATCCAGGCGAAGCTCGGCGGGTACCTCTCGCCGAACAAGAGCGTGGACGCGGCGGCGTACCCGAACGACGTGCAGCGCAAGATGGCCGAGGCGCTGATCGCGGCCGGCGACGACTTCCGCTTCGACATGTCCGACCAGGCGCCGCAGGCGTTCGGCGGCACGCCCGGCAAGGGCGAGTGGAAGGCGCTCCAGGACTTCCTGAGCGACCCGAAGGACGTGGCGGGCACCCAGGCGAAACTGGAGGCGGACGCGGCGGCCGCCTACGGGGACTGACCCGGTGGCGTCGACGGCAGCGGCGGGGACCCCACCGGGTCCCGCCGCCCCCAAGTCGCGCAAGAGCGTGACCGGTACGCGCAGGGCCGTGGCGGTGCTGTTCCTGCTGCCCGCCTTCGTGCTGCTCGGCGCGCTCGTGGTCTACCCGATCGGGTACTCGGTCGTCCGCAGCTTCTACGACCAGTCCGGCGACGGCTTCGCCGGGTTCGACAACTACCGGGCGCTGTTCACCGACGACGGCATCCGTACCGCGCTGAAGAACAACATCATCTGGGTGGTGTTCGCACCGGCGGTCGCCACCGCGCTCGGACTGGTCTTCGCCGTCCTGACCGAACGGGTGCGCTGGGGCACGGCGTTCAAGCTGGTCGTCTTCATGCCGATGGCCATCTCGATGCTCGCGGCGGGCATCATCTTCCGCCTGGTGTACGACCAGGACCCGGAGAAGGGCGTGGCCAACGCGGTGTGGGTCGGGGTGCACGACACCTTCGCCCAGGCGTCGGCGTTCCCGAAGGCGCACCCGGGCCGCCAGTCGCCGCTCGAAGCGGCCGGCGGCGGCGCGTTCATCACCAAGGAGCCCGTCCGGGCCGGTGAGACCGTCGTACTGCCCTTGGTCGGGGTCGCGCCCGACCAGCTGCCCGACGCAGCGGAGCCGGCCGCCGCGCCGCGGGCCGAGTCCGGCAGCGTCACCGGCACCACCTGGCAGGACTTCACCCGCGGCAAGGGCGTCGGCACCCTGGGCGGCGTCGACGGCGGCGAACTCGGCTACGCCGGGATGAAGATCGAGGCGGTGAAGGACGGGACGGTGGTGGCCTCGACGACGGCCGGGGACGACGGCACCTTCACGCTGCCCGCGGCGGCCGACGGAGCCCGGCTGCGGCTGCCCGCGGACAACTTCAAGGAGCCCTACAACGGCCTGGACTGGCTCGGCCCGTCCCTGGTCACCCCGGCGATCATCGGCTCGTACGTGTGGATGTGGGCCGGGTTCGCGATGGTGCTGATCGCGGCCGGACTCGCGGGTGTCCCCCGGGAGCTGCTGGAAGCGGCGCGGGTCGACGGGGCCAACGAGTGGCAGGTGTTCCGGCGGGTCACGGTGCCGATGCTGGCGCCGGTGCTCGCCGTCGTCACCGTCACCCTGATGATCAACGTGCTGAAGATCTTCGACCTGGTCTTCATCATCGCCCCGGGCTCCGCGCAGGACGACGCCAACGTGCTCGCCCTCGAGCTGTACCGCAAGGGCTTCTCCGAGGACCAGCCGGGCATCGCCAGCGCGATCTCGGTGTTCCTGCTGCTGCTGGTCATTCCGGTGATGTGGTTCAACGTGCGGCGGCTGCGGCGGGAGGTCAGGCGATGACCACACAGGCCCGATCCTTCACAAAACCCCGGCGATCACTGGGCTCCCGCCTCGCCGGCGGGGTCAGCGGTGGTCTGGTGCGGGTGGCCCTGATCCTCGTAGGACTGTTCTGGCTGGTGCCGACGATCGGGCTGCTGCTGTCCTCGCTGCGTGATCCGCAGGACATGGCGGCCGACGGCTGGTGGAACGTGTTCAGCGAGCCGTCGCAGCTCACCTTCTCCGCCTACTCCAACCTGCTGGAGAACGGCGACATCACCGACTCCCTGGTCAACACCGTGCTGATCACGGTCCCGGCGACGGTGCTGGTGGTCGTCATCGGCTCGCTGGCCGGGTACGCGTTCGCGTGGATGGAGTTCCCGGGGCGCGACTGGTGGTTCCTGGCCGTGGTCGGGCTGCTGGTGGTGCCGGTGCAGGTGGCGCTGATCCCGATCGCCGAACTCTTCGGCAACATCGGGCTGTTCGGCTCGCTGCTCGGGGTGATCCTGTTCCACGTCGGCTTCGGACTGCCGTTCGCGGTGTTCCTGCTGCGGAACTTCTTCGCCGAGATCCCGCGCGAGCTGCTGGAGGCGGCCCGGCTGGACGGCGCGGGCGAACTGCGGCTGTTCACCCGGGTGGTGATGCCGCTGGGCGGGCCCGCCATCGCCAGCCTGGGCATCTTCCAGTTCCTGTGGGTGTGGAACGACATGCTGGTCGCGCTGATCTTCACCGACTCGGCGAACCAGCCGATCACGGTGGCGCTCCAGACGCAGGTACGGCAGTTCGGCAACAACGTCGACGTACTCGCGCCCGGCGCGTTCATCTCGATGGTGGTCCCGCTGGTCGTGTTCTTCGCGTTCCAGCGGCAGTTCGTGTCCGGGGTGATGGCGGGCGCCGTCAAGTAGACGGTCCGGTACGTGCGTTGGGGGCGGGCCGGTCGCGGCCCGCCCCCGGTCGGGTGGGCGTCCGTGGTCCCCCGAATGCCGCAGCGGGCGTAACCAAGTCACTCCATTGGCCGTTCCCGGGCCGAACGCCCGCGCCGACCCATGGATGTCCCCGTGCCCAGGTTCAGTGTCATCGTCCCCGCATACCAGGTCCAGGCGTACCTGCCCGCGTGCCTGGAGTCGGTGCTCTCCCAGTCGTTCCCCGACTTCGAACTGATCGCGGTCGACGACGCCTCGCCGGACGCCTGCGGGGACATCGTCGACGAGTTCGCCGCCCGCGACCCGCGCGTCCGGCCGGTCCACCTGCCCGCGAACCAGGGCCTCGGCCCGGCCCGCAACGCCGGGATGAGCCAGGCCACCGGCGACTACCTGGTCTTCCTCGACGGCGACGACACCCTCACCCCGGGTGCGCTGCGGGCCGTCGCGGACCGGCTGAAGGAGACCGGCGACCCGGACGTCCTGGTCTACGACTACGCGCGCACGTACTGGACCGGCGAAACGGTCCGCAACCAGGCCGCCGCCCGGCTCACCGAGGACGGCCCGGCCCCGTTCACGCTCACCGACCGCCCCGGTCTGCTGAACCTGCTGATGGTCGCCTGGAACAAGACCTGCCGCCGGGAGTTCGTCGAACGGGCCGGCTTCACCTTCCCGCCGGGCCTGTACGAGGACACCCCGTGGACCTACCCGGTGCTGCTGCGGGCCGAGTCCATCGCCACCCTGGACCTGGTCTGCGTGCACTACCGCCAGCGCCGCCGGGGCTCCATCCTCGGCACGCCCAGCGAACGCCACCTCGACGTCTTCGCCCAGTACGACCGGGTCTTCGCGTTCCTGGACAGCGACCCGGAGCTGGCGCGCTGGCGGCCGGTGCTGTTCCGCCGGATGGCCGACCATCTGGCGGTGGTGTTCGCCCGGCGCGAGCGCCTGCCGCGCGGCTCACGCGCCGAGTTCCTGCGCCTGGCCCGCGCCCACCTGCGCCGCTACCGGGTGCCGGGCGCCCGCGCCCCGCTGCCGGTCCGGCTGCGGCACGGCCTGCTCCGCCTCGGCCTGCACCGCACCTACCGGACGCTGCGGCTGGCCGCGGCCGGCGGCCGCCGCGCGGTCAAGCTCACCACCAGGACCCTGCGCGCCGTGCGCTCCGGCGTACTGCGCCTGCACTACCGGACCCAGCGCCTGCTGCCGCTGCGCGCCGACCGCGCGCTGTTCGCCGACGGCACCGGTCACGCCGGGCCGGAACCCGGCGGTTACGGCGGTTACGGCGGTTACGGCAGCACTTACGACGGCTACGGCAGCTATGCCGGATACGGCTGCAACCCGGGGGCGCTGGAGGAGGCGTTCCGCTCGGTCGTGCCGCACATCCGCACGGCGTGGCTGGCCGCCCCCGCGCTGCACCACACGGTGCCGCCCGGTCCGCGCCGCGTCTCCCCGGGCACCGCCCGCCATCTCACCGAGCTGGCCCGGGCCAAGTACCTGGTGCACAACGCCCCCTTCGACCCGCGGCTGGTCAAGCGCCGGGGTCAGGTGCTGGTGCAGACGCAGGCCGGTACTCCACTGGGCCACGCGGGCCTGGATCTCCAGGAGCGCCCGGCCGCCGCCCGCGACACCGACTTCGCGGCGCTGCTGCGGGATGTCGACCGCTGGGACTACGTGCTGTCCGCCAACCGCCACTCCACCCTGACCTGGCAGCGGGTCCACCCCGGCGACTACACGGTGGTGGAGTGCGGCCAGCCCCGTACCGACGTCTTCCAGCGGGCGACGGCGGCGGACGTGGCCCGGCTGCGGGAACTGCTCGGCGTCCCGGCGGACTCGGTCGCGATCCTCTACGCGCCCGCCCGGCGCGACTACCGGCGCACTCAGCGTCTCGCCCTCGACCTGGAGCGCGTCACCCGCCGTCTGGGCCCGCGCTTCGTGGTGCTGGTGCGGAGCCCGGCCGGACCGGGCGCCCCGCAGATCCCGCGCGCGCCCCGGGTCGTCGACGTCACCGGCCACCCGCGCCTGTCGTCGCTCTGCCTGGCCTCGGACGTCCTGGTCACCGACTACGCGCCGCTGATGGTGGACTACGCGGCCCTGGACCGGCCGATCGTGCTGCACACCGGGGACCAGCAGGCGTACGAGGCGGCCCGCGGCCTCTACGTCGACCTGCGCGCCGTGCCGCCGGGGGTGACCGCCCGCGACGAGGACGAGCTGATCGACATCTTCGCCACCGGGCACTGGCGCGGGTCGCGCGCCGGGCAGTTGCGGTCGGTGTTCCGGGAGCGGTTCTGCCCCTGGGACGACGGCCGCGCCGCCGAACGCGCCGTGCGCCGGATCGTGCTCGGGGAGCGGGCGCCGCAGCCGGTCGTACCGCTCGGGGAACGCCGGCCGGCACCCGCGCCGGTGCCGGTGGTGTCGCCGGTGTCTCCGGTGTCTCCGCTGCCGGTGGGCAGCGCGGCCGACGTCCCGGCACCGGCCGTTCCCACCTCCCTCCCCGCCCCCTTCCCCACCTCCCTCCCCACCGCTCTTCCCACCCCGGCTTCCTCCTCCGACGTCCTCCGCCCGCGCCCGCCCCTGTCCGACCGCCGCTGACCACGTCCCCGGGAGTCCGTATGCCCCGCTGCCCGTCCCGGCCCGCGCCCACCCGTCCGCCCGTACGGCGGCCGACGGGACGGCCCGGCCGCCGTGCCGGCGGCACCGGCGGCTGAACCCCGTACCGCCCCCGCCGCCCGACCGCAGACGGCACAAACCACCGCACGACCGCACTACCGCACGACGGCGCACAACCGCACGACCGCACGACGACAGAGAGAGCAGCATGCCGCGCTTCAGCATCATCGTCCCGTCCCACGGGGTCGCGGGACGGCTGTCCCAGGCCCTGGACTCGGTCCTCGCCCAGTCCTTCGGCGACTTCGAGCTGATCCCGGTGTGCCGGACGCCGGACTGCTCCGCCGCGGACGTCGCCGCCGCCCGCGCCGGACGGGACTCCCGGGTGGCGCCCGTGCACTCCCCGCCGGCGGACGGCCTGGCCGCGGCGCGCAACACCGGGGCCCGCGCGGCGACCGGCACGTACCTGCTGTTCCTCGACGGCGACGACGTCCTCGTGCCCGGCGCGCTCGCGGCGCTCGACGCCCGGCTGGCCCGGACCGGCGACGTCGACGTGCTCTACTTCGAACATGAGCGCACCCCCTGGTGGGAGGGCGAACCGGCCAACCCGGCCGCCCCGCTCCTCGCGAGCGCGCCGGACGGCGCCTTCGCGCCCGCCGCGGCGCCCGGCCTGACCGGCGTCCAGTTGCCGGCGTGGAGCGCGGCCTACCGCCGGGCCTTCCTCACCGAGCGCCATCTCACCTTCCCCGACGGGCACTTCACCGACGTCGGCTTCGGCGGCCGGGTCGCCGCCGAGGCCGAGCGGATGGCGGTGCTGCGCGAAGTCGTCGTACGGCACCTGGTGCGGCGTCAGGGCAGCCGGCTGAACCGGCCCGGCACGCACCACGCCGAACTGCTCGACCAGGCGGACCGGGTGCTGACCCGGGCCGCCGAACTGGACCTGCCCGAGGCCCGGCGCGCGGCGCTGTTCGAGCAGCTCTTCGCGGCGGTCCTGAAAACGGCCGCCCATCCACGCCGGCTGCCGTCCAAGCGGCCCGCGCTCCGCCCCACGCTCCCGCTCCCCTCCCGTCGCTCCCCCCGGCGGGCCTTCTTCCGCCGGGCCGGCGCGCTGTACGCCGCCCACCGGCCGCCCGGCTTCCGGACCCCCGGCGGCACTCTCGGCGTGCAGCACCGGCTGCTGGCCCGGGGGGCGTACACGGCGTTCCGCGCGCTGCGCGGCGCCAACCGGGTGCTGACGGCCGCGCTGCACGCGGTCCCATACCCCCGCGGACTGCGCACCCGGCTGCGCTACCGCCTCCACCTGCGCCGCCCGCTCGATCCGAACCTCGCCGTCTACTGCGCCTACTGGGGCCGCGGCTACACCTGCAACCCGGCCGCGATCCACGCCAAGGCCCGCGCCCTCGCCCCGCACCTGCGCTCGGTGTTCCTGGTCGAGGCGGGCCAGGAACGCACCCTCCCGCCCGGCATCGACCACGCGGTGATCGGCAGCGCCCGCTACTGGGAGGTGCTGGCCCGCGCCAAGTACCTGATCAACAACGCCAACTTCGCGGACGGCGTGGTCAAGCGCCCCGGCAGCGTCCACCTCCAGACCCAGCACGGCACCCCGCTGAAGAAGATGGGCGTCGACCAGTCGACGTACCCGGTGGTGGCCGCGGCCACCGGCAGCTTCGCCAAGCTGCTCGGCCGGGTC
Organism: Streptomyces sp. NPDC023723; assembly: GCF_040639815.1. Lineage (NCBI taxonomy): Bacteria > Bacillati > Actinomycetota > Actinomycetes > Kitasatosporales > Streptomycetaceae > Streptomyces > Streptomyces sp. NPDC023723. The sequence goes on from NZ_JBFAAP010000004.1 coordinate 349,556, forward strand.
GACCGCTGGGACTACAACCTCTCCGCCAACCGCCACTCCACCCAGATGTGGGAGCGCGCCTTCCCGGGCTCGTACGAGCAGCTGGAGTACGGCTATCCGCGCAACGACGTCTACTACGCGGCGACCGCCGCCGACGTCGCCCGCGCCCGGCGCGAACTGGGCGTACCCGAGGGCGCGACGGCCGTGCTGTACGCCCCCACGCACCGGGACTGGGAGACCGGCTACGGCGCCGGCGGGCTGGATCTCGCGGCGTTCTGCGAGGCGGCCGGCGAGGACGTGGTGGTGCTGCTGCGCGCCCACTACTTCTACGACCGGGGCACGGCCGGGCCCGGCGGCGGCCGGATCATCGACGTCACCGCGCACCGCAGCGCCGAGGACGTCTGCCTGGCCGCCGACGCCCTGGTCACCGACTACTCGTCGATCATGTTCGACTACGCCAACCTGGACCGGCCGATCGTGGTCTACGCCGACGACTGGGAGGTCTACCGGGAGACCCGCGGCGTCTACTTCGACCTGCTGGCCGAGCCGCCCGGCCCGGTGGCCCGCACCCCGGACGAACTGGCCCGCGTCTTCCGCGACGGCACCTGGGCGGGGCCGGACTCGGCGGCGCGGCGGGCCGCCTTCCGGGAGCGGTTCTGCGAGTTCGACGACGGCCGGGCCGCCGAGCGGGTGGTGCGCCGGGTGCTGCTCGGCGAGCCGCCCGAGGCGCTGCCGCCCGTGACCCCGCTCGCCGAGCGCGTCCCCGCGCCCGCCGCGACCTCCGCGACCTCCGCCCTGGTAAGGAGCTGAGAGCAGTGCCCCGCTTCAGCGTCATCATCCCCTGCTTCAAGGTGCAGGGCTTTCTGCGCGAGTGCCTCGACTCGGTCCTGGCGCAGTCCTACCGGGACCTGGAGGTGATCGCCGTGGACGACTGCTCGCCGGACGGCTGCGGCGCGATCCTCGACGGGTACGCCGCCCGCGACGAGCGGGTGCGGGTGCTGCACCTGTCGGAGAACGTGGGCCTCGGCCGGGCCCGCAACGCCGGTCTGCCGCACGCCACCGGCGACTACCTCCTCTTCCTCGACAGCGACGACACCCTCACCCCGGGCGCGCTGCGCGCGCTGGCCGACCGGCTGGCCGAGACCGCCGACCCGGACGTACTGGTCTTCGACTACGCCCGCACGTACTGGTGGGGCGGCACCCGCCGCAACGTCCTCGCGCACGTCCTCACCGAAGCCGGCGAGGACACGTTCACGGCCGCCGGCCACCCCGAGATCCTCGACCTGCTGATGGTGGTGTGGAACAAGGTCTACCGGCGCTCCTTCGTCGAGCGGGAGGGCTTCGCCTTCCCGCCCGGCTACTACGAGGACACGCCGTGGACCTTCCCGGTGCTGCTGAGCGCCGGGCGGATCGCCGCGCTGGACCGGATCTGCCTGAACTACCGGCAGCGCCGCCAGGGCAACATCCTGTCCACCACCAGCCGCAAGCACTTCGACGTGCACGCCCAGTACGAACGGGTGTTCGCGTTCGTCGACGCCCGTCCGGAGCTGGCCCGCTGGCGGCCGTTCCTGCACGCCAAGATGGGCGAGCACTGCCTGGACATCCTGTCCAAGCCGGACCGGCTGCCCCCGTCCGACCGGGCCGAGTTCTTCCGCCGTACCGCCGAACTGTTCCGCGCCCACCGGCCCGAGGGAGCGCGCACGCCGGCGGAACTGCGGGTGCTGGAGGGCGGCTACGCGGCGTACACGGCGCGTACCCAGGGCGCGCGGGCCGGGCGGGCGCTGACGCGGCGCGCCGGGCGGGTCCGTACGGCGGCGGCCGTCCGGCTGCACCGGGCCGGCTCGGCGGTCCGCACCCGCCTCCCCCTCGACCCGGACCTCGCCGTGTACTCGGCCTTCTCCCACCGTGGCGTCCTCGGCGATCCGGCCGCCGTCTACCACGAGGCCCGCCGGATCGCCCCGCGGCTGCGCGGGGTGTGGGTGCTGCGCGACGAGGAGCTGGTGCCGGCGCTGCCGCCCGGCACCGAGTACGTGATCCTCGGCAGCCCGGCGTACCGCCGGGTGACCGAGCGGGCCACGTACTTCGTCAACAACGTCAACTGGCCGGGCACCCTGCGCAAGCGGCCCGGCAGCGTGCACATCCACACCCACCAGGGCACGCCGCTGAAGTACCTGGGCGCCGATCTGCTCGGCAAGCCCGGCGCCCGGCACGGCGTCGACGTACCGCAGATGCTGCGCCGCGCCGACCGCTGGGACCACAGCCTGGTCGCCAACCTGCACTCGGAGCTGGTGTGGGAGCGGGCCTACCCGTGCCACTTCGCCTCGGCCCGCACCGGCAGCCCGCGCAACGACGTGCTGGTGCGGGCCCGCGCCGACCGGGCGGCCGGGGCCGGCTTCCGGCTGCGCAACGGCATCCCGGCCGGGCACACGGTCGTGCTGTACGCGCCGACCCGCCGCGACTACCGGCGCGGCGGCCACGTCGACCGGATCGACCTGGCCCGGTTCGCCGCCGACCTGGGCGCCGGGCACACCCTCGTCGTCCGGCTGCACCCGTCCCTCGCCACCGGCCCGGCGCGCGGCCTGGGCCTGACCGACCTGCACCGGCGGGGCGTGCTGGTCGACGCCACCGACGAACCGCACGTCGAGGACGTACTGCTCGCCGCCGACCTGCTGGTCACCGATTACTCCGCCCTGATGTTCGACTACGCCGTCCTGGACCGGCCGATCCTCGTCCACGCCGACGACCTGGACGCGTACGCGGCGAGCCGCGGCCTCTACTTCGACCTCACCGCCGAGCCACCGGGCCACGTCGCCCGCTCCTACCGGGAACTGGCCTGGCTGCTCGCGTCGGGGACCTGGCGGGACGCGGAGGCGGCGCGGCTGCGGGCGGCGTTCCGGGCGCGGTTCTGCGCGTTCGACGACGGGCGGGCCGCGGAGCGGGTGGTGCGCACGCTGATGCTGGGCGAGCCGATGCCGGCGCCGGTGCCCGTGCCGGGTGCCCGCGCCGCCGCGTCCGGCCGCGATCTGCTGGCGCCGTCGTGAGCCCGCACGCCCCGCGCAACCCGCACGCCCCGCGCAACCCGCGCCTGAGGATGCACCACTGGGTGCTGCTGCTCGCGGCCCTGTTCGCCGTCGCCCAGCTCGCCAACGTCACCGGCCGGGACACCCCCGACACCAAGAACTACCTCTCCTACGCCCTGAGCCTGTCCGGCGAGGGCAAGCGCGGCGCGGCGGCCGGCGCCATCGAGCACTACTGCGCGAGCCGGGCGTCCAGCGCCAAGCGGGCGCAGAGCGTGCACGTGGTCCGCTTCCACCGGGCCGACCCCACCGCCCGGGTGACGGCCGACTGCCGGGAGCGGGAGTGGCGGAACGTGGAGCGGCGGCTGCGGGCCGGGCAGACCGACGGGCACACGGTGCCGTTCATGCCGGAGCGGTTCATGCGGATCTTCGAGGTGCGGCCGGGGTATCCGGCGTTCCTGGTGCCGTTCGTGACCGCGCTCGGTGTGACGTGGGGGGTGTGGACGGCGAGCGTGCTGGTCGCGGCGGCGGGCGGGGTGCTGGTCTTCCTGATCCTGCGCACCCTCGCGGTCCCGGCCCCGCTCGCGCTGACCGGCCAGGCGCTGTACTACGTGCTGCCGTGCGGGACGGTCGCGATGCGGCCGATGACCGAGGGGCTGCTGATGGCGCTGACGCTGACGGCGGTGTGGGGGTGCGCGCTGGTGCTGCGCGAGCGGCCGCAACGGCGGGGGTACTGGCTGGTCGCGGGGTCGCTGGCGCTGCTGTTCGCGGTCAAGCACTCGCAGGCGCTGTTCCTCGGCGGCTGCCTGGCGGCGGCGGGCACGGCGATCGCACTCCGACGCGCGCGCCGGGGCGGGGGCAGGGGCAGGGGCAGGGGCGAGGTCCAAGGCGGGAACCGGCGCGCACGCTGGGGCGGAGACCAGTCCGGGGGCTGGCTCGCACGCTGGAGCGGAGACCAGCCCGGGGGCTGGCTCGCACGTTGGAGCGGAGACCAGCGCGAGGACCGGCGCGCGCGCTGGGCCGAGTACCGGAATGCACGCCGGAGTGGGGCGCGAGCCCAGGTCGGGGTGGTGCTCCGGCTCGCCGGCATCGGCCTGGGCGCCGCCCTGACCACCGTCCTGCTGGCCCGCCTCCTGCACTACCCCTCCGAGTCGGAGAGTCTCCAGGACCTGCTGGCCCACCACTTCGCCCGGCCGGACCGGGAACGGCCGTGGCCGGAGTTCCTCCAGTTGCAGGGCAACTTCTGGACGGAGTGGTCCCGGCGCCAGCTGCGGGAGCCACTGTTCGTCGCGGCGCTGGCGGCCGGGGCGTGGGGCGCGCTGCGCCGGCCCGCGTTCGGCGCGTTCCTGGTCGCCGCGGCGGCCACCGGCATCCTGACCCAGGCCGGGCACCCGGACATCAACATCTGGGGCGGCCGGCTGATCGTGCTGGCCTGGCTGCTGCCGGTGGTGGGGCTGCCGCTGCTGCTGGAGCCGGTGGCGCGCGGCCGGGTGCCGCTGCCGGCCCAGGGGCACGCGGACCAGGCGGTTCGTACGACCAGCTGACCGTCACTCGATACGGTGACGGTGGGTCATGCCGTTGACCCGGCCGGGAACATACGGCAAATGCCCCAGACGCTCCCCACCCCGTTCCTCCGGTGAGCGCCGGAGTCCGCGCCGGAGTCCTTGTCCGGCGGTCCGCGCAGGGCGCCACGGCACTGCGCGGCGGCCGCACCTGGCGCCCCACCCCGTACCAGGCGGCCGGTTTCCTGTTCTGGCTGGTGCTGACGCTGGCGTACTGGCGGGTGCCGCTGTGCTGCGACGCCGGCCAGCACGCGGCGGTCGTCGAACGTCTCAAGGCCGACCTGTCGCACCCCCGCCATCCGATGGCCGACCTGCCCGGCGCGGGCAGCGCCTACTACTCCCCGTACGCGCTGGCCGAGGGCGGGTTCGCCCGGCTGACCGGGCTCGGCGGCTGGGAGGTGGTGCGGCTGGCCGGGCCGCTGAACCTGCTGGTGCTGCTGACCGGCGTCAACCGCTTCGTCCGGGTGCTGACCCCCCGGCCCTGGGCGCCGGTGCTGGCCCTGCTGGCGATGACGCTGCTGTGGGGCACCGAACGCGCCTGGTGGAGCGGTTACCTCGGGCTGATGTCCATGACCGGCAACCTCGGCTACCCGTCGACCTTCGCGATCGGGCTCACCTTCTGGGCCTGGGCGCTGACCGGCACCCGCGCCCGCGACCCGCGCCGGGTGCGCTACGTCGGCCCCCGCGGCCTGCCCGGCCTGCCCGGGTACGCCGCCCTCGGCGTGCTGTACGGCCTGGTGCTGCTGATCCACCCGATCACCTCGGTGGCGGCGGTGCTGGGTGCGATCGCCCTGGCCGCGGGGTGGCAGCCGCGCTGGACGGGCCCGGTCCTCGCCCGCTGGGCCCTGACCGGGGCGACGGCCCTGCTGACCGCCGCGGTCTGGCCGTACTTCGACGTGTTCGCGCTCGCCGGGGACGACAGCGTGGACGCGATGCACCGCACGCTGTACCGGCAGCTGGCCGGGGAGTTCTGGCTGGCCGCGGTGGTCGGACTGCCCGCGCTGTGGCTGCGCGGGCGCCGCTCGCCCCGCGACCCGCTCGTACTGATGTTCGTACTGGACTGCCTGGTGGTGGCGTACGGCTGGGTCAGCGGCCACTACACCTACGGCCGGATCCTGGGCCTGACCCTGGTGCCGCTCCAGTTCGCGCTGGCGGTGGAGCTGGCGGCGCCCCGGCCGTGGCGCGCGGGCCGCCGCGTCCTGGGCTGGGCGGCGGCGGCCGGTGCCGCCGCCGGCTTCCTCACCGTCCAGGCGGGGGCGCTGATCCCGGCCGGCTTCCCGCAGCCGCCGCACTGGCCGGCGTACGCCTGGGCGGCCCGGCACATCGGCCCCGGCGAGGTGGTGATCACCGACGGGTACTACGCCGTCCACGCGATCGCCGGGTACGGGCCGAACCTCGCCGCGCCCGCCTGGCCGGATCCCGCGCTGGACGAACGGGAGCGCGCCCGGCGCGAGGCGGACGTGCGGGGCTACCTCGCCCCGGACTCGACCCGCGCCGAGCGCGCCACCGTGATCCGCCGCTACCACGTGCGCTGGCTGCTGCTGACCCGCTGGCGGCCGGTGCCCGAGGAGGCGGTGGTGGTGGCGTGGAGCGAGCGGACCGGGGAGGTGCTGGCCCGGGTCGGGACCGCCGCGACGGCTACTCGATGACCAGTTCGACCGGGATGTTGCCGCGGGTGGCGTTGGAGTACGGGCAGACCTGGTGGGCCTGCTCGACCAGCTTGCGGCCGGTCTCCGCGTCGACGCTGTCGGGCAGCTCCACGCGCAGCGTGACGGCCAGCGCGAAGCCCTCGCCCTGCTTGCCGATGCCGACCTCGGCGGTCACCGCGGCGTCGGCCACGTCGACCTTGGCGGCGCGGCCCACGGCACCGAGGGCGCTGCCGAAGCAGGCGGCGTACCCGGCGGCGAAGAGCTGCTCGGGGTTGGTGCCCTTGCCGTCGCCGCCCATCTCGGCCGGGAAGCCGAGCGCGAGGTCCAGCTTGCCGTCGGAGGTGACGGCGCGGCCGTCCCGGCCGTGGGTGGCGGTGGCTACGGCGGTGTAGAGCGGGTCCATGGAGAACCATCCCTCTCGGTGGGTTCGGGGCTTGCGCGTCACAGTGAAGCACACAATTAAATTGCGCACAATCTAATGCCGCACACCGGGTACCCTGGAGCCATGAGCGCGCCCACAGCGGACTGGCTCCGCCTCGACCAGCAGATCTGCTTCTCCCTGAACGCCGCCTCGCGCGCCTTCGGCGGCGTCTACCGGGTGATCCTGAAGGACCTCGGGCTCACCTACCCGCAGTACCTGGTGATGCTGGTGCTGTGGGAGCGGGGCGAGCTGCCGGTCAAGCGCCTGGGCGAACATCTGCGGCTCGATTCGGGCACCCTGTCCCCGCTGCTCAAGCGACTGGAGACGGCCGGCCTGGTACGCCGCGAGCGCAGCGCCCGCGACGAGCGCTCGGTCCAGGTGCGCCCCACCGAGGAGGGCACGGCGCTGCGCGAGCGGGCCCTGGAGGTGCCCCGCCGGATCGCCGCCGCCACCGGCTTCGACCTCGACGAGATCCAGGAGCTGCGGGCCCGTCTGGACCGCCTCACCACCGCCCTGGACACGGCGGCGGCCGACGGCTGCTGAGGCACACAACACGCACGACGGGCGCAACCGGCACAACGTGCGCAACGGGCGTTTTACTGAGGCATGCCCGCTCGCCCCTCCCGCCCCTCCCGCCCTTGTGTCCCCGCCCATCAGGTCGGCGTCGTCGTCATCGGGTACCAGGACGCGGCCCATGTGACCGACGCCGTACGCTCCGCGCTGGCCCAGGGGGACGCCGTGCGCGAGGTCGTCGCGGTGGACGACTGCTCGACCGACGGCAGCGCGGAACTCCTCGCCCGGCTGGCCGCGCGCGAACCCCGGCTGCGGGTGATCCGGCTCCCGGCCAACAGCGGCGGCTGCGGCACCCCGCGCAACACCGGCCTGGCCGCGCTGACCGCGCCGTACGCGATGTTCCTGGACAGCGACGACGTGCTGCCGCCGGGCGCGGTGGACGCGCTGCTGGCGGCGGCCGTCGAGGAGCGCGCGGAGGTGGCGAGCGGGCTGTGCGTGCGCCGGGAGCTGCCCTCGGGGCGCGAGGTGCCCTGGCAGGCGCCGCTGTACGCGACGCGCGCCGTGGTCGCGCACCCCGCCCGGCGCCCCCGCCTGGTGCACGACACCCTCTGCGTCAACAAGCTCTACCGCACCGACTTCCTGCACACCCACGGCATCCGCTTCCCCGAGGGCCGCTTCCCCTACGAGGACTTCGTCTTCACCGCGCGGGTCCTGGCCGCCGGCCCGCGCGTCGCCCTCGTCCCCGACCCGGTCTACGTCTGGCACGTCCGCCGGTCCGCCGAGCGGCTGTCGATCTCGCTGGACCGGACCGACGTGAGCAACTGGCGGGCCCGCACGCACGCGTGCCGCACGGCGTACGACATCCTGCTGGCCGCCGGGCAGAAGCATGCGGCACGCGCGGCCCGCGCCAAGTTCCTCGACCACGAGCTGCGGATGTACGTCCGCGAGCTGGGCCTGCACGACGCGCGCTACCAGCGTGCGTGGTGGGCGCACACGCGGGCGTACCTCGCTCAGTACGACGCCGCCGACTGGACCCGCTCGCCGACCGCGCCGGGCCGGCTGATCGGCCGAGTGATCCTCGCCGCCCCCGAGCCGCGCGACCTGCCCCGGCTGCGCGAGCTGGCGGCCCGCCCGGCCCGGCTGCTGCCGCCGTACCCGACGGCCGACGACGGCCGGCACACGCCGGTCTGGTCGGCAGACCTCCCCCGGGTCACCCTGGAGCCGCTGCTGACCCGCCCGCCCCGCCTGCTCCCGCTGGCGGTGGACGCGGAACTGCGCCCGTCCCCGCGCGGCCCGGCCCTGCGGCTGCGGCTGCGGCTACGGCTACGGCTACGGCTACGGCTGCACGAGTTGTACGGCCGGGTCGCGGCGGCCGGTCCGGTGGCCGTCGACGCGGAGTGGCGGCGCCGGGAGGACGGCCGGGTGAGCGGACGCCGGACACTGCTGTTCGAGGCCCGTGTACCGTCGGCCGACGGTCCCGTCTGGCCGGCCGGGGCCACCCTCGCCCTCACCGGCCGGGCCGCCCTCGGCCCCGGCACCTGGGAACTGCGGCTGCGGCTCCGGTTCCGGGACGGCACGAGCCGCGAGGTGACGGCGCACGCCCGCACGGACACCGGCGGCCTGCGCCGCCGCGCCCTGCCGAGCGTCCGGCACGGCGTGGTCCTGGTCCAGCCGTACGCCACGCACTCCGGCGCGCTGGCGCTGCGGGTGGCGCCCGGGGCGCGAGGAGTGGCGGCGGTGGTGCACGGCAGGCTCCGGCGCCTGATTCACTGAGAGCCGACCACTGCCACCAGGGCAACTGACGAGGGGACGGCCACCATGACCTGGCTGATCACCGGCGGCGCCGGCTATATCGGGGCGCACGTCGTACGGGCGATGACCGAGGCGGGCGAGAAGACGGTGGTGTACGACGACCTGTCCACCGGCGTCGCCGCCCGCCTGCCCGACGGCGTACCCCTGGTCGAGGGCTCGGTCCTGGACGCCGGCCGGGTCCGCCGCACCCTCGCCGGCCACCAGGTCACCGGCGTGGTCCACCTGGCGGCGAAGAAGCAGGTCGGCGAGTCGGTGGAGCGGCCGCTGCACTACTACCGGGAGAACGTCGAGGGCCTGCGGGTCCTGCTGGAAGCGGTGACGGAGGCGGCCGTGCCCTCCTTCGTCTTCTCCTCCTCGGCGGCGGTGTACGGCACGCCCGACGTGGACCTGGTCACCGAGCAGACCCCCTGCGTGCCCATGTCGCCGTACGGCGAGACCAAGCTCGCGGGCGAGTGGCTGGTCCGGGCGACCGGGCGTGCGACGGGGCTGGCGACGGCAGCATTGCGCTACTTCAACGTCGCGGGCGCCCGCGCGCCGGAGCTGGCGGACACCGGCGTGCACAACCTCGTCCCCATGGTCTTCGAGAAACTGACGGAGCACGCGCCCCCGCGCATCTTCGGCGCCGACTACGCCACCCCGGACGGCACCTGCGTACGGGACTACATCCACGTGGTGGACGTGGCGGAGGCCCACGTGGCCGCGGCCCGCGCGCTCCGGGCGTCCCCCGGCCGCACCCTCACCCTGAACATCGGCCGCGGCGAGGGCGTCTCCGTCCGCGAGATGATCGACCGCATCAACGCGGCCACCGGCCACGACCTCGTCCCCACGGTCGCCGCCCGCCGCCCCGGCGACCCGGCCAGCGTCGTCGCCTCCGCCGACCGCGCCGCCGCCGAACTGGGCTGGAAGGCCAAGTACGACGTCCAGGACATGATCACCTCGGCGTGGGCGGGCTGGGTACGGCTGCATCCGGAGGCGGCGCGGGGGGACGGGGCGAACGGGGCGAACGGCGAGGCCTGAAGCCCGGTCTGCTCCCTGACCTGACCGGCGTACGTCCCGGCCCCGCGAACACCCCCCGCCCCCTACAACGCCCGCAACCCCGCCACCGTGGCCCGAGTCAGCGCCGCCAGGTAGCCCTTCGGCGGCCGCGGCCCCCGGATCACCACCGAGCGCCAGTACAGCGGCCCCGAGATCAGGTCCAGCGCCAGGTCGTGGTCGAACCCCGCGCGGATCTCGCCCCGCCGCTCCGCCGCCGCCAGGATCGAGCTGGCGACGCCGTCCTGGCCCTCGCGCAGCGCCTTCTGCATGGCCTCGGCGATCTCGGGGTTGCGGGCCGCCTCGGCCTGGAGGTCGGGGATGACCTGGGAGGCGACCGGGTGCCGCAGCGCCCGGGACGTCACCTCGTACAGCAGCCGCAGGTCGCCCTCCAGCGAGCCGGTGTCCGGCGCCGGCAGCCCCTGCACGGCGAGCGCCGAGACGATGTCGAGCACCAGATGCAGCTTGGAGCGCCACCGCCGGTACACCGCCGTCTTGCCGACCCCGGCCCGGCGCGCGATCCCCTCGATGGACATCCGCGCGTACCCGACGGCCGCGAGTTCCCCGAAGACGGCCGCCCGGATGGCCTCGGTCACGTCGGCCCGCAGTACGGCGGCCCCGGCCGGGGCCCTGCGGCGCGGACGTGGCTGAGGCTCGTCGGCGTTGGTCGTCATACGCCCCAAGCATAGGGGCGTAACGACGAAACGGTTGCGTTCCGACGTCAATTCGGCCTAGTCTCCCGTTGCGACGATACGGTCCCGTCCCGACGTAGCACCGCGACGACTCACCCCTCCCCCCGAGTGAACTCCGAACGAAAGCAGCGGATGTGAGCCAGGTCCTCCACACACCGCCCCCGCCGACCGCCCCGTCCCCGGCCGGCACCGAAGACCTCGCGGCCCTCGCCGCCCGCCACGGCCTGGCGGTCAGCGGAGCCCGCCCCGGCCTGTCCGACTACGTGCGCCAGCTGTGGGCCCGCCGGCACTTCATCGGCGCCTTCTCCACCGCCAAGCTCACCGCCCAGTACAGCCAGGCCAAGCTGGGCCAGCTCTGGCAGGTCATGACCCCGCTGCTGAACGCGGCGGTGTACTTCCTGATCTTCGGCGTGCTGCTCCAGACCAAGAAGGGCGTCCCGGACTACGTTCCGTTCCTGGTCACGGGCGTGTTCATCTGGACCTTCACGCAGAGCTCGATCATGGCGGGCACCAAGGCGATCTCCGGCAACCTCGGCCTGGTGCGCGCCCTGCACTTCCCGCGGGCCGCGCTGCCGGTCTCCTTCTGCCTCCAGCAGCTCAAGCAGCTGCTGTACTCGATGGCCGCCCTGGTCGTCATCCTGCTGGCCTTCGGCGTCCCGCCGGCCGCCTCCTGGGTGCTGGCCGTGCCGGCCCTGGTGCTCCAGTTCACCTTCAACGCCGGTGTCGCGATGATCATGGCCCGACTGGGTTCGAAGATCCCCGACATCGCCCAGCTGATGCCGTTCGCGCTGCGCACCTGGATGTACGTCTCCGGTGTGATGTGGAGCATCGACCACCTGCTCAGCCAGCACGGCGACCTGCCGTCCTGGGTCGGCCCGGTGCTCCAGGCCAACCCCGCCGCCGTCTACATCGACCTGATGCGGTTCGCCCTGATCGACACCTTCCACGCGAGCCAGCTCCCCTCCCACGTGTGGCTGCTCGCCCTGGGCTGGGCCCTGCTCGCCGGGATCGGCGGCTTCATCTACTTCTGGAAGGCTGAGGAGACCTACGGCCGTGGCTGACAGCAACGAGAAGGTTCCCACCGTCGTCGCCGACGGCGTCGACATCGTCTACCGGGTCAACGGCACCGGCGGCGGACGGGGCTCCGCCACCGCCGCCCTCAACCGGATCGTCCGCCGCAAGCAGACCGAGAAGGCGTCCGGCGTCCGCAAGGTGCACGCGGTGCGCAACGTGTCCTTCGCGGCGTACCGGGGCGAGGCGATCGGCCTGATCGGCACCAACGGTTCCGGCAAGTCGACGCTGCTCAAGGCCGTGGCCGGCCTGCTCCCGGTGGAGAACGGCCGGATCTACACCGACGGCCAGCCGTCCCTGCTCGGCGTCAACGCCGCCCTGATGAACGACCTCACCGGCGAGCGCAACGTCTACCTCGGCGGCCTCGCGATGGGCATGACCCGCGAGCAGATCAAGGAGCGCTACCAGGAGATCGTCGACTTCTCCGGCATCAACGAGAAGGGCGACTTCATCACCCTGCCGATGCGCACCTACTCCTCCGGCATGGCCGCCCGGCTGCGGTTCTCCATCGCCGCCGCCAAGGACCACGACGTCCTCCTCATCGACGAGGCGCTGGCCACCGGCGACCGCTCCTTCCAGAAGCGCTCCGAGGCCCGCATCCGCGAGCTGCGCAAGGAGGCCGGCACGGTGTTCCTGGTCAGCCACAGCAACAAGTCCATCCGTGACACCTGCGACCGGGTGCTGTGGCTGGAGCGCGGCGAGCTGCGCATGGACGGCCCGACCGACGAGGTGCTCAAGGAGTACGAGGCGTTCACCGGCGGCCCGGACAAGGCGAAGGCGAAGCCCAGGCCGAAGCCGAAGCCGAAGGCCGCGACCCCTGCTCCGTGAGGCCCCGCGCCAGGCCCTTCACCAGCAACCTCATCAGGCCCACCGCCGAGAACCTCGTCAGGCCCATCGCCAGAACCCTTGCGAGTCCCTCATGAGGCGCAGCTCCGGTTAACCCTTTCGCCCCTTCGGTGCCACGATGTCCGGACAGGTGTGCCGGAGCGCGTCGCAGCCGAAGGGGAACGCCGAGATGCCCGAACTCAGTGTCGTCGTCCACGGGCCCGACCCCCAGGACCACCTGACCGGGCTCCTCGGCTCCCTGGCCGCCCACCCCGCCCCGGAGACGGAGATCGTCGTCGCCGCCGTCGGCGACTGGGCCCGGGAGGCGGCCGAGCGGCACGCCCCCGCCTGCCAGGTGGTGCCCCTGCCGGACGGGACCGGCGCGGCCGCGGCCCGGGCGGCGGTGTGTTCGGCGACGGTGCGCGGGGCGCCGGCGGGGAGTCCGTCCTTGGCGGCCACGAAGTGCAGCCAGCGGCCGGTCGCCCGGGCC